>NZ_JABXFD010000254.1 GCF_013372625.1 Actinomadura sp. BRA 177
CCCGCGCCGCCCTCCTGGGCCGGCCCTGGATGCCACCCGACCCGGCCACCGCCTGAACACCCATCCGCGTTGCGCTCACGCAACGCCATCTCGCCATGCCTCAAAGCGCCTGCGCTGAATGCTTACCATCTTCCGTGTCCGCTGTGACCGGCGAGTAGTAGTTCCCGAATATCTTGCACTCTACGTGGCGTCGCCTAAGGGGAGGGCATATTTCGCGCGAATTGCTAAGCAAACATCCAATCTAGCCACCATCAACTCGACTGAACTCAAGGCGATGCCCGTGCCGTTGCCATCGCTGGACGCCCAACGCAAATTGGTGGCCTCACTCAAGGCTTGTGGTGAGGCGGTCCGGGCTGTCAGCGAAGAGCTCTCGTCAACAGAGAGTCTGCGTGAGGGTGTGATGGAGGACTTGTTGAGCGGGCGGGTGCGGGTGTAGCGGTCAGGCGGGCATTTGGGCTCAGACTATTTTGCCTTCGCCGGTGGCGGAGGGGCGGGTGCCGGTCTTCTTGGCGTAGGCGAAGATGATGCCGATGCCGCGGCCGTTATCGGCAGTGAGGGACGGCGGGCTCGGGGTTGGGAGTTCGCCCAGCACTCCAGGAGGAGCGTCCCTTCGTGTAGGGCCGGACCGCCTCGTCGAAGCAATCGCCGTCCTGCAAAACCACCGGACCGCCCAGACCGCCCGAGGGTGGAATGGGTCAGTGATCGGCTAGCGGTTTGTCATGATGGGTGTCGGGAGTGTTCAGGAGCGCATCGCGGGAGGCGGAGGTGTTCGGCCATGCCCCGTCGGCCGTCGAGAGGCGAGGTCGAGCCGTCCGCGTTGCGGAGAGCTCGATTGGCTCGGAACTGGACGCTTGAGGATGTCGCCGAGGAGTTCGAGCTGCGGACGCCGGGAGGCCGTTCCGGGGTGACGCCGAGCATGGTCAGCGGTTGGGAACTGAACCAGCACACCACGAGCATGGGGCATCGCAAGACGCTGTGCGAGATCTACGGGCAGTCGCCCGAGGTGCTGTTCGCCCACCAGGACGAGGGTCTGACACGGGCGGCCCCGAAGTTGCTGACGAGTGTGCCCGAGTTGCAGCGGGCCTTGCTGGAGACGGTGCGGGGTGCCCGGGAGTGCCTGGTTGTGGTGGGGTCCAGATCCCGCGACCTCGTATATCTGAAAACGATCGAAGAGACCCTGGAGCAACGGCCGACCCTTGTGCACTACCGCGTCCTGTTCGGGCCGCCCTTCCACCAGGTGCTTGCCGATCACTTGCTCCGCCTCCTGAAGCTGCGCGATCCGTCTGACCGCACTCATGGCCTGAAGACGGTGCACATTGGTCTCGTAGAAGATCCTGGGACGCCAGAGCGGTTCTTTTGCGCAAGTGAGCGAAGCGCGGTCGTCCCGATACCATCGCTCACCTCACTGGAGGCGTTCGACTCGGGTATCAGCCTGGGCAGGGCGGAGGCTTCCCGGCTGCTGGATCACGGCAGGCAGGCATACGCGGCCGCCCGCCGGATCGAGACCTGTGGGGCCGTCCACGCCCTGGACGTCGTACGGAAGCGAGACGCGACCACATGACTCCCCAGACCGCCGACGAAGCGCTCAAGCTCGCCGAAGACGACCGCGACAGCGTCATCGCCTTGACCCAGGACCTGGTGCGGCTACCCAGCCGTGGCGGCATCGACTCCTACGACCCGGTGCTAGAGCGCATGGAGAACTGGCTGCATGGCCATGGCCTGCCCGCCCATAGGCTCACCGACACCGACGGGCAGAACGTGGCGCTCGTCAGCGAAGTCGTCGGTGACCCGGTCGGCCCCCGCTACGTGCTCGATGCCTGTTTGGACACCGCACCTTTTGGCGACGAGAAGGCGTGGAGCCGACCGCCGACGTCCGGTGACCTTGTCGACGGGTGGATGCACGGTCGAGGAACGAGCGACTCCAAAGTCGGCGCGGCGGTCTTCGCTCATCTTGCTGCACGCTTGAACGCCGTCGCCGGCGGACTAGGCGGGAGCCTTGTCCTGCTGTTCGACGTGGATGAGCACACTGGCGGGTTCGGCGGCGCGAAAGCCTACTTCGAAGGCTCGGACGCACCCCCGCGGGTGGATGGAGTGATGATCGGCTATCCCGGGATCGACCATGTCGTCATCGGCGGTCGCGGCGTCCTGCGAGCACAGATGCACGTATACGGGGTCGCGGCGCATTCGGGCTCTCGTTCGTCCTCGCCCAATGCGATCACCAAAGCCGCCCAACTGGTGTCGGCGTTGCATGCCGTTGAGCTCCCCGATACAGCAGGCGAGACGTTCCCGCTACCGGCCAAGCTCACCGTCACAGCCATCACCGGAGGCCAGGGCTACTCCACCGTTCCAGATTTGTGCATCCTGAACGTCGACATCCGGCTGACCCCAGCCCTTGCCCAGCAGGATGCCGTGGACCTCTTGCATGCCCAAGCGGCGGCCGTCGACGCGGCGTGGCCTGAAACCAAGAGCACGAGCATCGACTTCACCACCCGCTGGCCCGAATACGCACTTCCCGACAGCTCTCCGCTGCGGGCCGCTCTCCTGGACGGCGCCCACGCCGTTCGTCTCGCGCCCACCGCGAAGATCGCCGGGCCATCGAACATCGGGAACTACCTGGCCGGCCTCGGCGTCCCGGCAACAGCCGGATTCGGTGTCGACCACATCGGCCTGCACGCCACCGACGAACGGATCCGGCTGGACACCATCGAACCCGTCCAGGCCGCCTACCAGCTCGCCCTGAACGTCCTGTTCGCCGCTGACCAGCACGAACGGGGCTGCTGACGACAAACGGTCGGTACATCGTCGATAACTGACCGACAACCGGACCGCTGGAGCCTCCCGCCAGACCGGGCGATCGTGCAAACGACAGCCCCGAGTTCCCTGGGAGGAACCGATGAGCCCACTGCTGCTTGACCCCGTCCTGGACGACCTCGCGCCGCCCGAGGCCGCAGCCGACATCGAAGGCGATCTGTTCACTGGCCCGGTCCTCCTGATCGTCCAGACCCCCATCGACGCGCACCAGACCAAGAAGCGGTCCGGGTCCTCCGACGGCGCCCAGACCTACGACACCCCCATCACCTGACCGCGCCTGTCGTAGAAGCCTGTCCGGACGCGGGCCCGGGTCGTCCACCGGCCGGGCCCGCCCCCCTGCTTGGAGGAGTGCGCGTGCTCACCTTCCGACTCACCCCCTATGCCTCGGCCACCTGGGTCTGGACCGGAACCGTCTACGCCACCACCGACCGGACCAGCCGGATCGCCCCGTTCGGCCACCCGATGCTGGAGCACCTCGCCGTCACCGACGGCGCCCGGACCCTGATCACGGTTCGGGAACGGCTCGCAGGCCGCGGTGACGCCGACCCGCACTTGCGGATCGTCGAGGTCGGCACCTACGACCGAGCGCGGGCCCTGGCTATCGAGTGGCCGGCTGACTTCGTCCTGGTCGAGACACGCCCCGGGTGTCCGGTCGAAGTCACCGCCGGAGCGGCGCGGACTACGCCGCTGTACCTCGCTGACGGTGAAGGCGTCCTGCATGGCTCGTGGGACATGGCCGACCTCAAGCCGTTCGCCACCGGAATCAGCACGCGGGAAGCGGCCCGGCTGCTGATCTACCAGCCGCGCTACGGCGCCGAGACCCTCTTCACCGGCATCCGGAGACTTACCGAACGCGCCAAGGCCGTCTTCGGTGGCGCCCTCTACCTGCACTACCCCGAGCCTGCTTTGCACGTCCGGCCTCGTGACCTGGCCCCGGCCGGCGACGTCCTGGCCGCCCTCACCCAGACCATCGACGCCGCCTTGGATCTGCGGCCGCTCGACCCGGCGACCACCGTCTTCCACCTGACCGGCGGGTTCGACTCCGGCACCATCGCCACCCGCGCGGCCATCCGCTGGCCCGGCCGGATCACCACCGCCGCACTCCAAGTCATCGGCGCCGGCCGCGCTCAACAGGATCGGCGCCGCGCCCAGATGCGCGCTGCCCTGCCGTTCGGCAAGACCGACCTGCTCATCGACTGCGCCGACGCCCCGCCGCTACATCCTGAGTGCCTACGCGTCCGCGGCGAGGCAATCAGCCCTTACGAGGAGCCGCTGTTCCTGCCCTTCTACCGGCTCACCGGCCTGATCGCCGACCACGGCGCCCAAGCGCTGGTGACCGGGCTCGGCGGGGACGAGATGGTCGCGCTTTCGCCCGAGGAGTCCGAGGCGGTCGCCGCAGCCAACGCCCACATCAGCGACAGACTGCCCTGGCTCGGTGCGGACGCCCGCCCCGCCCTGTGCTACAGCGACGACGCCATCGCGCCTCCCGCGATCGTGAACGCGATCACCCTTCTGTCCTTGGAGACCACGGCGCCCCCGCTGCTGCGAGCGGGGCTCTGGCCGATCCACCCGTTCACCCATCCCGCCATGATCAAGTTCGGTGAGCAGCTTCCGCTGCACTGGCGAGAGTTCAAGAACCTGCAACGCCGCCACATGGCTGCAGTGGGCATGAGCGACGAGGTCTGCAACCCGATCGAGCGCGAGTCGTTCGTCTGGCTCGTCGAACACTCCCTCAAGACCTACGGCATCCCGATCCTGGAACGGATGCTGGCCGACGGATCAGCGCTCATCGACGCCCGCCTGGTCGACCCCGATGGCTTGAAGGCCACACTCGCCGCCGTCCAGGACGAGCCCTACGACGAGGAATTCCACGCCAAACTCCTCCAGGTCGTCGACCTGCACCTGGCGACAAGCGCCTACCTGTGAAACAGCTCCGTGAGGTCGAGCCGCTCGGCCTCACGGGCCATCATGAACAGCCGATGCCCCTTGAAGTCAGCCTCGCGGACCAGGTCAAAGCCCTGGGCCAGGTAGTACTTGGCGAGCTCGGCGAACATGCAGTCCCGGCGCGCCCAGTTCAGCCCCAACTCCGCGGCGCGATCGACCGCCCACCACGCCATCAGCGTCCCCGGTCGCAGATGACGGAAGGCCGGGTCGGTCACCGAAGTCGTCATGTAGAGGGCCGGCTCGGCCTTTTCCTGGTCGGTCCAGCCCCACGGCGGCCCCTGCTCCTGCAGCGTCGTCCGTCCGATGATCTGCGAGCTGTCCTGCTCCAGCACCCACACGTCGCCGTACGGGCTGTCGCATTGCGACACCAGGTCGTCCAGCCGTGGCCGCCACGACGGCATCCCGCGCTCTTCCATCCACGCACACCGTGCAGAGATCATTTCCCGCACCGCAGGACGATCAGCAGCCGTCGCAGGGCGCATCACCAACATGAACCCCATCCTGCCTCCCCGCCCGGCATGGCACGCGGAGAACGATCATTCGCGGCGGATTCGGCGAGAGCGGCCGAGAGAACGCCTCACGCAAGATTCTTCCCACGCACCGAACCGAGGGCGGACATTCAAAGCGCTCAACACGTTGAATTGAACAGGGAAGCGATCGGCTTCGGGTCCGACGATCAGATGGGCATCTGGGCCCAGACGATTTTTCCCTCGCCGGTGGCGGAGGGGCGGGTGCCGGTCTGCTTTGCGTAGGCGGAGATGATGGCGAGGCCCCGGCCGTTCTCGGCCGTGAGGGACGGAGGGCTCGGGGTCGGGAGTTCAGGGGACGGGTCCCAGCACTCCAGGAGGGGCGTCCCCTCCTGGAGAGCGCAGCGGAGGCGGAGTTGTCGGCCGCACGCGGCCGCGACGGCGTTGGTGACCATCTCGCTCATGACGAGGGTCGAGTCGTTGATTACTTCGCGGGTGAAGCCCCAGTTCGTGAGCGCGTAGCGGACGAGTTCGCGGGCCAGGACGACGGTCGACGGCACGGCGAGGAGGGTGAGGCGCACCTCCGGGATGCCGGGCGCTGGAGTGACGAGGTCAAGATCATTCATTGAGGGCCATCCTCGGGTTTTTGAATTCTGGCCTCACTTTGCGTGGTCGAACGCTAACGTGTTGTGTATTACAGTGCAGTCAAGACACTTGTGGGTGAGTGATGAGCGTGCGCGAGTCCATTGATCCGCGGTCCTCACTGTGGGCCTGGCTGGCCTTTGACCTGTGGTTTTATCGCACGTAACGCGGTCTCTCGCTTGCCCAGGTGGCCATGATCGTCAAGTCGACCCGGGGGACCGTATCGAACTGGGAAGCTGGGCGGTTTCGGCCGAGTGACACGTGCATGAAGCGCCTCGACGAGGCATGGGACACGGGTGGGCACTTCGAACGCCTCCACATGTTCGCCTGTGCGGGACATGACCCCGACTGGTTCCGGCAATACGTCCAATACGAGATGGCCGCAGAGATCATCAAGATCTTCCACGGCAAGAACGTCCCGTTGCTGGTGCAGACGGAGGCTTACGCGCAGGGCGTGCTTCGTGCAGCCGGGCACGTGCACGAGGCAGAGGTGACCACGAAGGCGCGTATGAAGCGCCAGGAGATCTTGACCCGGGACGACCCGCCATATCTTTGGATTCTCATGGACCAGGAAGTCCTTGACTGTCCTGTTGCTGGCCGGGAGGTCATGAGGGAGCAGCTGGCACGCCTTCTCGAAGTCGCGCAGCTGCCGCACGTCTGCGTGCGGGTTGTTCTCCGCGAATCAGGTTGGCACCCTGGGCACGACGGTCCGTTCCAGGTGCTGCGGATTCGTGGACGTGAGGTCGCGTATGCCGGCGCGCAGATCGGTGGGCGTTTGATCGAGGCCGGAGACCAAGCGGACATCCTGGCGATACGGTTCGATCAGATCGGAGCGATGGCCCTCTCTCGGGCGGCTTCGAGGGATCTGATCGAGCAGACGATGAGGACGTACGAATGATGACTTGGCGAAAGAGTTCCTACACCGGTGGTGGGAACGACGAAGCATGTGTGGAGCTGGCGGAGTCGGGCGAGCGGGTGTGGGTGCGGGACTCCAAGGATCCGGACGGGGAGCGGCTGACGTTCGGGCGGGACGCGTTCGCCGGGTTGCTGGAGCGAGTGAAGCGTGGAGAGCTCCGCCTGTAGCGGTAAATGTCCACATAGTTGAGAATTCCGTGGCGCGTGGGGATGCGGAGCGGAATGATGGGTTCACGGTGAGCATGCCATGCGCTGACGTGAACGGGGGACGCTGGTGTCCGGGCCCGAATACCTCCAGGTCGAAGCCCCATTGCTTGCGCAACTCCGCGATATGGGCTGGGAGCATCTGGCCGGGGCGTCACCCGAGGAGTTCGCGCCGACGGACCCGGCGGCCTCCGGGCGCGAGTCGTTCGCCGAGGTGGTTCTCGAAGCGCGGCTCAAAGCGGCCGTTCGCGAGATCAACCTCGGTCCGGACGGGAATCCGTGGCTGGACGAGGGCCGGATCTCCCAGGCGATCTCCGAACTGAGGCACATCGCCGCGACCGGCCTCCTGGAGGCCAACGAGAAGGCGACCGAACTCCTGGTCTCCGGCGTGACCGTGCCCGGCCTGGACGGCTGGGACGGCGGCCGGGACCAGCGTGTCCACTTCATCGACTGGACGCACTGGCAGCGCAACGACTTCACGGTCGTCTCGCAGTTCCGGGTGGACGTCCCCGGCACGCAGGGCCGCAAATTCCTCGTCCCCGACGAGGTGCTGCTCGTGAACGGCATCCCCCTGGTCGTCGTGGAGTGCAAGAAGCCGGGCCGGGGCGACGCGATCACCGAGGCCGTGACGCAGATCCGCAAGTACGCCGAACGGCATCGCACGCGAACGCCCGTGGGCAACCGCAAGCTGTTCCACACCGTCCAGCTCACCGTCGCGACGTGCGGTGAACGGGCACGGCTCGGGACGTTCACCGGCGACGTCGAGCACTACATGCCGTGGCGTAGCGCCTATCCCACGACGGACGCGCAGATCGCCGCCCGGCTGGGATGCGACGAGCGGTCCGTGACCGAGCAGAACCGTCTCGCCGCCGTGGTGCTGCATCCGGAACGCCTACTTCAGATCGTCCACGACTACGTCACGTTCATGACGCTCGACGACGGGACCCGGATCAAGGCCGCCCCGCGCCACCAGCAGTACCGCGCCGTCGAACTCGCCCTCCACCGCCTCCTCACAGGCGAAACGAAGCCGGAGAACGGCGATCGGGACGAGCGCGGCGGCGTCATCTGGCACACCCAGGGCTCGGGCAAGAGCCTCACGATGACCTTCCTCGTTCGGCGGATGCGGTCGATCCCGGAGCTGGCCGCCACGAAGGTCGTCCTGGTCACTGACCGGACGCAGCTGCAAGGGCAACTCTCCAAGACGCTGCGGCTGACGGGCGAGGACGTCGACGAGGCCAAGAGCGTCAAGAAGGCGAAACGACTCCTGTCCGAACACGGGCCGGGCATCGTCGCCGTGATGATCCAGAAGCAGCAGGACGTGGCCGCGCGGAAGTCCGACAGGGAGTTGAGCGAGTCAGCTCCCTCCCTCGGCGAGCTGAACACCGACGACTCGATCGTCGTGCTGATCGACGAGGCGCACCGGTCGCACGGCTCGCGGCTGCACATGAACCTGCTCGAAGCGCTGCCGAACTGCGCGCGGATCGGCTTCACCGGCACGCCGATCATCATGGGCAAGCGGAAGAAGACGAGCCAGATCTTCGGCCCGGTCATCGACCGCTACCTGCTCGCCGACGCAGAGGCGGACGGCGCGGTCGTCCGCATCTTCTACGAGGGCAACACCGTGAAGGGCGCCGTCCGCGACGGCCGCGACCTCGACGAGGTCTTCGAGGACATGTTCGCCGAGCAGAGCCAGCAGGAGCGCGAGGAACTCCAGCGCCGGTACGCCACCAGGGGCGACGTCCTCGAAGTGGAGGAGCTGATCGAGGCCAAGGCCCGCCACATGCTCCGCCACTACGTCGCCGGCGTGCTGCCCGGCGGCTTCAAGGCCCAGATCGTCGCCAACAGCAGGGAGGCGACGATCCGCTACCGCGACGCCCTGATCAAGGCCCGGAAACGGCTGGTCGCCGAGGCCGAGACGATCCCGTCCCGCCTGCTCGACACACCGCTCGATGAACTGACGCCGCGCCAGACCGTCCTCGTTCAGGCGCACAGGAAGCTCGACCTGCTGCGCGCCATGGACTTCGTCCCGGTCATCTCCCCGGGCACGGCCGACGACGAGGCCCGCTTCGCCGAGTGGACGGACAAGCGCCCCCAGGACGACCGGATCGCGGCGTTCAAGAAGCCGTTCCCCGACGACCTCGGCGAGGGCGACAAACCCATCGGCATCCTGATCGTCAAGTCGATGCTGCTCACCGGGTTCGACGCGCCGATCGAGCAGGTCCTCTACATCGACCGCTCACTCAAGGAGGCCGAACTGCTCCAGGCCGTGGCGCGGGTCAACCGTCCGGCCGAGAGCAAGAAGTGCGGCTACGTCGTCGACTACTACGGCGTCGCCAACCACCTCACCGAAGCCCTCAAGGCGTATGCGGCGGAGGACGTCGACGGCGTCCTGCACGACCTGCGCGAAGAGGTCGCGAAGCTCGACTCCATGCGCCGCCGGCTGCGGGCGGTCTTCACGGAAGAGGGCGTCGACCCGTCCGGGAACACCCTCGAAGCGTGCGTCCTGTCACTGGAGGAAGGAGCGCGGTTCGACCGGTTCGAGGCCGAGCTCAAGCGGTACCTCAGCACGATCGACGTCATCCTCCCCGAGCCCATCGTCCGCCCGTACCTGCCCGACGCCACGCTGTACGCGGAGATCGCGATGCGGGCCCGGCGCCGCTACCGGGTCGACGGCGGCGACTTCGACCCGGGCGTCTACGGCGCGAAGGTCCGGCAGCTCATCGACGAGCATCTGCGGTCGCTCGGCATCGACGAGAAGCTGCCGCCGGTGTCGCTGACCGCCGACGACTTCGAGACGAAGGTCGCTGCCCTGTCGGACGCACGGACCCGCGCCTCCGAGATGGAGCACGCCGTCCGCGACCACATCGAGGTCAACCGGGGCAAGGACCCGCACAAGTACCGCACGTTCAGCGAACGGCTTGAGGAGATCCTGCACGACTACGCCGACAACTGGGAGGTCCAGGCGGCGAAGCTCGCCGGCCTCGTGGCGGAGATGCGCGCCGACCGTCCCGCACAGGAGGACGACCCGCTGAGCCCGCCCGAACGCGCCCTGTACGGGGTGCTGGTGGAGGCGACGGCGCGGGACGGAGTCGTCCAGCCGGAGACCGACCGGTGGTTGTGCGACATCGTCACGGGCGTGTTCGACCTGGCCGTGCGGATGACGCATCGCCGCGACTTCTGGCGCAAGCCCGTCGACCAGGAGGAGTTCCGCTCCCGCGTCGCGCAGTGCCTTGTCGCCAACGACGTGGAGATCGGCCTGGTGACGCCGTTGGCGGACCAGCTCGTGGAAGTGATCGCGCACTGGCACGCGGACATTCCGCGCCCCTGACGACCGCGCGCCGGTGGCGGGACCGTGGGCGTCCGGTGGCAAGCTTGGGCCATGGACGGTTCGGCGGCCGTCGAGATCGTCAAGGTCGGTGATCTCGACGTACAGGTGCGGGTGAGCGAGCGGCGCCGCCACGTCCGGCTGACGGTGGAGCGGGACGCGGCCGTCACCGCGGTCGTGCCGCCCGGCATCGACCACGCCGAACTGGTGAAGATCGTCAAGAGCCGCCGGCGCTGGCTGTACGGCAAGCTCGCCGAACGCCGCGAACTCGGCGAGCCCAGACCGGAGCGCGAGTACGTCTCGGGCGAGGGCTTCCCCTACCTGGGACGCAGCCACCGGCTCCTAATCGTGGACGCGGCCCCGTCCCCCGTCCGGCTGATGCGCGGTCGCCTGGAGTTGCGCCGCGACGCGCTCGACGACCCAGCCGCGGCGCTCATCGACTGGTACACGAGGCGCGGCCGGGCCTGGCTGCCCGAACGCCTCCGCCCCTGGGCGGAACGCATGCAGTGCCCCGATGCCCAACTGCGGGTCCTCCCGCTGGGCTACCGGTGGGGCTCGTGCTCGCGGGACGGACGCCTCAACGTCCACTGGGCGACGATGCAACTGCCGCCCGACCTGATCGACTACGTGCTCGCACACGAGGTCGTCCACCTCCACGAGCACGACCACAGTGAACGGTTCTGGCGACGATTGGAGCGGGCCATGCCCGGTTACTCCGCTCGCCGTGCGCGTCTCAAGCACCTCGGCCCGGATCTGTGGTTGCCGGACCGAGATCGGTGATTCACCCCCTGTTGCGGGGTGGTGAGGGGGAGCGGCGTTTGGCTTTATCCGACCCCATTGACGCTGGCGGCGGCGACGCTGCCGCTGGTCGTGTCCTGCGGTGCCCACCCGGTCGACCTCGCCGACCGTCCGCCCCGCTTGATCACCGCCGGGGGCTCACGCGTCCCCGGCGGTGGCGGCGGCCGGTGCCGGTTCCCCGCTGGTCGGTGTGCCGCCGCCCGAGGCCGTCCCGCGGGTGCCGGTGGCGAGCAGGACGAGCAGTGACGCCGCCGTGAGCACGACGCCGAACCACACGACGCTGGTGACGCCGAGGCTGTCGGCGAACAGTCCGCCGAACAGCGCTCCCAGCGCGATCGACGTGTTGTACGCCATCGTGTTGAGCGACATCGCGGCTTCGAAGGTCTCGGGTGCGGCGGCGAGCGTCATGTTGACCTGGGACAGTTGGACGACTCCGAAAGAGAGCCCCCAGAGCACCAGGGCGATGACCGCACCGGCCTTCCCGTCGCCGATCGTGAGCAGCAACAGCAGTGCGGCCACCAGCCCGAGGGAGCCGACGATGAAGCTGCCCCGCAGGTTCTTGTTCACCGTGTACCCGGCGATGAAATTGCCGACCGCACCGCCGATGCCGAAGACGATCAGTACGACGGTGATGAAGGCGGCCGAGGCGGACGCGCCGTCCTCCAGGAACGGGCGCACGAACGTGTAGGCCCCGAAGTGGCCGAGCACGAACAGCACGACGATGCACAACACAGAGCGGAGCGGCACGTTCTTCACCGGGAGCCCGAAGACCTCGCGGACGGAGACCGCGTTCGCTGAGGGCAACGAGGGAACTGTTGCGGCGACCGCGACGAGCACCAGCAGGCTGAGGCCGGCCCAGATCAGGAACGTGTCCCGCCAGCCGGTGAGGTTCTCCAGGACCGTCCCCAGCGGTATGCCCACCACCGTGGCGATCGAGATGCCGGACATCACGATCGCGGCCGCCCTGCTCGCGTGGCGTTCCGGGAGGAGACGCATCGCCATGCTCACGCCGATGGCCCAGAACACGCCGCTGGCGAACCCCATGAGCAGCCGGGTCGCCAGGACCAGTGGATAGTTCGGCGAGATGGCGGTGACGAGGTTCCCCAGGGTCAGTACGGCCAGGAGCACGCACAGCAGCACGCGCCGGTTGACCCGCCTCGTCCAGGCCACGATGAATGTGACGCCGAGCCCCGCCGACACGCCGTAGAGGGTGACCATCAGCGCGGCGACTCCTACCTGGATGCCCAGGCTCGTGCTCAGCGGAGTGAGCAGGCCGACCGGCATCAGTTCCGTGGTGAGGAAGACGAACAGGCTGGCCGTGATCGCCGCTACCCCGAGCCACGCCCGCAAGGGGTCTTCCTGGTGTTGTCCGGTCATCGCCAACCTCTCAACGTTGAAATGTTTAACGTTGAGGACGTTAGGCCGGGTGATACCTTGATGTCAAATAGTTCAACGTTGAGGAGTCCGTGTGGCGCGTGATGCCGTCGACCTCGTCCTGGAACAGTGGGCGGGCGCTCGCCCCGACCTCGACGCGTCCCCGATGCGGATCCTCGGCCGCCTGTCCCGGGTGACCCGGATCGCCGAGCGCGAGCTGAAGAACCTCTTCAACGAGTTCGGCCTGGAACGAGGCGAGTTCGACGTCCTCGCGACCCTCCGGCGCGCGGGCTCACCCAGCGGCATGACCGCAGGGGCGCTGGCCCGCTCCTCGATGGTGACCTCGGGCGCCGTCACCAACCGGCTCGACCGGCTCGTCGCGAAGGGCTACGTCACCCGCGAGTTCGACCCCGCCAACCGGCGGACCGTCATCGTCGCCCTCACGCCCACCGGCCGCGACCTCATCGACCGCGCCGTCGTCGCCCACGTCGAGAACGAGCGCCGCATCCTCGCCGCACTCGACGACCGCCAGCAGGACGATCTGGCCGCGACCCTGCGCACCCTCCTCCTCAGCCTCGGCGACGAGGCGCCCTAGGCGTCGCCGCAGGTCACCTCGGGGTCACGGCAGCATTCGCCCAAGGACCGGCCCGCACCTGAGCAATGCGTGACATTTCTTCGCATTTGTCGTAAATGTCACCGTCGCAGTGCCGCCGTTCCCGATCCCCCTCGGGGCGCCCCCCGCCCTGGCCGGGAACGGCCGCGGAAGGGCTCCGCCGATGCGACGCCTGCTGCTGTTCCTGCTACCGGCCGTCCTGGGCGCGGCGCTGATCGCCGTCCTGGACGCGCCGGCGTCCGCGACCCCGCCCAACATCCCGTCCGCCGCCACGGCCGCGAGCCGCCTGGCCGCCCTCACCGTCGCCGCCGAATCGCACGGCAG
Organism: Actinomadura sp. BRA 177; assembly: GCF_013372625.1. Taxonomy (GTDB): domain Bacteria; phylum Actinomycetota; class Actinomycetes; order Streptosporangiales; family Streptosporangiaceae; genus Spirillospora. Next base: position 13,418 of record NZ_JABXFD010000254.1, read on the forward strand.
CACCTACAATCGCGACCTGTTCCCGCACTGGATCACCATCTCCGGCGCCTGCAACACCCGCGAGACCGTCCTCAAGCGCGACGGGACGAGCATCGTCACCAACTCGTCCTGCTACCCGACGTCCGGCCGCTGGTACTCGCCCTACGACGGCGCCACCTGGACCGCCGCGTCCGACCTCGACATCGACCACATGGTGCCGCTCGCCGAAGCATGGGCGTCCGGCGCCTGGGCCTGGACGACGTCCCGCCGCCAGACCTACGCCAACGACCTCGGCGGCCCCGAACTGTGGGCCGTCACCGACAACGTCAACCAGTCCAAGAGCGACAAGGACCCGGCCGAGTGGCAGCCGCCGCGAAGCGCGTTCCGCTGCACCTACGCCCGCGCCTGGATCCAGGTGAAGTGGTACTACGACCTCACCGTCGACAGCGCCGAGAAGAGCGCCCTCACCTCAATGCTCAACACCTGCTGACCCGTCCCGCCCCCGCCGCCCGGCACCCCGGCCCCCGGGCGGCGCGGTGACGGCGCCTCCCGTTGAATGGCATTCTAGAATCAACTTCAAATTCTAGGGAGGTGCCTGATGGCGGTGGATCCGACCGGTGCGGGGCTCAAGCGGTTCCTTGCGGAGGACCCCGGCGGCCCGGTGGTCATGCTGAACCTCCTGCGCTTCCGGGAGGGCGGGGAGAAGAGTTACGCCCGCTACTCGAAGGTGGTCGGCGAGACCATCCTTCCTCGCTACGGCGCAGAGGTCCTCTACTACGGCAAGGGGTCGACCGCTCTGGTCGCCGAGGACGGGCGGGAGTGGGACGCCGTCCTGCTCGTGCGCTACCCGTCACGCGAGGTGTTCGCCCAGATGGTCGCCGACCCCGACTTCCAGGCCGTCGCCCACTTCCGCACCGAGGCGCTCACCGACGCCGTCCTTCAGGCGACCGCGCAGGTCGGCGGCTGAGGCGGCCCCACGGCTTGGCCACGGCGAGGACGGTGGCGAAGGTCAGGGCCGTCAGGGAGACCGCGGGCGGGAAGAACAGGTTCGAGATGAACGCCGGTTCGGGGGTGCCCGAGGTCAGGGTGCGGCCGTAGTCGTTCACCTCGTCCATGCCCGGTTGCAGGAGCACCAGGATGAGGGTGCACAGGACGAGGTTGAGGACGAGCTTGATCGCGACCCACCAGTAGCGCAGCAGGCCCCAGCGGGTGCCCAGGCCCAGGACCAGGCCGGTGACCAGGCAGATGAGCCCGGACGTCAGCATCGGCCATACGACGAAGGCCGCCAGGGCCTGGTAGGCTAGGCCGCGCACGTCGTCGGACGTGCCGAAGCGTCCGGTCAGCACCAGGACCGCCACGATGACGTCGATCCCGATCCACGCGCCGGCGGACACGATGTGGACGATCAGCGTCGTCTTGCGCCATCCCCTGCCGAGCGGGATGCGGGCATCCGGTCGGCGGAGGGTGGCGCGGGTCTTCTCCTGTGTCGTCATCTCCATGTCCTTTCGATCAGGACATGACGATGCCGGTCAGGTTCGGTGCGTGTCGTCCGGTGCGCGGAGGCACCGCTTGTACGACGGGCGGCGGCAGGTGGAGGCGGCGGGTACCACGAGTGGCGTAGTCCGTATGCTGCCCGCCATGAGTGAGGCATTGCGGGTCGCGGTCACCGGCGGGAACCGGGGTGTGGGACGTGCGGTGGCGGCCGAGGCCGTCCGGCGGGGGCACCGGGTGGCGATCGTGGCGCGCCGGCCGGACGCGGGGGCCGCTGCCGCGCGGGAGATCGGCGCGGAACTGGTCGTGGGCGATCTGTCGTCCGTCGCGGCGGTGCGGAAGCTGGCCGGCGCACTGTCCGAGGTCGACGTGCTCGTCCACAATGCGGGGCTCTGGCCCGACCGGCGGGTGCTGAACGAGGACGGCTTCGAGCAGGCGTTCTTCACGAACCATCTCGCGCCGTTCCTGCTGAACCGCCTGCTGGAGGACCGGTTGCGGCGGGTGGTGCAGGTCAGCGCGGCCCTCTACGTCACCGGCAGGGTGGACCCCGGCCGGACGCCCGCGGGGAAGGACTTCCACCTCGTCAACACCTACGCCGGCACCAAGCTGGCGAACCTGATGATGGTCCCGCTGTTCGCCGAGCGCTGGAAGGACACCGGGGTGACGATCGACGCGGTGCATCCCGGCGTGCTGCGGACGGACCTCGGCTCACGTCCCGGCGTCCGCGGGTTCGTGCTGCGGACGATGAAATGGACGCTGAAGCCCGTCTCGATGAGCGGCCCGCCCGTCGCGGACCTGATCGCCGCCGAGGGGACGGGCCGGTACTTCCAGGTGCGCAAGGAGAAGCCGCTCAAGCCGAAGGCGCTGGACGGGCCGCTGGCGGCGCGGCTCTGGGCCGACGCCGAGAAGGTCCTTGACGTCCGTTAGCCGCTCCGGACGGGCGGCGCCGCCCCCGCCATGGTCGGCGAGGGCGGCGGCCGTCTTCAGCGGGTTCTAGTGAAGAAACCCCGGTCCTTCAGGGCCGGGAGGAATCGCTTCTTTCGTACGCGGCGCGCCGGCGCCGCCCGGATCGGCTCCGGTCAACACCTGGGGGTGTAATGCTATAGTCGCGGACTGTGAAATTAGTGGTCCAGGTCAAACTGCTGCCGACGCCCGAACAGGCGGCGGCACTGACCGACACCCTCCACTACGTCAACACCGCCGCCAACCAGGTCGCGGTCCTCGCGTTCGAGCGGTTCGGGCTGCGCAGCCGTGAACTACCCCTGCGCACCCTGTGCTACGGCGACCTCAAAGCGGGCGGGCTCGGCGCCCAGGCCGCCCAGCACGTGATCAAACGGGTCGTGGACGCCTACACCACCCTCCGAGCCAACATCCGCAACGGCAACCTCGGCGGCCCGGCGTCCAAGCGCCGCCGCAAAGCCGAGTCCAAACCCATCACGTTCCGTCCCGACGCCGCGCACACCTACGACGACCGCAACCTGTCGTGGCAGCTGGACGCGGGCACCGTCAGCATCTGGACAGTGGCAGGGCGGCGCAAGCACCTCAAGTTCGCCTGCTCACCTGAGCAGGCCAAGATGCTGGCGGCGCACCGCAAGGGCGAATCGGACCTGGTGCACCGGGACGGAAAGTGGTTCCTGCTCGCCACCTGCGATGTCCCCGAACCTGCGGTGTGCGAGCCGGTCGACTGGGTGGGGGTGGACCGCGGCATCGTCAACCTGGCCACCACAAGCGACGGCGATAACCACCAGGGCCGCCGCCTTTCCCGGTACCGGCGGTGGCAGGCCCGCAAACGCGCCGAACTCTAGGCCAAACGCACCCGGTCGGCCGCTAGGCTGCTGAAGAAGCGGGCCCGCCGGGAGGCGCGGCACGCCCGGCACGTCAATCACACGATTTCCAAGCAGGTCGTTGCTGTCGCGGCACGCACCGGACGCGGCATCGCACTCGAAGAACTGAGTGGGATCCGCGGACGGGTCACGGTTCCTCGCGACCAGCGGGCACGCCTGTCCTCCTGGCCCTTCCACCAGCTCGGTGCCTTAATTGAGTACAAGGCCCGCCGCGCGGGGGTGCCGTGCATCGAGGTGGATCCGGCCTACACCTCGCAGCGCTGCCCGCGCTGCGGCCACACCGCCAGGAACAACCGTCCCTCGCGGGGCTGGTCAGGGGCGGTATCCGGGAAACCACGTGCCTTGGACGCGCGCCGGCGGCGGGGTGTTGCGTGCCCCGCCGCCGGCGGTTTCACCAGGTTTCGGTGCGGCGCCACATCTCCAGGTACGCTTCGGCGCCGTTCGCCAGGTCGTCGGTGATTTCCGGGCCGCTGATGTTGCGCATGTCGGCCATCCAGTCGGGGACGAGTCCGTAGTTAGCGACGCCGTCGGTGTTGACGTCCCAGGTGCGCCGGCCGGTGCGTTCCCGGTCGAGCGTGACGCCGTTGATGGGGGACGTGAACGGGTAGTGCAGCGGGTTCGCGGAATTGTTCGAGCGCGGGGGTGGTAGCGCGCCCATGCCGTTGGCGTCCAGGCCGTAGCCGTAGCCGAATGTGTAGCGCGGGTCGCGCGACTGCTTCTTGCGCTGCCATTCCGCGACGAACTGGTCGGCGGCGTTGCCGTAGCCGGCGGCCATTCCGCCGAGCCCGTAGATACGGCCCATGTAGTGCTCGTCGGTCCAGCTGTGGGACGAGATGACGCCCGAGTACTGCGCGTTCTCCAGGATGTCGATGGTCTCGTCGGCGGCCTTCGCGCTCATGTGGTCGATCTCGACGATCATGTGCCGTTTCATCATGCCCTGGAGCATGTACCGGCCGAGGTCGGTGAGACCCAGGATGTTGCAGTGCGGTGCCTTCGGATACAGCGGCAGCGTGATGCCCACTTTCCCGAGTTGCCGCAGGAAGGCAGCCACATCGTCGTCGACGGTGGCGCCGGAGGCGAGGGTGTTGTCGTGAATGGGGCCGGCGCACGTCTCGGCCTGCCAGAAACGGCCGGTGGCGAGGAAGTTCCCGGCGTTGACGATGGCGCCCGTCGTCCCGCCGTCGAAGCGGACGCCGCAGAGCGCGTTGTCGAACTTGTGGCACACGAACATCGAGGAGACGCCGAGGCGTTTCGCCTCGTCCAGGCCCTTGTCGATGTCCGCGCGAGTGCATTGCGGGTCGCCGTTGATGACGCGGCAGCCGAACGGCTCCGATGTCTCGATGCCGAGGACGACGGCGAGCTTCCCGTCCTGAATGACCTGGCGGGCTTCGGTGGAGTTGCGCACGATGCGGAACCAGCCCTTGCCGGGGCCGCCGTTCTGCGCGTCGATGTACGACTCCAGCTCGCGCATGCGCTGCGCTTGAAGCCGGATGACCGTCATCTCGTCGCACGGGTTGCGCTTGAGCGGATACAGCTCGCACAGCTGCCGATTGGCGACCAGGTGATTGACGAGAATGCGCTGCCCGGCGCGCCACGAGCGTTCCAGCCACGTGTAGTAGACCTGCTGGTGGGTGCGGGAGTCCCAGGCGGGCCAGTCCTTGAACGTCGGATAGCCGGTGGGGTCGTGCGTGCCGAATGGGGTGCCGTGCCGCATGAAGTTCTCGAACCAGGCGAACATCCCGTTCCCGGCGTGGTCGGGGCAGTCGCGCAGCGCTTCCTGGATGCCGCGCGGGTCGAACGGCTTGCCGCAGAGCACCTGCCCGCCGAACGCCTCGTACGACATCAGGTGGCTGTGGGCGTCGATGTACCCGCGCACCGGGCCGTCGTCCGCGTGCGCGGGCGGGATCGGGCGGACTGCGACGAGCAGGGCGGCGAGCAGGGCGAGGACGACGGGAACGCGGAGGGAGCGTCGGAAGGGCATGGGGGGCACCTCGACCGGGGGTGGGGGTCCACGACTTCCCATTGAGTGAAACATCGATGCGGACAAAAGTGAACAACCCTCACATTGAGGGATGTGGACGGGTACCAGTGAGCGGGATCCTCTGGCCCGATCGGGCCTGCCGCGCCCATCATGGACGGTTATGAGCGAGCTGACGATTCCGGGTGTGCTGGGGCGGGCCGCGAAGGACTTTTCGGACGCGGAGGCGGTCGTCGACGGTGACGTCCGCGTCACCTACGCCGAACTGTGCGACAGGGTCCGCCAGGCGACGGGCGCGTTCATCGGCGCGGGCATCGACCCCGGTGACCGCATCGCCATCTGGGCGCCGAACGGGCTCTCCTGGATCGTCACCGTGCTGGGCGCGATGGGCGCCGGCGCGACGCTCGTCCCGCTCAACACCCGGTACAAGGGCGACGAGGCCCGGTGGCCGCTCTCCAAGGCCGAGGTGAAGATCCTCTTCGTGGAGGACGGGTTCCTCGGCATCGACTACCCCGGCATGCTCGGCCTGGACGAGGCCGGCGGCATCCCCGGCCTGCCCGCGCTCGAATCCGTCGTCACGTTCAACGGGGAGGCCCGGCCGGGCGTCCTCAGCTGGGACGGCTTCCTCACCAAGGCCGTGTCCGGCGAAGAAGCCGACGCGCGGGCGGCGGCCGTTCAGCCGGACGACGTCGCCGACATCCTGTTCACGTCCGGGACGACCGGCAAGCCCAAGGGCGTCATCGTCACGCACGAGCAGAACGTCCGCACCTACACGGCGTGGACGGGACGAACCGGCGTGAAGGCCGGAGACCGGTACCTCATCGTCAACCCGATGTTCCACTCGTTCGGCTACAAAGCGGGCGTCCTGGCGTGCCTGCTGAAGGGCGCCACAATGGTGCTCCAGCGCACGTTCGACGTCCCGGAGACGCTGCGACTGATCGAGCAGGAGAAGATCACCGTCCTGCCCGGCCCGCCGACGATCTACACGTCGCTGCTGGACGCCCCCGGCAAGGACGAGCGCGACCTCTCGTCCCTCCGGCTGGCGGTGACGGGCGCAGCGGACGTGCCGGTCGCGCTGGTGCGGCGCATCCGCGCGGAGCTGTTCCCGCAGGTCGTGACCGCGTACGGGCTGACCGAGTCGTCCGGCACCGTGTCGGCGTGCTCGGTGGACGACGATGACGAGACCATCGCCACCACCTGCGGCAAGGCCATCGCCGATGTCGAGATCGCCATCGTGGACGAGAAGGGCGGGCAGGTGCCGGCCGGCACGGACGGCTCGGTCCTCGTCCGCGGCTACAACGTGATGAAGGGTTACCTCGACGACCCCGAGGCCACCACCGAGACGATCCGCGACGGCTGGCTCGACACCGGCGACCGCGGACGGCTCGACGAGCGCGGCAACCTCACGATCACCGGACGGACGAAGGAGATGTTCGTCGTCGGCGGCTTCAACGTCTACCCGGCCGAGGTCGAGGACGTTCTGGCGCAGCATGACGCCGTCGCCGAATCGGGCGTCATCGGCGTCCCGGACAAGCGCATGGGCGAGGTCGGGCGCGCCTACGTCCGGCTCCGTCCCGGCAGGCAGGCGACCAAGGACGAACTCGTCGCGCACTGCCGGGAGCGCCTCGCGAACTTCAAGGTCCCCCGGGAGGTCGTCTTCGTGGACGACCTCCCGAAGACCGCGTCCGGCAAGGTCCGCCGCGTGGAGCTCAAAGAGCAGCGATGACGCGGGCCCTGTGCTCGGCCACCGAACCCCAGGCCGAGTACAGCGCGCGCGCCTTGCGGATCCACAGCGACGGGTCGTACTCGTCGGTGTAGCCGATCGCGCCGTGCACCTGTAGGGCGGTCTTGGCCAGCCCGTAGGACGCCTCCGACGCGGCGACCTTCGCGGCGGAGACATCCCGCGCGAAATCAGCCGTGCCATACGAAAGCGCCGCCCCGTAAACCAGCGGACGCGCGAACTCCAGCTCGACCATCGCGCTCGCCAGATGGTGCTTGATCGCCTGGTACTCGCCGATCGGACGCCCGAACTGCTGCCGCGTCTTGGCGTACTCCACGGACACGTCCAGCAGCGCCTGCCCGACCCCGACCTGCTGCGCCGCGCACAGCAGTGCGCCGAAGTCGGTGAACCCGCCGCCCCCCTCGACGCGGAACAGCCGCCGCGCCGGGTCGAGCGACACGAGCGCCTCGCCGGCCTTCCGCTCGACGCCGTCCAGGGTCAGCACGAGGTCGGTGACGTCGGCGTCCACCGCATGCGGGACGGCCAGCGACACGAGCGCCTCGCCCTCCGCGATCCGCGACAGCCACGGCGACTCGCCGAGCAGCTCGGCCGCCGCGAGCGTCTCCACGTAAGGCCCGGGAGCGGCCGCGCGCCCCAGCTCCTCGGCCGCGACGGCCAGCTCGACCGGCAGCAGCCCGACCCCGCCGAACTCCTCGGGAACCGCGACCGCGAAGACCCCGGCCTCAGCAACCGCCGTCCACAGCGCCCGCCCCGGCCCGGCGTCCCCGGCCGCCCACGCGCGCGCGATCTTCGCGGTGCCCGCGTCGGCCAGCAGCCTGCGCAGCGTCTCGCCGAACATCCGCTGCTCGGCGTCCAGAACGAACCTCATCGGGACCCTCTCGGCAGGCCGAGCAGCCGCTCGGCGATCACGTTGCGCTGGATCTCGTTGGTGCCCGCGTAGATCGGGCCGGCCAGCGAGAACACGTAGTTCTCCAGCCACTCCGACTCCAGCTCGCCGTCCGGGCCGAGCAGGTCGAGCGCCGTCTCGTGCAGCGCGACGTCCAGCTCCGACCAGAAGACCTTGTTCAGGCTGGACTCGGCGCCGATGTCGTCGTCCCGCGAGATCGTCTCGAAGCCCTTGAGCCGGTAGGCGCGCGACCTGATCCACGCGTCCGCGACCCGGTCCCGCAGCGCCGTGTCGGACGGGTCGGCGCGCTCCTTCCACAGCTCGACGGGCCGCTCGGTCGCCGCCGTGAACCGCCCGGGACTGCGCAGCGTCAGCCCCCGCTCGTTCCCCGCCGTGGCCATCGCGACCCGCCAGCCCTCGCCGGGCGCGCCGATGACGTCCGCGTCCGGGACGAACACCTTGTCGAGGAACAGCTCGGCGAACGCGGGCTTGCCGTCCAGCCGCCCGATGGGACGGACGGTCACGCCCTCGGCGTCCAGCGGGAACATCAGGTACGTGAGCCCCTTGTGCCGCGCCGACTCCGGGTCCGACCGGAACAGCCCGAAGCCCATGTCGGCGAACGCGGCCCGCGAACTCCACGTCTTCTGCCCGTCCAGCAGCCAGCCGCCGTCGGTGCGCGTCGCCGTCGACCGCAGCGCCGCCAGGTCGCTGCCCGCGCCCGGTTCCGACCACGCCTGCGCCCATATCACCTCACCGGCCGCCATCGGCGGCAGGATCCGCGCGAGCTGCTCCGGCGTCCCGTGCTTCAGCAGCGTCGGCGCCAGCAGGTTGATCCCGTTCTGGCTGACCCGCCCGGGCGCGCCCGCCGCGTAGTACTCCTCCTCGAAGATCAGCCACTGCAGCACCGAGACGCCGCGGCCGCCGTACTCCTGCGGCCACGACACCACCCCGAGCCGCGCGCCGCCGAGCGCCCGCTCCCACTCCCGGTGGGCCGCGAACCCCTCCTCGGTCTCCAGCGAGGGCAGCGGCTCCGCCGGGACGTGCGCGCGCAGCCACTCCCGCACCTCGGCACGGAAGGCCTCGTCCGCCGCCCCGAACTCAAGATCCATGAGAACCTCTTTCTAACAACTGTTTGGTAGAGTAACCCGCCTTCCGTGCCCCCGCCGCACCCTCCCGCCCAGTGAGATCCCCCCGCCGCCCGGCGACGGAACGCGGCCGCTCGGCGCGCCGCCCTCGCCGCTCCCCGCATGGGCCGGGAATGTTCGGTCGTGCGGAGATTCGCAGCCCTAACTTCAAGCCGTCCCTTGCAAGCTCCCGGCGATGAGGACGGTCAGTATGCAGCGCAGGAAGTGGCATGTCGCGGTCGTGGCGGCGGCGTCGGCAGGTGCGGCGGCGGTCGCGTTAGCGATGTCGGTACCGGCCGATGCACAGAGCAAGGCAGCATGTGCGGACGGGACGACCGTCCAAACCGATAAGGGCGCGGTCTGCGGGACCGTAGCGGACGGTGTGAAGGCGTGGCTCGGCGTTCCCTATGCGGCTTCGCCTGTCGGGGAACTGCGGTGGGCGCCGCCGGAGCCGCACGCCGCCTGGACGTCCACGCTTGAGGCGACCGAGCGCAGCGAGCCCTGCCCGCAGGGGCCGGGCCTCGGTCCCGGGTCGGTCAACGAGGACTGCCTGCGCGTGAACATCGTCGCGCCGGAGAAGAGCGGCGGGAAGCCGCTGCCGGTCATGGTCGAGTTGCACGGCGGCGGTTTCCGGTTCGGGGCGCCGTCCGACGGGACGCATCTCGTCAAGGAGGGCGGCGTCATCAACGTCGGCGTCCAGTACCGGCTCGGCGTGTTCGGGTTCCTCGCGCACGAGGGGCTCGGCGACCACTCCGGCAACTACGCGCTGCGCGACCAGCAGGCCGCGCTGCGGTGGGTGCGGCGGAACATCGCGCGGTTCGGTGGCGACCCGCACAACGTGACGATCTACGGCGCGTCCGCCGGCGGGTCGAGCGTGTGCGCGAACACCGCGTCGCCGGCGGCGAAGGGCCTGTTCCAGAAGGGCATCGCGCAGAGCGGCGAGTACAACTCGCTGCGCGGCGTGGACGTCCAGTGGCAGGCGCAGGACTGCAAGTCCAAGCTGCCCACCGAGAAGGAGGCGCAGCAGGCGGGGGAGCGGTTCGCCACCGCGCTCGGCTGCGAGGACGTGGCCTGCCTCCGCGCGCTGCCCGTCGACAAGCTCCTCAAGCAGGCCGGCAGCAGCATCGGCCCGGATGTGGGTACACAGGGGCCGGTCGTGGACGGCAAGATCCTCCCCATGTCGCCCGCTGAGGCGTTCGCGAAGGGCCGGGTCAACGACGTCACGCTGATGCACGGCGTCGACCGGGACGAGGTGCAGCTCCCGTCCGCCGAGACACCGCAGCAGTACAAGGAGCTGGTGCGGCAGCAGTACGGGCCGCTCGCCGACCGCGTGTTCAAGCTGTATCCGATGGAGCGGTTCCCCGAGCCGTCGGCGTTCATCGCCTACCGGACGATCGTCGCCGACTCCAACTCGGGTGTGCCCGGCGCTGCTCAACGACCGCCGGCTGGCCCGGCACATCAAGGTGTTCGCCTACCAGACCGACAACGCGGACGCCCCGCCGATGTTCTTCCTCGACCCGGCCAAACCGAACGGCTCGTACCACGTGAGCGAGAGCCCGTTCCTTTCGCCGTTCCCCGGCGCGCCGGAGCTGACCCCGAACCAGAAGGCGTTCGGCAGGCAGCTGACCGCCCAGTGGACGGGCTTCGCCCGCACCGGGAACCCGACCGTGGACGGCACCCCGTACTGGCCGCGCTTCACCCGCCGCGACCCGGCCGTGCTGTCGCTCGTCCCGGCGGGGGACAGCCAGGTCACGCACGAGATCGCGCGGCAGCACCACTGCCGGTTCTGGAACCGGTACGCCCCGTTCGCCCGCTGACGGCTTGTCGGCCGCTGCCGGGCCCTGTGCCCGGCGTGCCGGATGCCCCGTCCCCCCATTGATCGTCTTCTGGCCGCGGATTTCCATGAGCCCATGCAGACCACAGGGTCCGACGAGGTGATCCCGGTCGGGGTGGGGCGGGTCGTCCGGTTCGTCCGGCGGTCCGACATCCGGTACGCCGAAGCCTGCGGCGACTACGCCCGCCTCTACACCGGCGCGGGCAGCCACCTCGTCCGGGTGCCGCTGTCCGTGCTGGAGGAGGCGTGGCGGGACGCGGGCTTCGTGCGCATCCACCGATCGCATCTGGTGTCGCTCGCGCACGTGGACGAACTGGTCGTCGAGCCGGGGCGGTGCACGCTCCGGGTCGGCGGCACCCGGCTGACCGTCAGCCGGCGCAACACCGGCGCGCTCCGCGACCGGCTCGTCCGCCGCGCGCTGCCCCGAAGACCGCACGCAAGCCCCCCGACCCCGTAAGGAGATCGACATGCGTCCCAGCAGACGGGCGGCGGCCCTCGCCACGGCCGCGTGCCTGGTCGCCGCCGGAACGGTCGCGTCCGCTCCGGTCGCGTCCGGCCACCCCCGGCGTGGCGACTGGCCCACCTGGCAGCAGGACCTGCACGGCTCCCCGGTACAACGCCGCGGAACGCCGGATCCGCCCCTGGAACGTGGGGAAGCTCAGGCTCAAGTGGGCGTTCGGCTTCCCCAAGATGGCGGGCCCGCCGCACAGCCAGCCCGCCGTCGTCGGACGCACCGTCTACTTCGGCGGCCCGGACGGGCGGTTCCGCGCCCTCGACGCCCGCACCGGCGCGCCCAAGTGCGCTACGCCCCGTCCGGCGCCGGCGTGTGGAGCAGCCCCGCGATCGACCCCATGACCGGCACCCTCTACGTCGGCACCGGGCAGAACTACACCGGCAGCGGCGGGCACTTCGACTCCGTCCTCGCCCTCGACGCCCGTACCGGCGAGGAGCGCTGGACGCGCCGGATGACCGACGTCGACACCTGGCGCCAGGAGTGCAGCAGCCCGTCCCCCGAGGACCAGCAGTACTGCCCCAACCTGCCGGACGGCACCGCGCTCGACTTCGACCTCGGCGCGTCGCCGAACATCTTCACCGCGAACGGGCGCCGCCTCATCGGCATCGGCCAGAAGGTCGGCGTCTACCACGTGCTGGATGCCCGCACCGGGAAGATCGTCTGGCAGCGGCAGCTGTCCGAGCCGATGCCGGGCGGCGGCCTCAGCGGCATCCAGTGGGGGTCGTCCTACGACGGCCACCGCCTCTACGTCGCGACCTACATGGCGAATCCGGGCACCCTGTTCGCGCTCGACCCCGCCACCGGCCACGTCATCTGGAAGACGCCGAACCCGGCGGACGGCTGCACGACCGGCGGCGCGTCCCAGTACCCGAGGATCTGCCGGCTCGGCCACCCGACCGCCGTCACCACCACTCCCGGCCTCGTCTGGGCGGGGAGCATGGACGGCAAGATCCGCGCCTACTCGTCCCGCACCGGCAGGGTCCTGTGGAGCTTCGACACGATCGCCGACTTCCCGACCGTCAACGGCGGCACGGGACGCGGCGGCTCGATCTCCGGCGGCGGTGGCGCGGTCGTGTCCCACGGCATGGTCTACGTGCTGAGCGGCGACATGTTCACGCCGTACCCGAACGACAAGGGCGCCGTCCTGCTGGCGTTCGGCCGCTAGGGGACGCGGGCCACGCCGCAGAAGGCGTCCACCTCGGGCGGCTCCCCGAACGGGGACGGCTCGGGACGCCAGCGCGACACCGGGACGACGCCTGGTTCCAGCAGGTCCAGCCCGGCGAAGAACCCGGTGATCCGCTCGGGGGAGCGCAGGTTGTAGGCGATGCCGCCCGCCTCGACGTAGCGGCCGATCGCGCGGGCGCGGGCGGTGTCGTCGACGCCGTCCGCGCCCGGCGTCCCGAACACGTTCGTGCCGTCGTTGACGACCAGGTGGCTGCCGGGCGCGAGCGGCGCGACCAGCCGGGCGAGGACGCCCTCCGGGTCCTCGTCGTCGGTGAGGTGGCCGAGGATGCCGAGGAGCAGCAGCGCCACCGGCCGGCCGAGGTCGAGCGTCTCGGCGGCCTTGGCCAGGATCGCGTCCGGGTCGCGGACGTCGGCGTCGATGTAGGACGTGGCTCCCTCGGGCGAGGACGCGAGCAGCGCGCGGGCGTGCGTGAGGACGAGCGGGTCGTTGTCGACGTAGACGACGCGCGCGTCGGGCGCGACGCGCTGTGCGACCTCGTGGGTGTTGTCGACGGTCGGCAGGCCGGTCCCGACGTCCAGGAACTGCCGTATCCCGGCCTCGCCCGCCAGGTACCGGACGGCGCGGCCGAGGAAGGCCCGCGAGTGCCGGGCGATGTCCGCCTGCCCGGGGAAGATCCGGAGGAACTCGTCCCCGACCTCCTGGTCCACGGGATAGTTGTCCTTGCCGCCCAGCCAGTGGTTCCAGATGCGCGCCGAATGCGGGACGGACGAGTCGATCTCCGGGTGCCCGGCCATAGGGCCCTCCAACGCCGAGAGTGTCGCGGTCTGCCGGAGATCATACTTTTGCCGCGCCCGCCCGCGGGGCCTGTTGGAAGCGCGGGGACGGGGCTAAGATCGCGCTCTAGAATCGCGTTCGGAATCCCGGAGGGGCCCATGGCGAGGATCATCGAGCACGGCACCTGGACCCTGAAGCCCGCGGACGAAGGGCTGCACGAACCCGGCCCTGAGCAGCTGTGGAACGAGTCCTACTACTTCGACTTCGCCGCCCCGGACGGGTCCATCGCCGGCTACGTCCGGCTCGGCCTCTACCCCAACTGGGACCGCGCCTGGTACTGGGCGGCGCTGGTGCGGCCCGGCGAGCCGCTCCTCATCGTCGCCGACAACGAGGCGCCGCTGCCCAAGCCGGGCACGGCCGACGTTCACACCGAGACCTACACGGCGACGCAGGAGATCACCGACCCCTTCGGCCCGGCCAGGGTCACCCTGAACGGGACCGCCGCCGTCCTGCCCGACCCGGCCGCGAGCGACCTCGGCACCGCCGAGACCATGGGCCTGTCCCTCGACCTGCGCTGGGACACCGTCAGCGGCGCCTACCCCTACAAGGACATCCCGCGCTACGAGATCCCCTGCACCGTCACCGGCCTGGTCAGCGTCGGCGGCCGGAAGATCGCCATCGACGCGCACGGGGAACGCGACCACAGCTGGGGCGAGCGCGACTGGTGGAAGGTCTCCTGGCTGTGGACGTCCGGCCGCCTCGGCGACGGCACGTTCGTCCACGGCATGCAGGCCAACATCGGCTTCCCGCTCGCGTGGCCGTGCTTCGCCGTCCCGCCGGACGGCGAGATCGAGCACCGCGACGGCTTCTCCGCCGCGACCGCCTTCGCGGACGGCCTGCCCGCCCGCTCCGACCTTCGCTTCCCGGGCGCGCCGATGACCGTGACCCCGGTGGAGTTCGCGCCGGTCGCCGTCACCTCGCCCGACGGCCGCGAAGCCCGCTTCCCCCGCGCCCTGTGCCGCTTCGACACCGAGGACGGACGAACCGGATACGGCTGGACGGAATGGCACCAGCCGCCCGGCTGGGAGGACCACGGCTGGACCCACCTGGCCGAGGAGAGCGCATGACCATCTCCGGCGCCGACGCCCTCACCGCGTCCTGGCTGTCCGACGCGCTCGGCACGAAGGTCACCGCCGTCCAGACCGAACCGGTCGGCACCGGCCAGGTGTCCGACAGCCTCCGCCTGTTCCTCACCTACGCCGGCGACACCGCGCTTCCGGTCACGATGGTCGCCAAGGTCCCGGCCGCCGACCCGTCCAGCCGCGCCGCCGCCCGCGCCATCCGCACCTACGAGGTCGAGGCGAGCTTCTACGCCGAGGTCGCCGAGCGCCTCGACGCGGGCGTCCCCACCTGCTACTTCTCCGGCTACGACCCCGAACCGGACGAGTACGCCGTGCTGCTGGCCGACCTCGCGCCCGCACTCCCCGGCGACCAGCTCGCCGGCCTCGCCCCCGCGGACGCCGCCGCCGCGATCGCCGAGATGGCCGCGCTGCACGCCGCCGGCTGGGACGATCCCGGCCTCGCCGCGCTGCCCTGGCTCAACCGGCACGACGCCGACTCGGCCGCGTTCACCGCCGCGATGGTCACCGACCTCTACACCGGCTTCAAGGACCGCTACGCCGCCGAACTCGGCCCCGAGGTCATCGCCCTGATCGAGGACTTCCTCCCGTCCATCGGCGCCTATCTGGCGGAGCGCGACGGCCCGTCCACCCTCACCCACGGGGACTTCCGCGCCGACAACCTGCTGTTCGGCGGGCCGCGCGCCGCCGTCCTGGACTGGCAGACGTGCGCCTACGGCCCCGGCCTCGCCGACCTCTCGTACTTCCTCGGCTCCAGCCTGCCCGTCGAGGTCCGCCGCGCACACGAGAAGGACCTCGTCCAGCGCTACCACACCGCCCTGACCGGCCGCGGCGTCGCCCTGACCTGGGACGACTGCTGGACCGCCTACCGCTACCACACCTTCCACGGCATCGTCATGGCCATCGGCGCCTCCATGCTCGTCGAGCGCACCGCACGCGGCGACGAGATGTTCCGCACCATGACCACCCGCCACGCCCACCACGCCCGCGACCTGGACTCCCTGGCCCTCACCGGCTGACGCGTCCCGCCGTCTGGTGGAGGCGCGCCGGCCGAGGTCGCCGCAGTGATGCGTCAGGTCGTCAGGTCGGCGAGGAGGCCGGTGAGGAGTTGTTCTTCCTCTACTCGGACGGCGCGGTTCTTCATCGCGGTGGCCAGCGGCGGGTCCCACGGAGTGGGGACGGGACGGCCGGTCAGGGGCGTGCTCGAGGCGGCCTCGAGGTAGGCGGCCGTGTCGTAGCGCCAGGGACGCCAGCCGATGCGGGCGTGGACGGCGGCGGCGATCGCGGCCCCGCCCCAGTCGAAGTCGCCGTGGTAGGCGAACTCGGCGCCGCCTTCGGCCAGAAGTTCCAGGAGGCGCCATACGGCTGTCGATGGACGGCCGTTGCAGCAGACCAGCGGCGGGCAGGACGGGCCCAGGGCGTCGGCTGCGGCGGCCACCACGACCGGGTTCTCGCAGATACGGACGAAGTCCGCGTTCATGGGGGACGTGTGGCGGCGTAGCTGGCGGAGGGTGAGGGACACGGGTTCGCCCTGCATGGCGGTCAGCAGTCGGCCGGTGGGGGTGTGCGCGTCGCCGGGGAGGCCCAGGCACAGGACTGTCGAGGAGAGTTCGTCCAGGTGGACGCCGACCGCGGCCCAGGTCTCGCGGCGGGACTCGGCGCCGCCGTCCGCGCGGAACGGCAGGCCGGTGAGGGCGCGCGCGCAGGAGAGGGCCAGGGTGGCGAGCGGGCCTTCGTCCAAGGCGTGGGCGTGGCCACAGGTTTCGGCGGCGAACTGGCCGAGCGGGATATCGGGGGACGGCAGGCGGCGCACCACGGCGGCGAGGCACCGCAGCACGTCGGCGGCCTCGGACGGGCCGGATGCCAGCCGCCGGACCAGACCGGTCGCGTCCAGCCAGGAGCGCCAGCCGGACAGTTCGGGGCGGGCGGCGAGGGCCTCGTCCAGTGGGGCGAAAGCGTCCCGCCACGCGGCGGCGATCGACGCGTTCTCGCCGGCCAGGTCGCGGACGGGGCCGTTCAGGGATTCGACGGCGGCGGCCAGACCGTCCGGGGACGCGCCGCTCGCGCGCAGGACGCGGTCGACCTCGGGGAGCGACACCGACAGCGACGTGCCGGTGCCGGCCCGGCGGCCCAGGAGGAGTTCGATCGCGCGCCGTTGCGGCGGGGTCGCCTCGGACAGGGTGACCTTGCCGGTGAGCGAGCCACCGCGTTCCAGGCGGGACCGGACGCGCCGCACCAGCCAGGCGGTGTCCGGGCCGCCCAGCAGGCGGCGCAGGCGGTCGTCGGTCATCCGAAGACGTCCGCCTGGCCGAATGAGGGATCCTCGGGCAGGTCGACGCGAACGCGTTCGCGGCCGTCCCACCGCCACGGCGTGACCAGGACGGCGTCGATGCCGTCGCGGCGGGACAGCTGGCAGATCGACAGTCCCGGCACCTGCGGGTAGCAGCCCCATTCGCGTTCGCTGGTCATGACGACGTCCATGTCGAAGGTGGCGAGCAGGCCGAGGCATTTGGCGCGCGAGTCGTCGTCCACGCCGGCGAACGCCTCGTCCAGCGCGACGAGGCGGGGCGCGTGCGGGTTGCCCGCCGACTTGTAGTGCGCGGACGCGGCGGCGAACAGCGGCACCGACGCGGCGAGCACCCGCTCGCCGCCGGACGCCGGGCCGGTCGCGGGACGCCACTGCCCGTCCTGGAGCCGCTGGATCGTGAACGCGTGCCACGACCGGTAGTCCAGCGCGCGGGTGAGCTGCTCGGTCCACCCGGACGCCGGGTTGTCGGCGTGCTCGCGCGCGATCTGCTCCTGCAGGAACCGGCCGACGGCGGCGCGGTCGTCGCCCGACCAGGCGTCGATGGTCTGCCGCAGCTTCTCCCGCACGCGGTCGAGCCCTTCGGGGGCGTCGCGGGCGGCCTTCCAGACCAGCCGCAGCCGCATCCCGGTGGACGTCGGCCGGGACGTCAGCTCGGCGTTCATCTCCCGCACCTCGTCCTCGGCGGCGGCGATCAGCTCCTGGAGGGTGCCCGCGACCTCGTTCAGCAGGTGGTTCTCCAGGAT
Source organism: Actinomadura sp. BRA 177 (assembly GCF_013372625.1). Taxonomy (GTDB): domain Bacteria; phylum Actinomycetota; class Actinomycetes; order Streptosporangiales; family Streptosporangiaceae; genus Spirillospora. The sequence goes on from NZ_JABXFD010000254.1 coordinate 30,959, forward strand.
CTCCCGCTCGCGGGCCGACAGCAGGCGCGCCCGCTGCCCGGTCTCGGCGTCGAGGGCGTCCGCCAGGCCGGGGACATCGCGGCTGCGGCCCTGGAACAGCACGTCCACGACCATGATCCCGTCGTGCAGGGTGAGGCCGACCGAGTGCCCGTGCCGGGACATCGCGTCCGACAGCAGCTTGTGCTCCTCGGTGACCTTCTTCTGGACGCGGTCCCACGGGCCGTCGCCGTCGTCCACCGCGTCGAGTTCGGTGTTGACGGCGCGGGCCAGCAGGACGGCGGGGTTGGCCGCCCACTCCTCGGCCGGGTCGGGGACGTCCAGGCCGGGCACGGCGACGGGCAGCAGCCCGGTGGCCGCGAACGCGCGGAACTCGGCGACGGCTCTGTCGCGGTCCCCGGCCGCCTCGGTGATCTGCTCGCCGAGCCGGTCGCGGTTCCCCGCGGCCTTGCCGCGCGCCTCCAGCGCCGACCGCTCCCGGTCGCGGGCCGCCGTCTCGGCCGCGTCGCGCTCGCGGAGCGACCGTTTCACCCCGTCCAGCCGCCGGAACAGCTCGTCGACCGCGGCGCCCGCCGTCTCGACCAGCGCCCGGTGCTCCTCGGCGGCTACCGGCTGGCGCTGGCA
>NZ_JABXFD010000687.1 GCF_013372625.1 Actinomadura sp. BRA 177
AGCGCGGGCGGGGGGGGCGTTGTGTGCAGGCCGGGCGGGATGCAGTGCGCCCGTACGTGGGGCGCCGGCTCGATCGGGCACTGCGGGGTGGGGTGGAGGGCCGCGGCCTTGGTGACGTTGTGGTAGCCGCTGCCGTGCTGGGGGCCCAGGCCGCCGGTGGACGGGGTGTTGATGAGCGAGCAGCCGCGCTCGGCCATGCCCGCCTTCAGCGCGAGCTGCGTCCACGCCACGATGGGGAACTGGTTGATCTCGACGGTCTTCGCGGCGGCTCGATCATCAACATCGCGTCCATCGGCGGCCTGGTCACCGAGCAAGGCATCGGCTACTACAACGTCACCAAGGCCGCGGGCATCCACCTCAGCCGGCAGTTCGCGATGGAGCTGGCGCCCAAGGTGCGGGTGAACTGCATCGCGCCCGGCCTGGTCAAGACTCACCTCGCCCCCGCGCTCTGGGAGCAGTCTCTTATACACAA
>NZ_JABXFD010000023.1 GCF_013372625.1 Actinomadura sp. BRA 177
CTCCCCCGTGTCGTTCCCCGTCACCTTCACCGCCTTGCGCGGCGCCGACCTGCCGCCGGGCAGCCGTATCGTCTTGTAGAAACCGTTCGGCGAAGACCTGGACACCGCGCGGGAGCTGACCCGGCTGCTATCGGAGGTGGTCCCGGAGGAGGCAGTGTTCCGGGTCGATCACTTCCTGGCCATGACGTCCGTCCAGAACCTGCTCGGCAGCCGCCTCGCCAACCGCGTGCTGGAACCCCTCTGGAACAGCGCGCACATCCCCGAGATAGAGATCGTCTGGGACGAGTCCCTGGCCCTGGAAGGCAGGGCGGGCTACTACGACGGCGTCGGGGCGCTCAAGCACACGGTGCAGAACCACCTGTTCCAGGTGCTGTGCCCGGTGGCCATGGAACCGCCCCTCAGCCTGGGCACGCGTGCCCCCCCGCACCGCAAGCTCGACGTGCCCCGCCACATACGCCCGCCCCACCACCAG
>NZ_JABXFD010000059.1 GCF_013372625.1 Actinomadura sp. BRA 177
GGATGTGTATAAGAGGCAGACCTTGAGGTTCAGCATCAGCCAGCCGACCGCGGGGATCGTCGCGATCACGACGAGCGGCGCCGCCGTGCTCGCGCTGCGGCACTCCCAGCCCGACCTGCACCGGCCGTTCCGGATGCCGGCGGCGGCGACGAACAGGAAGGCGAACAGCGTGCCGATCACGACGAGCTGCTCCAGCGTCAGCACGTCGACCGTCTGCGACATGACCACCGCCGCGCCGCCCGCCAGCAGCGTGGCGCGCGAGGGCCCCTTGTACCGGCCCATCTACGCGCCCGGGCGGGGCCGCAGCCCCGCCCCGCCCCCCCCGCACC
>NZ_JABXFD010000021.1 GCF_013372625.1 Actinomadura sp. BRA 177
CTCCAGGTTGGGGTCGGTGGCGAGGATCAGCTCGGTGACCGTCCCCTCCGCGAGCTGATGCAGCGGCTCGCGGACGGGACGCTCCCCGAGCCCATCCTCCCCCCCGACCCCCACCTGGAGGGCGAGGCCACCGCGCCGTCCCGCGCCCGGCCCGTCCAGCCCATGGCCCTCACCCTCCCCCGGCTGGCCCGCGCCCCGCCGGCGGGCGGCGCCCCCGAGTCCGCCCACGCGGCAGCGCTCGGCCGCGGCTCCGCCGGGCGGCGGCGGCCCGCCGCCACCGAGCAGCCCGGCGGGCACGGGCCCGAGGCGGCGGTGCGGGTCTTCGTGACGGCTCCGCCCGGCGGCGGCGTGCTTCCCCTCGCTCTCCTTTTTGGCGCTCGGGGGCGGAGGGGCGTCGCGGTGCTGTTGCTGCCTGCTGTCGTACCCAACGCGAGGCCCGCGCGGCTTGCGATCCGCACTGCGCAGCAGAAG
>NZ_JABXFD010000199.1 GCF_013372625.1 Actinomadura sp. BRA 177
GTGGGGGGCGTGCGCGCGTGCGGGTGTCGTGGCGCGGCGCTGCCGGCCGGCGCGCTGGCGGCCGGGGGTGGGGGGCGGGCGGCGGGGGGGGGGGCCGGGGGGCGCGGGGGGGCGGCGGGGGGCGGGCGCGGTGGCGCGGTGGGGGGGGGGGGGGGGGGGGCGGGCGGGGAGGGGGGGGTGGGCCGCGCCCCCGGGCGGGCGCGCGGGGGGGGCGTGGGGGGGGGCGGGGGGGGCGCGGCGGGCGCGGCCGCCCGCCGTGTCGGCGGCCCGCGTCCCGCCCGCCGAGGCGATGCGCGGCACCGTCCCGGCGACCGGGGGAGGAGGGCTCCTCGCCCGGCTGGAACGGTCGGTCCCGGCCGCCGGGCGGCTGCCCGCCGGGGCGTGGCTGGTGCTGCGCGGCCCCACCCGCCAGTTCCGCCGCACCCTCTACACCATGGCGGGCGTCGTCCTCGCGCTCGTGCTGATCCTGGTGTCGTGGGGGATGCTCGACTCCTCGCAGGCGACCGTCGCCCGCCAGTTCGACCAGATCCAGCGGCAGGACGCCGAACTCACCCTCGGCCGCCCCCTCGACGACGCGATGCTCAGGAAGCTGTCCGGGACGGACGGCGTCCGCGCGGCCGAACCGTCCGCGCACGTCCCCGCCACCATCACCGCCGGGGACCAGGGCTACTCCACCACCGTCGTCGGGCTCCCCGCCGGGACCCGCATGCACCGCTTCCTCACCCCCGGCGGCGGCGAGCGGGACCTCCCCGAGCACGGCGCGCTGATCGGCGCCGCCCTGCGCGACAGGCTCGGCGTCGGCACCGGCGACCGCATCGGGCTGCGCCTCGGCGACGGCCGCACCGTCACCACGACCGTCGCCGGGTTCGTGGACGAGCCGCTCGGCACCTACGCCTACGCCGCGCTCGGCCAGGTCGCCGCGTGGGCGCCGGACGCCGAACCCGACACGGTGCTCGTGCAGTTCGACGCCGGCGCCGACCGCGCCGCCGTCGAGCGCGCCCTCGCCGCGCAGCCGGGCGTCGTCGCCTACACCGACGCGCACGCGCTGAAGAAGACCATGGACGAGTACATGAACCTGTTCTACGTGTTCGTCGCGGTCATGCTCGCGTTCGGCGGGCTGCTGGCCTTCACCGTCCTGTTCGCCACCCTGTCGGTCAACCTCGCCGAACGCGGCACCGAACTGGCCACCCTGCGCGCCTCCGGCGTCGGGCGCCGCCGCCTCGGCCGCCTCGTCACCGCCGAGAACCTCCTCGTCGTGGCCGCCGGCGCGGTCCCCGGCCTGATCCTCGGGCGGCTCGCGACCGGCGCGTTCCTCGGCGCTTTCAACAGCGACCTGATGTCCTTCCACACCGAGATCCGGCCGGCCACGTTCGCCTGGTCGGCGCTGGCCGTGCTCGCCGTCGCCTGGCTCGCCCAGCGCCCCGGCCTGCGCGGCCTCGCCCGCATGGACCTCGGCGCGCTCGTCCGGGAACGCGCCGGCTGAGCGCACGAAGGCGCCCGCGCGAGTCCGCGCGGGCGCCTTCGTCACGGTCAGGCGTAGAGGGCGTTCAGCCAGTCCTGCCAGGTCTTCTGCGCCTGGTCGGCGGTCGCGGCGGCGTCCGGCGCGAACCGGTGCAGCGCGATCCCGACCGGCCCGCCCCACGCGTCCCGGCCGAAGAACCGGTACATCGCGTCGCCGGTGCGCAGCCCGATGAAGTGCTCGTTGCGGAAGTCCAGCACCGCGCCGACCGGGCCCGCGCCCGGCAGGTCCACCCGCACCGGGTCGCCCTCGGCGGCGCCGTCCAGCCCCAGCGCGCGGCCGACCGCCGCGAACGAGCCCTTCTCCATGGACGCCGCCGGGCCCTGCACGTCGGAGTGCGCCGCCGGCAGCCCGGTGAAGTGCGCCAGGTACTGGCGCAGCGTGTGCAGGTAGAAGTCGGTGTGCCGGCTCGCGCCGTCGTACTGGTCGTCCCAGCCGCCGGTGAAGATGCCGAGTCTCAGATAAGAGAGATCCTGGAGGATTCGGCCTGTTGAGTAATCGAATATCACCTGCGGGTCATGAAGTGGTCCAGTAATCTCTTGATGTCTGTCCGTGAGCTTGGAAGGCACGAACCGGCTTTGCCGGGGATACGGTTCAGATGGCGTTGTGCGGATGGATGTCGCTGGGCTCGTCCCAGCGTGGGGCCTTGCCGACGGTCCCGCACCGCACTTGTGTGGTGGATGCGACTTCGGTGCGGCGGCCAGCCGCGAGCGGAGAGCGTAAATCGGTGGAGGCGATCGAGTTTGGCTTGTCGTCAACGGCCGAGGAGTTGGCGCTTCGATCTGTCCGGGGATGTCCAGCCGCTCATGCGCGGACGTCCCCGGGGCCGGTCTTCAGGGACGGGTGGACGGCGATGACGACGCGGTGCGCCCGCCCGCCGTCCGCCGTCCCGCCGTCGTACTTGCGGACGAGCGCGGCGACCCCGGCGGTCAGCTCCTCGATGAACGCGGCCCGGTCCGCCGCCGAGGCGAACACGACCTCCCCGTCCAGCGCGTAGGTCGCCAGCCGCTTGTTGGCGCGCGCCGCCCCGCCGATCAGCGCGCCGACGTCGCGGACCAGCCGCGCCGCGACCGCCAGCAGCCAGCGCGCCGACAGCGCGTCGCGGTGCCGGTCCGGGTCGGGCTGCAGCGTGGCCAGGGCCAGCGGGGAGATGACGTAGGACGCCGCCGTCGCCCGCAGCAGCCGCTCGGTCATGTTGCCCTTGCGGCGCTCGCCGACCAGCTCGACCAGGCCGTGCCGCTCCAGCGTCCGCAGGTGGTAGTTGACCTTCTGCCGGGGCAGCCCCACCCGCGCGGCGAGCGCCGCCGCCGACAGCGGCTCGCCGAGCTCGGCCAGCAGCCGCGCCCGCATGGGGTCCAGGGAGGCGGCCGCGGCCTCCGCGTCCTCGATCACCGTCACGTCCAGCATGCCGCCATCATGCTCACCGACAAATAGATTTGTCAAGACAGGTTTCCTGATCCGTGCCGGGAGGTGCGGATCATCGGCCCGTCCCCGGGTAATGGGACGGCATGGTGAACGACCCCGGAGGCCCCTACTCCATGCCGAAGGCCCTGCGCGACTACGCCTTCATCGCCGACGGCGAGCGCGGCGTCCTCGTCGGCCCGCACGGCGAGTTCGCGTGGATGTGCTTCCCGCACTGGGACTCCGCCCCGGCGTTCGCGAGCCTGCTCGGCGGGCCGGGCTCCTACCTCGTCCAGCCCGTGTCCGAGCGGTTCGTCTGGGGCGGCTACTACGCCGACCGCGGGCTCGTCTGGAACAGCCGGTGGGTGACCGGCGAGGGGTCCATCGTCGAATGCCGCGAGGCGCTGGCCCGCCCCGCCCGGCGCGACCGCGCCGTCCTGCTGCGCCGGTGCCGCGCACCGCCCGGCTGCCCGCGATGCTCGACGTTCTCGCCGGCGGCCCCCGGGTGCACGGCGTCCACCACCACGACCCGGCCTGGACGGCCCACAGCCGCGGCACCCTGATCCTCTGGCGCCGCGCCGCCGAGGCCGTCATCCGGGAGGGCCCCGCCGGCGGCCCGGTCCCCGCCGTGACCTTCTGCCTCGCCGAGGTCGAATCCCGCGCCCGCGGCCGGGAACGCCGCGACGGGACCGCCCAGGAGCACGCCCCCGCGCCGCCCGG
>NZ_JABXFD010000364.1 GCF_013372625.1 Actinomadura sp. BRA 177
GCGTGGTGCGTTCCATCAACAGGCCGCCGTTCATCCGCGCCCCGACGAACCCGCCGCCCCCGGTGCTCTCGGCCCCGCGGACCAACGTGCCGACGCCCACGACGCGCCCGCCGCTCCAGACCCCCCCCCCGCTCGGCCCGGCCGCGCCGACGCCCGTCCCGTTCATCCCGCCCCCGTCGCCGGCCGCGCCCTCCGCCGCCGCAGGGCCGCCCGCTAGCGGCGCGCCCCGCGGCCGGCGTCGCGGCTAGTAGGCGGCGCCGATGGCGTGGATGCCGCCGTCGACGTGGACGATCTCGCCGGTCGTGGCGGGGAACCAGTCCGACAGCAGCGCCGCGCACGCGCGGGCGGTCGGCTCGCTGTCCTTGATGTCCCAGCCGAGCGGGGCCGCCTTCGGCCACATGTCCGTCATGCCCTCGAAGCCGGGGATGCTCTTGGCCGCCATCGTGGCGAGCGGCCCGGCGGCGACCAGGTTGACGCGGATGCCCTGCGGGCCGAGGTACTTGGCCAGGTAGCGGGCGCACGACTCCAGGCCGGCCTTCGCCACGCCCATCCAGTCGTACACCGGCCACGCCTTGGTGGCGTCGAAGTCGAGGCCGACGACCGAGCCGCCGTCCTTCATCAGCGGCAGGCACGCCATCGTCAGCGACTTCAGCGAGTACGCGGAGGCGTGCACGGCGGTCGCCACGTCGTCCCAGGGCGTCTCCAGGAAGTTGCCGCCGAGCGCGGTCTGCGGCGCGAACCCGATCGCGTGGACGACGCCGTCGAGGTGGTCGAAGCCGTGCTCGCGCAGGTTCCCGGCCAGGGCGTCCAGCTGCTCGGTGTTCATCACGTCCAGCTCGATCACCGGCGGCGGGTCGTCCGGGCCGGACGGCAGCCGCTTGGCGGTCCGCGCGGTGAGCGTCGGGCGCGGGTAGGCGGTCAGCACCACCTCGGCGCCCTGCTCCTGCGCGATCCGCGCGACGTGGAAGCCGATGGAGGCGTCGGTGAGGACGCCCGTCACCAGGATGCGCTTGCCTTCGAGGATTCCCATGACCGTCAGTGCCCCATTCCCAGTCCGCCGTCGACCGGGATCACGGCCCCGGTGATGTAGGCGGCGTCCTCGCTCGCCACGAACCGCACCGCCTTCGCGATCTCCTCCGGCTTGGCGATCCGGCCCAGCGGCACCGCCGCCGTGATGGCCTTCTGCTGGTCCTCGCTGAGGACCGCCGTCATGTCGGTGTCGACGAACCCGGGCGCCACCACGTTGACCGTGATGTTGCGGGAGCCGAGCTCGCGGGCGAGGGAGCGGGCGAAGCCGACCATGCCCGCCTTCGACGCGGCGTAGTTGGACTGCCCCGGCGAGCCCATCAGCCCCACGACCGACGACACCAGCACGATCCGGCCGGTGCGCTTGCGCATCATGCTCTTCACGGCCCGCTTCGCGACCCGGAACGAGCCGGTCAGGTTGGTGTCCAGCACCGACGTGAACGACTCCTCGCTCATGATCGCCAGCAGCGTGTCCTTGGTGATCCCCGCGTTGGAGACCACCACCTCGACCGGGCCCTGCTCCGCCTCGACCTTGCTGAACGCGGCGTCGACGTCCTCGGCGTCCGTCACGTCGCAGCGGACGCCGAACAGCCCCTCGGGGGGCTCCCCCGACCGGTAGGTGACGGCGACCGCGTCGCCCGCCGCGGACAGCTCGCGGGCGATCGCCAGGCCGATGCCCCGGTTCCCCCCGGTGACGAGGACAGAGCGACTCATCACGGACCCTCTCGTCGAGTTTCGTACTCAGGTGACTGCGGCACGACACTAGCGGCCCGCACCGGGCCCTGCGGATGTGCCGAACCGACAAGATCCGCTCACCCCGCTTTGTTCTCGATCAGCTGACGGGCGGGCGGGTAGGTTGCTGAAGGTGCATGACATCGATCCCGCCTTCACCGCGCTGCCGCTTCGCGCGCTGGCCGACGCGGCCCTGACCCGGGCCCGGGAGCTGGGCGCCGAGCACGCCGACTTCCGCCTCGAGCGCATCCGCAGCCAGACACTGCGGCTGCACGACGCCGCCCTGGAGACCGCCCTGGACGCCGACGACGTCGGCCTGTCCGTCCGGGTCGTCAAGGACGGCACCTGGGGCTTCGCCGCCGGCATCGACCTGACACCGGACGGCGCCGCGCGCGTCGCCGCGCAGGCCGTCGAGGTCGCCGCCGTCGCCAGGCCCGTCAACCGCGAGCCCATCGAGCTGGCGCCCGAGCCCGTCCACGGGGAGCGGACGTGGGTCTCGGCGTACGAGACCGACCCGTTCGACGTGCCGACCGGCGACAAGGTCGTGCTGCTGGCCGGGTGGAGCCGCCGGCTGCTCGGCGACGACCGCGTCGACCACGTGGACGCGACGCTGCTGCAGGTCAAGGAGAACAAGTTCTTCGCCGACCTCGCCGGGACCGTCACCACCCAGCAGCGCGTCCGGCTGCACCCGGTCGTCAACGCCGTCGGCATCGGCGACGGGCTGTTCGACACGATGCGGACGCTGGCGCCGCCCGCCGGATACGGGTGGGAATGGCTGTCCGGTGAGCACTGGGACTGGGACGGCGAACTCGCCCGCATCCCCGAGCTGCTCGCCGAGAAGCTCGCCGCGCCGTCGGTCGAGCCGGGCGCCTACGACGTCGTCGTCGACCCGTCCAACCTGTGGCTGACGATCCACGAGTCGATCGGGCACGCCACCGAGCTGGACCGGGCGCTCGGCTACGAGGCCGCCTACGCCGGCACCTCGTTCGCCACGCCCGACAAGCTCGGCGCCATGCAGTACGGCTCCAAGGTCATGAACATCACCGGGGACCGCACGACCGAGCACGGCCTGGCCACCATCGGCTACGACGACGAGGGCGTCCAGACGCAGTCGTTCGACATCGTGTCCGAGGGCCTGTTCACCGGGTACCAGACCGACCGGCGCATCGCCCGCCTCACCGGCGCCGGACGCTCCAACGGCTGCGCGTTCGCGGACGCCGCGTCCAGCATGCCGATCCAGCGGATGGCGAACGTGTCGCTCCGGCCCGCAGAGGGCGGCCCGTCCACCGACGAGCTGATCTCCGGCGTGGAGCGCGGCATCTACATCGCCGGGGACAAGAGCTGGTCGATCGACATGCAGCGGTACAACTTCCAGTTCACCGGGCAGCGCTTCTACAAGATCGAGAACGGGCGGCTGGCCGGGCAGCTCCGCGACGTCGCCTACCAGGCCACCACCACCGACTTCTGGAACTCGATGGAGGCCGTCGGCGGCCCGCAGACCTACGTGCTGGGCGGCGCGTTCAACTGCGGCAAGGGCCAGCCGGGGCAGGTCGCGCCGGTCAGCCACGGCTGCCCGTCCGCGCTGTTCCGCGGCGTCAACATCCTCAACACCCTGAAGGAGGCGGGCCAGTGAACGCCATGAGGCCGCAGGAGGCCGTCGAGCGGGCCCTGGCGCTGTCCCGGACGGACGACTGCATCGTCATCGCCGACGAGGCGAGCACCGCGAACCTGCGGTGGGCGGGCAACACCCTCACCACCAACGGGGTCACCCGCTCCAGCCGGCTCACCGTCATCGCGCTGCGCGACACCGCCGGCGGCGTCGCGGCGGGCGTGGTGTCGCGGTCGGCGGTCGGCGCCGGCGGGATCGAGGACC
>NZ_JABXFD010000512.1 GCF_013372625.1 Actinomadura sp. BRA 177
GCGGAGCCCGGCGTCGCCGCCCGCGCGGCGCTGCTGATGTTCCGGCAGGCGGTGCTGCTGCGGTTCGCGCTGGCCGAGGGCGTCATCCTGCTCGGCCTGCCCCTCGCGATGGCCGGGCACAGCGAGCTGGTGTTCGTCGCCGGTTTCGCGGTCGGCTACCCGCTGCTGGTCTGGCTGGCGCTGCCCACGCGCGGCGGCGTGGAGCGGATGCGGCGGCGGCTGGAGTCGCAGGGCGCCGAGTCGCACCTGTGGGCCGTCCTGCTGGCCGCCCCGCCGTCCCCGCGCGACGACGCCCGCTGAGCCGGCGCCTCCCGAGCCGGCGTCAGAGCCAGCCGCTCTTGCGGAGCCGCCGGAACAGCAGCACGCACACGACCGCCATCACCACGAGCACCGCCGGATACGACCACGCCCAGTGCAGCTCCGGCATGCGGTCGAAGTTCATCCCGTAGATCCCGGCGATCGCCGTCGGCACCGCGATGATCGCCGCCCACGCGGAGATCTTGCGCATGTCCTCGTTCTGCCGCTTGCCGAGCAGCGCCAGATGCGCGTTCAGCACGCTGTTGAGCAGCTCGTTGTGCGCGTCGACCTGCCCGTCCACGCGCAGCAGGTGGTCCAGGACGTCGCGGAAGTACTCGCGGGTCGAGCCGCACTCGGCGACCCGGCCCTTCACGATCTCCTGCAGCACCGGGACGAGCGGGTCCTCGGCGCTCCGGAACTCCAGCACCTCCCGCTTGAGGGAGTAGATGTCGGCGGTGACGTCCCGCGCGCCCGGGTCGAACACGGCCCGCTCCAGCCCGATGATGTCGACCTCGACCTCGTGCGCGACGAGCCCGTACCGGTCGACGACCTCGTCGCACACCGCGTACAGGACGGCGGTCGCGCCGTGCCCGAGCAGCTCCGGGTCGTCCTCCAGCCGCTGCCGGACCGGGCCGAGCGGGTTCCCGGCGCCGTGCCGGACGGTGACCACGAAGTCCCGGCCGAGGAAGACCATGATCTCGCCGACCTCGATGTCGGACGTCTCATCGATGTAGGACAGCGTCTTCAGCACCACGAACAGCGTGTCGTCGTAGCGCTCCATCTTCGGCCGCTGGTGCGCCGACACCGCGTCCTCGGCGGCCAGCGGGTGCAGGCTCAGCTCCTCCTTGACCAGGTCGAACTCGTCCTCGCCGGGTTCGAACAGGCCGATCCACAGGAAGCAGTCGCCGTCCGCGCGGGCCAGGTCGAAGGCGTCGCTGATGTCGCCGTCGATGTCGCGGCGCGTCCCGCCCGCGTAGATGGCCTTGTCCACGATCACGGCACGCATTCTCCCGCATCCGCACCGCACGCCGCCCGTATGCCCGGCATCTCCTAGAGTGGCCGCTGTGACGACCCTTCTCCTGGTGAGGCACGGCCTGACCGCGATGACCGGCCCGGTGCTCGCCGGCTGGACCCCCGGGCTCGGCCTCGACGACCGCGGCCGCGCCCAGGCCGCCGCGCTCGCCGCCCGGCTGGCGTCCCTCCCGCTCGCCGCGATCGTGTCCAGCCCCCTCGACCGCTGCGCCGAGACCGCCGCGGCGGTCGCCGCCGGGCACGCCCCGCCGATCGAGAAGGTCGAGACCGACGAGCGGTTCGGCGAGGTCCGCTACGGCGACTGGACGGGCCGCCCCCTCAAGGAGCTCGCCGAGGAGCCGCTGTGGCGGGTCGTGCAGGCCCACCCGAGCGCCGCCCGGTTCCCCGGCGAGGACGGCGAGTCCCTCGCCGCCGCGCAGCACCGCGCCGTCACCGCCGTCCGCGACTGGAACGAGCGCGTCGCCGCCGAGCACGGCCCCGAGGCCCTGTACGCCGTGTGCAGCCACGGCGACATCATCAAGTCGGTCGTCGCCGACGCCCTCGGCCTCCACCTGGACCAGTTCCAGCGGATCCAGGCCGACCCAGCGTCGCTCACCGTGATCCGCTATACCGAAACGCGGCCGTTCGTCGTCCGGGTCAACGACACCGGCGGCGATGTGGCCGCCCTGGTTCCGCAGCCGCCGCCGGAGGGGGCCGGCGAAGCCGGACTCGGGTCGGGGGACGCGCCCGTCGGCGGCGGCGCGTAGGGTCGGTGTCATGCCCGTCATCTCCTACGACCTGCCGGAGCGCTTCGTCGCCGGCGCCGTCGGGCGGCCCGGGGACCGCGCCTTCTACCTGCAGGCCCGCTCCGGCCGCCGCGTCACCAGCGTCGGGCTGGAGAAGTTCCAGGTGACGCTGCTGGCCGAGCGCCTGGAGGAGCTGCTGGACGAGGTGCTGCGGCGCAGCGGCGGCGACGTCCCGGTGCCCGCCGTCACCCCGTCGGAGCTGCAGGACGACGGCCCCCTCGACCAGCCGGTGGAGGAGGAGTTCAAGGTCGGCACGATGGCGCTCGCCTGGGACCCCGACGACGAGCAGGTCGTCATCGAGGCGCAGGAGGTCACCGAGACCGAGGAGGAGCCCGAGGTCGGCGACGACGACCCGGCCATCGCGGTGCTGCGCGTGCGGATCAGCGCCCCGCAGGCCCGCGCGTTCGCCGAGCGCGCGCTGAAGGTCGTCGCGGCCGGGCGCCCCCCGTGCCCGCTGTGCGGGCTGCCGCTGGACAGCGACGGGCACGTCTGCCCGCGCCAGAACGGGTACATGGGCTGAGATGACCGCCCCCGCGCACTGGAATACGGCCGCATGCTGGATCATGGGCGGCGCCGCCGGGAGAATGGGCCCATGACGCAGTCCTCCCGGGACCGGGCGCCCGCAGACGACACGGGCCGCGACACGGATCGCGGCACGGGCGGCCGCCCGGTGTCGCCCCGCGACGCGGCCGCCGCCGAGCGGCTGCTGACGGCCGGGCGCCTCGGCGTGGAGGGCCGCCTCGTCCAGGCGTCCAACGCCACCCTGTACTGCTCCATCGAGCACGACGGCCGGGCCGCCAACTGCGTCTACAAGCCCGTCGCCGGCGAGCGCCCGCTGTGGGACTTCCCCGACGGCACCCTCGCCGAGCGGGAGGTCGCCGCCTACGAGGTCTCCAAGGTGATGGGCTGGGGCACCGTCCCGCCCACCGTCCACCGCGACGGCCCCTACGGCCCCGGCATGGTGCAGCTGTGGGTCGAGCCCGACCCCGACATCGACCTCGTCGCCCTGTCCCGCTCCGACGACGAGGCGATCCGCCGCATGTCGGTCTTCGACGCCGTCGTCAACAACGCCGACCGCAAGATCGGCCACCTGCTGCCGCCCGGCGACGGCCACGTCTACGGCTGCGACCACGGCGTCTGCTTCTCCACCGAGTACAAGCTCCGCACCGTCCTGTGGCAGTGGCGCGGCAAGCCCCTCACCCCCGAGGCCCTCGAAGCCCTCGCCCGCGTCGACGCCGGCCTGCGCGGCGGCGCCCTCGGCGCCCGCCTCGCCGAACTCCTCACCCCCGACGAGGTCGAGGCCACCCGCCGCCGCGTGGAACTGATGCTCAAACACCGCATCCACCCCTACCCGCCGGAGGACTGGCCCGCCATCCCCTGGCCGCCCCTCTAGTACTACATAGCTAGATCTCGGTAAGCGATCGAACGATTCCTGTACGTGATCACGTTGGGTGGTGCAACGCTGTCTGCATGCCTGAGGCTCGTGAGTTCGCCGGTGCGGTAACCGCAGCAGATC
>NZ_JABXFD010000063.1 GCF_013372625.1 Actinomadura sp. BRA 177
CGCGCTCGGCGCCGGGCGGCGCTGGTACTGGGCGGCGGCCGCCGCGTCCGTGCCGCTCACCGTGGCGGCCGCCCGCGCGCTGACGGAGTCGCGGGCCGGGCGCCCGCGCGGCGTGGACGTGCCGGGCCTCGTCACGATGAGCCTGGGCGTGGCGGCGCTGGTCGCGGCGATCACCTGGGGCCGCACCGGCTGGACGGCGCCGGGCGTCCTCGCGCTGCTCGCGGTCGCGGCCGTGCTGCTGGCCGCGTTCGTCCTGGTCGAGGCGCGGCGCCCGGAGCCGATGGTCGACCTCGCGCTGTTCCGGCGTCCGGCGTTCCTGCTGTCGGTGACGGGCGCGCTCGTCACCGGGCTCGCCGTGATCGGCGTCATGACCTACCTGGCGACGATGATGAGCCTGGTCATGGGGCTGTCGCCGGTCGAGGCCGCGCTGGTGCTGGCGATCTGGTCCGGGCTGTCGTTCGCCGTCGCCCTGCAGGCGCACCGCCTCCCCGCGCGGGTGCCCGTCCGGCGGCTGCTGGCCGCCGGGTTCGCGCTCGCCGCCGCCGGTGAGTTCGCGATGGCGGACCTGGCCCCGGACGCGCACTGGTGGCGCCTCGCTCCCGGCCTGGCCGTCGCCGGTGTCGCGAGCGGCCTCACCAACGCGATGCTCGCCAGGCTGGCCGTGGAGAGCGTCCCGGCCGACCGCGCGAGCATGGGCGCCGGCGCCAACAACACCGCCCGCTACATCGGCGCGTCGGTGGGCGTCGCGGTCGTCGGGGCGGTCGCGACCGGCGGCGGGCACGACCCGTCCGCGCTGGCCCACGGCACCAACACCGCCATGGTGATCTCGGCGGTCGCCGCGCTCGCCTACGCCGCCCTCGCCCTGCTGATCCGCGACCGCCCCTCCGTCCCGGCCTAGGCGAGTTCCTCGATGAACGCCGCCAGCTGGGTGAGGTTGCGGCATTCGAACATGGGGAGCAGTTCGCCGTAGCGGGACGCGGCGGAGTCGCCGGTGTCCCATTGGGCGCGCGGTTCGGGGTTGAGCCAGTACGCGTGCCGGGCGGTGTCCACCATCGACCGCAGGATCGGCAGGGACAGCTCCCCGTAGTTGGAGCGCGCGTCGCCCAGGATCAGCAGGGACGTCTTGGACGTGATGGCGTCGCGGTACTTGTCGTCGAACACCTTGATGGCGTGGCCGTAGTTGGAGCGGCCGGTGATCCAGACGAGGTCGGCCTCGGCGGCGAGGCGCGTCATGGCGTCCACGACGTCCGTGCCGGGCGCGAAGTACTTGGTGATCTCGTCGGTGGCGTCGATGAACGCGAACGCGCGGACCTTGCTGAACTGCTCCCGCAGCGCGAACGTCAGCAGCAGCGTGAAGTGCGCGAACGCCGACACCGAGTCGCTGGCGTCGCACAGCACGACCAGCTCCGGCTTGTGCGGGCGGCGCGGCCGGTGGTGGGTCGTGAGCGGCACTCCCCCGCTGGCCAGGGACGCGCGGACCGTCCGGCGGAAGTCGAGCCGCCCCCGCCGGCCGTGCCGCTGCTTCTGCACGAGCCGGGACGCCAGCTTGCGGGCCAGCGGATACACCTCGCGGCGCAGCCCCTCCATCTCGGCGCGGCTCGCGGACGCGAAGTCGAGGCGCTCCAGCGGCGGGCGGACGGCGATGCGGGCGGTCCGCTCGACGCCGGTGTCCTCGGCGATGCGGCGCCGCACCTCGCCCGCGACGAGGTCCTGGAACCGGGCGATGCGGTCGCGGAACGTCCGGCGCGCGACCCGTTCGGCCATCCCGCCGCGCTCCTGCCCGCCCAGGACGGCGCTGAGCAGCCGCGCCATGAGCGTGTCGGGCGACAGCGCGTTGACGACCCCGGACGAGAACCACGACTCCTGCCCCGGCGTCTGCCCGTACTCGGCGACGGCGAGCCGGGCGAACTGCCGCAGGCCCGCGTCGTCCCCGGAGAGCAGGAGTTCGGCGAGTTCGTCGCGGCGGGCCTGCACCTGCGGGTCCAGCGCGGGCGGGACGGGGCGTCCGTCGTCGTTCAGCGTCCGCGCGGGATGCTCCGGCGGCGCGCCCGCACCGTCCCCGACCGCCGCCGGGAACCACAGGTCGAAGAGCGTGTCGAACGTCGGGCGGTGCTGCGGCCGCTTGACGACCGTCGCGGCGTAGGCGGCGCGCAGCGACTCGCGGTCGAGCAGGTCGATGGCCTGCATGGCGCGGACCGCGTCGAGGCCCTCGGCCACCGACACCGACAGCCCGGCCCGGCGCAGCTCCGCGACGAACCCGGTGTGCCGGTCGACGAGCGACGCCATCTCAGCCCCGCAGCCCCAGTTCCTTCACGGCGCGCTCCTGGTCGGAGACGTGCTTGAGGACGACGCCGAGGGTTCGCACGACGGCGGCCTCGTCCAGCTCGTCCAGGCCGAGGGCGAGCAGCGTGCGCGCCCAGTCGACGGTCTCGGCGATCGACGGCGCCTTCTTGATCTCCAGGTCGCGCAGCGTCCCCACCGTGCGGACGAGCTGCTCGGCCAGCTCCGCCTCGATCCCCGGTACCTGCGCCAAGACGATGTCGCGCTCCCGCTCCGGCGCCGGGTAGTCCAGGTGCAGGTAGAGGCAGCGGCGCTTGAGCGCCTCCGACAGCTCCCGCGCCGCGTTCGACGTGATGAGCACGAACGGGCGCCGCACCGCGCCGACCGTGCCCAGCTCGGGGATCGTCACCTGGAAGTCCGACAGGACCTCCAGCAGCATGCCCTCCATCTCGACGTCGGCCTTGTCGGCCTCGTCGATCAGCAGGACGGTCGGGTCCGTCCGCCGGATCGCCGCCAGCAGCGGCCGCTCCAGCAGGAACTCCTCGGAGAAGATGTCGTCGTGGGTCTCCTGCCACGCCCGGTCCGCCGGGGCAGCCTGGATGGCGAGGAGCTGCTTCTTGTAGTTGAACTCGTAGAGCGCGCGGGCCTCGTCCAGCCCCTCGTAGCACTGCAGCCGGATCAGCTCCGCGCCGGTCGACGCCGCGACGGCCTTCGCCAGCTCCGTCTTGCCGACCCCGGCCGGGCCCTCCACGAGCAGCGGCTTCCCGAGCGCCTGCGCCAGGTAGACGGTCGTGGCGATCGACTCGTCCGCGAGGTAGCGGACCTCGGCCAGCCTGGCCGCCACATCGGCGGGCGAGGCGAACGTTCCGTCGGTCATCCGTTGCCCTTCTTCGCCGCGCTCTTCTTGGCGGTGACCTTCTTGTACTGCTGGTTGGTCCCGGCGAAGACGAGCGTGTGCGCGTCCTCCAGGCTGACGCCCCAGTAGGACGCGGTCTGCGGGTCGCCGCCCTTCCACGAGAAGCGGAACTTGCCGTCGCCCTCCGGGATGGCCGTGCCGCTCCACAGCTTCTGCCCGCCCCGCACCCACACGCCGCTGCCGTCGGCGGTGAACTGGAAGTAGTCCTTGGCCGTGCCGACCCAGCGTCCGACCAGCGGCTTGATGTCGGACGGCTTCACCACCGGGATCGGCGCCAGCGCCGTCGCCGGCGCGGACGGATCCGCCTCCGCGGCGTCCTTCTCCCCGCCCCCGCCGCACCCCCTACCTTATACACATCTAACGCTGCCGACGCAAACGCTAGTGAATCGCCCGGTGGTCGCTGCACAAACCACACAAACAATA
>NZ_JABXFD010000447.1 GCF_013372625.1 Actinomadura sp. BRA 177
TGAGGTCACGCTGTTCGCGTCTGTTCTGGTGTGTTTTTTTTTTGCAAGCAGAAGACGGCTACCGGGCTCGGAGTCCGTCTCGGGGGCTGGGGGAGGTGTATAAGAGGCGGTCTCCAGGGCGCGCCCGCCGAGGCCGCTGCCGGGCTCGGCTGGGTGGCCCGCGAGCGGCGCACGCTGCCGCCGGACGTCGAGGAGCGGCTGCGCGCCCTGGAGACGTCCCAGCGGGAGTCCACGGCCCGCCGCTACGTGAGCTGAGGAGGAGCCCGTGCCCGACGTGACGCCCGATGTGACGATCGTGGTGGCGACCCGCGACCGGCAGCGGGCGGCGCAGCCAGGTGAACCACAGCGTGTTGCGGATGCCGTGCCGGCGCCGCGCGTGCGGATCGCGCAGCCGCGACGGCTCGTGGTGGACGACGACGTCCTCGGCATAGCAGAGGTGCCAGCCGAGCGCCATCAGGTCGGCGCTGAGCAGTTCCTCCTCGCCGCCGAGCCACAGCCGCGGAGAGAAGCCGCCGGCCGCGCGGAACGCCTCCGTCCTGACCATGGACGCCCCGGCCAGGAACGAGCCGAGCGCGGGGCCCGGCAGCCACGCCGGCCCGGGGACGGGCGAGTCGCGCAGCTCGGGGACGATCGGGTCCTCGCGCCCGCCGGGCTCCACCAGGATCCGCCCGGTGACGACCGCGAGGCGCGGGTGCGCGTCGAGGAGGCCGGCGGCGCGGGACGGCGCGTCCGGATCCCACCAGGTGTCGTCGTCGCAGAACGCGACGTACGGGGTGCGCACGTGGTCGACCGCGAGGTTGCGGCCGACGGCGCCGAGATTGCCCGGCGACCGGATCACCGCGACGTCGGGGAACTCCGCCGCGACGGCGTCGGCGGTTCCGTCCCGCGAGGCGTTGTCCACCACGATCACCGGCGCATCCTCGGTCAGTTTCCGCACCTGCGCGAGGACGGCGAGCAGGGACTGCCGCCTGTCCCGGGTGATGACGACGACGGTGAACCGCATGAACCGGCCAGTACCCGGCCTCTCGCCCTCTATGTGCGCGGAAGCCGCTTCACCTGGCACTTCTTCCACCAGCGACTTTCCCGACTTGAGCGTTTAGGTCCACGGTTATCGGCAATGTCGAATCACCTATAGGGAATTCGCTCCCGGCGAGAACGCCACGCGCCGATGTCTAAGACGACGTCATCGGCACATCATTTGAATGCTGCGCCGAATCGGGGCTCATATGCGCGTGCTCGGAATCAATGCGATCTTCCATGACCCGGCCGCCGCGCTCGTCGCGGACGGCAGGGTCGTCGCGGCCGCGGAGGAGGAGCGCTTCAGCCGCCGCAAGCACGGGAAGCGGCCGGTCGCCTTCGCCGGCTGGGAACTGCCGGAGCAGGCCGCCCGCTGGTGCCTGGCGGAGGCCGGGCTGGAGTCCGGCGACCTGGACGCCGTCGCCTACTCCTACGACCCCGCCCTCGTCGAGCCGGGGCTCGGCGGGCACGACGAGCAGTGGGAGCGGCTGCGCACCCTCTACGCGCAGCGGGCTCCGAACTTCCTCGCGACCGCGCTGCCGGGGCTGGATCCCGGGATCGTGCGGTACGTCCCGCACCACGTCGCGCACGCCGCGTCCGCCGCGCTCGCCGCGCCCGGACCCGGCGACGGCGACGTGCTCGTCCTGGACGGCCGCGGCGAGTCGCACTCGCACCTGGCCGGGACGTACGAGAACGGCGTCCTGACGCCGCTGCACGCCCAGCGCCTCCCCCACTCGCTCGGGCTGATGTACGAGGACCTCACCGAGCACCTCGGCTTCCTGCGCTCCAGCGACGAGTACAAGGTCATGGCGCTCGCGTCCTACGGCGAGCCGCGCTTCCTGGACGAGCTGCGCGAGCATGTCCGGGCGACGGGCGACGGCGGTTTCGCGGTCGCCGGCATCGACTGGGGCTCCCTCGCGAAGGCACGGAAACCGGACGGCGAGTGGACCCGCGACCACGCCGACCTCGCCGCCAGCGTCCAGGCGCGCCTCGAAGAGGTGCTGCTGGACCTGACCGCATGGCTGCACGGCGAGACCGGCTCCCGGCGGCTGATGCTCGCCGGCGGCGTCGCCCTCAACTGCGTCGCCAACTCCCGGCTGGCCGAGGCCGGCCCCTACGACGACATCTGGGTGCAGCCCGCGGCGGGCGACGCCGGCACCGCGCTCGGCGCCGCGCTCCACGTGGCGCAGGGCGCCGGCGACCCGCTCACCGGGATGCCCGGCGCGGACCTCGGCCGGCAGTGGGACGACCGCGAGATCGCGCGACGGCTCGACATCGCCAAGATCCCGTACGAGCGGCCGGACGACCTGGCCGCCACCGTCGCCGAGGCGCTCGCCCGCAACGAGATCGTGGCGTGGTTCCAGGGCCGCTCGGAGTTCGGGCCGCGCGCGCTCGGGCACCGCTCCCTGCTCGCCCACCCCGGCCACGCCGGCAACGTGGAGCGGCTCAACGACGTCAAGGGCCGCGAGCAGTTCCGGCCGATCGCGCCGATGGTGGCGCTGGAGCACGCCGCCGAGATCTTCGAGGGCCCGATGCCGAGCCCGTACATGCTGTTCGTCCACCGCGTCCGGCAGGAGTGGCGGGAGCGGATCCCGGCCGTCGTGCACGTGGACGGCACCGCCCGCATCCAGACGGTCGCGGCGGACGACGAGCCGCTCGTGGCGCGCCTCCTCGCGGAGTTCCGCCGCCGGACCGGCCTGCCCGTCGTCGTCAACACCAGCCTGAACACCGCCGGCCGCCCCATGGTCGACGACCCGCGCGACGCGCTGGAGTGCTTCGGCTCGGCGCCGGTCGACCTGCTCGCCATCGGGCCGTTCGTCGTGCGCCGCCGGGAGGTGCACGCTCGATGAGCTGGACCGTCGTCGTCCCCACCGTCGGCCGCGAGAGCCTGCGGGTGACGCTGCACGCGCTGCTCGCCGGGCTGGACGCGGACCCCGGCGCGGGGCCGCACGAGATCATCGTCGTGGACGACCGTCCCGCGCCCGGCGCGCCGCTGCCGCTGCCGCCGTCGGCCGGGCCGGAGATCCGGGTGATCCGCTCCGGGGGCCGCGGGCCCGCCGCCGCGCGCAACGCGGGCTGGCGCGCCGCCGCGACCGAATGGGTGGCCTTCCTGGACGACGACGTCGAGCCCGAGCCCGGTTGGCCCGCCCGGCTCGCCGCGGACCTGGCGGACCTGCCGCCCTCGGTCGGCGGGTCGCAGGGCCGCGTCACCGTCCCGCCGCCGGACGGCCGGCCGCCGACGGACTGGGAGCGGAACACCGCCGGGCTCGCGAGCGCCGACTGGATCACCGCCGACATGGCCTACCGGCGCGGCGTCCTCGCCGGGCTGGGCGGCTTCGACGAGCGGTTCCGCCGCGCCTACCGCGAGGACGCCGACCTGGCGCTGCGCGCGCTGGACGCCGGGCACGGCCTCGTCCTCGGCGACCGGCGGATCACCCACCCCGTCCGGCCCGCCGGGTTCTGGACGTCGGTGCGGGCGCAGGCGGGCAACGCCGACGACATCCTCATGTGGCGCGTGCACGGGCCGTCCTGGCGGGCCCGCGCCGGGGAGGGCCGCGGGCTGCTCGGCCGGCACGCGCTCACCACCGCGGCC
>NZ_JABXFD010000724.1 GCF_013372625.1 Actinomadura sp. BRA 177
TGTGTATGGTTATCGGTGGTGCTTGGTGGTGGTGTTGTTCATCTTGTTCTGTTTGTTAAATGGTGCGGCGGCCACATGGGTCGAACCGATCCTGTTCGTCGGCAGCGTCAGAGGTGTAGAAGAGACAGGGCCTGCTCGGCCGCAAGACCGGCCTCGGCGGCGCCGGACTTGTCGTAGGAGTAGAAGCCGCGGCCGGTCTTGCGGCCGAGCAGGCCGGCGGTGACGAGTTCGCGCAGCACCGGGGAGGCGGCGTGCCGGCGGTCGCGCGACTCGGCGTAGATCGCGTCCAGCACCTCCAGGCAGGTGTCGAGGCCGATCAGGTCCATGAGGGTGAACGGGCCCATCGGCAGGCCGGCGCCGGCCTTCATCGCGGCGTCGATGTCGTCGCGGGTCGCGTGCCCGGACTCCAGCATCCCGGCGGCCTGGTTCAGGTAGCCGAACAGCAGCCGGTTGGCGACGAACCCGGCGCGGTCGCCGATCGTGACCGGCGTCTTGCCGAGGCCCTTCACCAGGTCGGCGACGCGGGTCACCGCCGCCGGCTCGGTCAGCACGGTCGCGATGACCTCGACCAGCTTCATCACCGGCGCCGGGTTGAAGAAGTGCACGCCGACGATCTTGGTGGGACGGCCGGTGGTGACCGCGATGTCGGTGACCGACAGCGACGAGGTGTTCGTCGCGAGTACGGCGTCGTCCCGGCAGACCTTGTCCAGCTCGGCGAAGACCTTGCGCTTCAGCTCCAGCCGCTCGGGGACGGCCTCGATCACGAGGTCGCAGTCGCCGAGGTCGGCGAAGTCGGTGGACAGCGTGATCCGGCCGAGGATCTCCCGCTGCGCGTCCTCGGTGAGCTTGCCGCGCTTGACGGCCCGTCCGGTCGAGCCCTCCAGGTGGCCGCGCCCGCGCTCCAGCGCGTCCTGGTTCACCTCGATGCCGACGACCGCGAGGCCGCCGCGCGCCAGCACCTCGGCGATGCCCGCGCCCATCGTGCCCAGTCCGACGACCCCGACCCTGCTGAACGAACCCTCAGTCATGCTTGGCAGTCTTGCAGAGCGCTCGCGCTTCCCCGTTGCCGGGTACGACGGGGACGTGCGCCTAGGAATCTTCCTTTTGACAACCCGTTTCTCTGGGCAGGACGACACCGCCGCCTTGTCCCGCACCGTCGAAGCCGCCATTGCCGCCGAACGTGCCGGGTTCGACGACGTGTGGCTGGCCGAGCACCACTTCATGTCGTACGGGGTCGTCCCGTCGGCGACGCTCCTGGCCGGGCATCTCCTGGCCCTGACCGCACGGATCCATGTCGGGACGGCGGTGAGCGTCCTGTCCACCCAGCATCCGGTGGCGCTCGCCGAGCAGGCGGCGATGCTCTCCCTGCTCTCCGGCGGCCGCTTCCACCTCGGCGTCGGACGCGGCGGCCCGTGGCGCGACTTGGAGGTCTTCGGCACCGGCCTCCCCCGCTACGAGCACGGCTTCGCCGAATCCCTGGACCTTCTCCTTACCTCTCTGCGCGCTGACCGTGTCTCCGCGGAGGGGGAATTCTTCCGCTTCCGTGAGGTACCGATCGTCCCCCGCGCGCTCGTCCCGCCGCCCGTGACCGTCGCCTGCACCTCCCCCACGACCGAGCGCCTGGCCGCCGAACGCAACCTCCCGATGCTTCTGGGCTTGCACGTGGACGCGGACGAGAAGGCCGCCGCCGTCGCCCGCCACGGCAACCCCGACCTCCCACACATTTCGACCCACGTAGCCCAAGTCGCCGACACCCGCGAAGAAGCGGTCAAGACCCTGATGACGGAAATGCCCCGCTGGCTGGCCCCCGGCCTGGACGGCTACGTCGCCGTGGACGACCGTCCACGCCCCTCCCCCGACCCCGTCGGCTACACCCGCCGCATGTGCGACATCCATCCGGTCGGCTCACCGGACGACTGCGCCGAATCCCTCCTGGCCACGGCCGAGCAAACCGGCATCGAACACCTGATTCTCCTGGTCGAAGCGGCCGGCTCCCGTGAAGCCACCCTGGAGAACATCGCCCGCCTGGGCGCCGAAGTCCTCCCCAAGGTGCGCGCCGCCACCTGAAACGTCACTCTTGGGCGACACCGCCCGGACAACACACCACGGCGGCGCCGACCATTGCACGACCTCGGCCGGCCGGGTGCGTCCCGTCGGGGAAGCACGCGTGCGGCGTGCCGTCCTCCGGTACCAGCGTTCGGAGGGCGGCACGCCGCGGGGTCGGGGTCAGCAGTCGCGGAGTTCGGGGGACTGGTTGAGGATCTGTTCGCGGGCCGTCACGAACGTCCGGTAGGCGGTGGAGTCGCCGGTCGGGAAGACGGCGACGCGGTGGCAGTTCTGGAAGGCCAGCTTCATGCCGAAGTGGCGCTCCAGCGCGTCCCGCATGGCGTCGCTCGCGAGGACCCTGAGCAGCTGGCCGCGGGCCTGCTCGTCCGGCGGCGGGGTGAGGTTGTCGGCGAAGTCGCCGCCGTCCACCTGGAGCCGGGCCACCAGGCCGCTGATCATGTCCCACGCGTACGGGAGGGACGTCTTGATGCACTCGACGAAGGCCGCGTCGCCGACCTCGCCCTTCTGCGCCGTCTCGAGCAGTTCCGGAGTCACGTCGAGAGACATGCGGGGGTCCTTTCGCCGGTTGGAGGATGAACACCCACCCGCCGACGCTAATCACGGCGCCCGGAGAATTCCAGGCTTGACAAAGATTTTCATTCCGCTACGGAGTGCCCCTGGACGACCCCCGTCCGTCCAGGGGCCGGGGTCATCGCGCCGGTGCCGCTCCGTGGCGGCGCGCCCGGCGGACGGCGGTGACCCGCTCGGCGCGCTCGGCCCAGAACTCGCGGGCCCGGCGCGCCAGCCGGGCGTCCCGCTCGGCCGCCGCCCGCGTCCGCAGCCCGGCGGCCCGCTCGCTCATGATCGACTGCATGATGTCGTG
The DNA here is from genome assembly GCF_013372625.1 of Actinomadura sp. BRA 177. Lineage (GTDB taxonomy): Bacteria > Actinomycetota > Actinomycetes > Streptosporangiales > Streptosporangiaceae > Spirillospora. The sequence goes on from NZ_JABXFD010000724.1 coordinate 2,930, forward strand.
GTGGTACACGGTGTCTCCCGAAGGTCCCGGGCCGCTCGGCACGACCCGACACCCAAGACACTCGTCCTAAGGACCCCGTCCCCACATCGGCAGCACGCCTTATCCGACCCGGCCCACGCGCCTTAGGCCCGCCACTAAGGTTGGGCAGCGTGCGTCTCGTTATCGCCCGCTGCAGCGTCGACTACGCCGGCAAGCTCACCGCCCACCTGCCGATGGCCCCCCGCCTGATCCTGATCAAGGCGGACGGGAGCGTGAGCATCCACGCCGACGACCGCGCCTACAAGCCCCTCAACTGGATGAACCCGCCCTGCTCGCTGCGCGAGGAGAGCTACGAGGAGAACGGCGCGATCGCGAAATGGACGGTCACGCACGGCAAGTCGGGCGAGCGGCTCATCCTCACCATCGCGGAGATCCTGCACGACACCAGCCATGAGCTGGGCATCGACCCGGGCCTGCAGAAGGACGGCGTCGAGGCGCACCTCCAGGAGCTGCTCGCCGAGCACATCACCACGCTCGGGGACGGCTACACGCTGATCCGCCGCGAGTTCCCCACCGCGATCGGCCCGGTCGACATCCTCTGCCGGGACGCCGACAGCGCCACCGTCGCCATCGAGATCAAGCGGCGCGGCGAGATCGACGGCGTCGAGCAGCTGACCAGGTACCTGGAGCTGCTCAACCGGGACCCACACCTCGCGCCCGTCCGCGGCGTGTTCGCGGCGCAGGAGATCAAGCCGCAGGCCCGTGTCCTGGCCACCGACCGCGGCATCGACTGCGTCACCCTCGACTACGACGCCCTACGCGGCATCGAACACGAAGGCACCCTCTTCTAACCCACGGGGCGGGCATCATGGCGGGCATGACGTTTCAAGCCAGCGGCAGCTTCGACATCGAGGCGTGGGACGCGGAGAAGCCCTACGCGGAGCAGGACGGCACGAAGCTGACCCGCGTCCACGTCGGCAAGCAGTTCCACGGCGACCTCGTCGGGACGAGCAGCACCGAACTGATCACCGTGGAGACGCCCGCCGGGCCGGCCGCGTATGTGGGGGTCGAGCGCGTCCAAGGGATCCTGCACGGCCGCGAGGGCACGTTCGTGCTGCAGCACAGCGCGGGCAGCGAGGACGGGACGCCCGACACGCAGTGGCTGCGGTGGCTGGTCGTGCCCACGTCCGGGACCGGGGAGCTCGCGGGCATCCGCGGTCTCGGCCAGATCACCGTCGCCGAGGACGGCTCGCACACCTGGTCCCTGGAGTACACGCTGGATTGAGGGCCGATGGGCTGCCGGTAATGTGCTGTCATGCCCCCGGTCACCACCGACGCGACGCGCGAGCGGATCATCGACGCGGCCGAAGAGTGCTTCGGCCGCTTCGGCGTCGCCAAGACGACGGTCGAGGACATCGCGGCGGCCGCGCGGCTGTCGCGGGCGACGGTGTACCGGAGCGTCACCGGCGGGCGGGACGAGCTGATCCTCGCCGTCGTGGTCCGCGACCTGCACCGGTTCCTGGACCGGCTCGCCGCGCGGCTGCGCCGGGAGCGGTCGGTGCCGGAGGCGATCGTCGAGGGCACGCTGGACGCGATCGAGTACGTCCGCAACGAGCCGACCATCGCGCACTTCCTCGTGCCGGAGGCGGCGGGGCACATGCAGGCGGCGGTGGCGGGGGCGGCCGAGCACGTGCTCGCGCTGTGCGCCGACTACGTCCGGCCGTACTTCGAGCAGGCGCAGCGGCAGCGGACGCTGCGCCCCGACATCGAGGTGGAGGGGACGGTCGAGTTCCTCTTCCGGATCATCACCTCGCTGATCGTGATGGACCGGGACCGGGACGCCGACGGGCTGCGCCGCTTCCTGCGCACCTATGTCGTCCCGGTGATCGCGGCACCGTGAGCGGGTGGGTTTTTCCGAGATGAAGAGCGTGCGGGAGAGAGAGCGATGAACGGGACTGCACACGAGGCGCGCGGGAGCGCGGCCGTCCGGCCGAGCCCGGTGTTCCTCGCGATCGCGGCGGCGACCGTGCTGTGCGGCCTGATCGCCTGGCGGTACGGGGAGGAGCCGGCCACGGCGGCGCGGGTCGCGCTGTTCGGGTTCGTCCTGGCGGCGTGGATGCTGTCGCTCTGCATGCACGAGTTCGGGCACGCCTACATCGCCTACCGGTCGGGCGACCGCAGCATCCCGTCCAAGGGGTACCTCACGCTGAACCCGCTGAAGTACTCCGACATGGTGCTGAGCTTCGTGATCCCGGTGGTGTTCATCATGCTCGGCGGCATCGGCCTGCCGGGCGGCGCCGTCTGGATCGACCGGCACGCGATCCCGGGCCGGCTGCGGCACAGCCTGATCTCGGCGGCGGGCCCGCTGTCCAACGCGCTGTTCGCGATCATGCTGGCGGTGCTCTACAAGAACTTCGCCCACCAGGACCACGGCGTCTTCTGGCTGGGCGTGGCGTTCCTGGCGTTCCTCCAGGTCACGGCGGCCGTCCTGAACCTGCTGCCGATCCCCGGCCTGGACGGGTTCGGGATCATCGAGCCGTACCTGCCGCGCCGCTGGGTCGACAAGGTTAGCCCGTACGGCGGCTACGTCTTCCTCATCCTGATCGCCCTGCTGTGGCTCGGGCCGATCAACAACGCCTTCTTCACCGTCATCTTCAACATCACGGACGCGCTGGGCCTGGGCGAGATCCCGATCCGGATGGGCCTGGGGCTCTTCCAGTTCTGGTCGAACTGACCCCTCACGCGCGCTCTCCCGCCACGCCGCGACCGGCCGGCTGCCACACCGCGACCGTCCGGCCGCCGCGGCGCGTTCCGGCCGGATTCCACGGAAGCCGGATCCCCGACTCCCGGACGGGGGCTTAGGGTGGTTTACTAGCCGGTACACAGCGCAAGTAATCACTTACCAGGCTCCTCCCGGGAGGTTCCTCATGTCCGTGGCCACGGAGAGCGCCGAGACGTTCGCGTCACTGAACCCGGCCACCGGCGAGGTCGTCGCCGAGCACCCCGTCCAGGACGGTGCCGCCGTGGCGGCGGCGATCGAACGCGCCCGCGAGGCCGCCGGCTGGTGGCGCGCCCTCGGCTGGAAGGAGCGCCGGCTCCGGCTGCTCAACGTCAAGGGCTCGCTGGCCCGCAACCTGAACCGGATGGCCGAGCTCATCCACCAGGAGACCGGCAAGCCGGTACAGGACGCCCAGCTTGAGACGATCATGGCGATCACCCACCTGGACTGGGCCGCCCGCAACGCGCAGAAGGTCCTCGGGCCGCGCACCGTCTTCCCCGGCCTCATGGCCGTCAACCAGAAGTGCGTGCTGGAATACCAGCCGCTCGGCGTCGTCGGCGTCATCGGCCCGTGGAACTACCCGGTGTTCACCCCGATGGGTTCCATCGCCTACGCGCTCGCCGCCGGCAACACCGTCGTGTTCAAGCCGTCCGAGTTCACCCCGGGCGTCGGCGTGCTGCTCGCCGAGCTGTTCGCCGCGGTGATCCCCGAGCACCCGGTCATGCAGACGATCACCGGCCTCGGCGAGACCGGCGCGGCGCTCGCCTCGTCCCCGCACGTCGACAAGGTCGCCTTCACCGGCTCGGCCCGCACCGCCAAGCGCGTCATGGCGGCCTGCGCCGAGAACCTCACCCCGATCGTCGCCGAGTGCGGCGGCAAGGACGCCTGCATCGTCGACTCCGACGCCGACCTCGACGCCGCCGCCGACGCCGCGCTGTGGGGCGCCATGTCGAACGCGGGCCAGACCTGCATCGGCGTCGAGCGCATCTACGTCGTGGACGAGGCGTACGACAAGTTCCTCGGCAAGCTCACCGAGAAGGCCGCCGAGCTGCGTCCCGGCTTCGACCGCGAGGCCGCCTACGGCCCGATCACCATGCCGTCCCAGCTCGACATCATCGAACGGCACATCAAGGACGCCCTCGCCAAGGGCGGCAAGGCCGTCGTCGGCGGCGCCGAGTCGGTGCGCAAGCCGTACGTGGAGCCGGTCGTCCTCGCCAACGTGCCGGACGACTCGTCCGCCGTCTGCGAGGAGACGTTCGGCCCGACGATCACCGTGCACCGGGTCAAGGACCTCGACGAGGCCGTCGAGAAGGCCAACCGGACCAGCTACGGCCTCGCCGGGACGATCTTCTCCGGCAACAAGTCCCGCGCGCTGGACGTCGCCCGCCGGATGCGGTCCGGCATGACGTCGATCAACGCCTTCGCCGCGTTCGCCTCGGTCGCCGCCCTCCCGTTCGGCGGCGTCGGCGAGTCCGGGTTCGGCCGCATCCACGGCGCGGACGGCCTGCGCGAGTTCACCCGCGCCAAGGCCATCACCCGGCAGCGGTTCGCCACCATGAACCTCACCTCGTTCGGCCGCACCGAGAAGGAGATGGCCCGCGTCCTCGGCCTCATCAACATGATCCACGGCCGCCGCTACAAGCGCTGAGCGCACGCGCCCCCGGGCCCCGCCCGGGGGCGCGATCTACACTCGAAACCATGGCATCCGGGACGTTCGGCGCACCCGTGCGCAGCCGCCTCCAGGCGCCCCTGGGCGCGGCGCCCCCGCCCCCGCGCGGCCTCCGCCCGTTCACGGACGCCGACGTCCCCGCGCTCGCCGCCGCCATGTGGGCCGCCTACCGTGGCACCCCCGACGAGGCCGACGTCGGCGACCTGCCGGGCGCGGCCCGCGAGATCCAGCTCACCCTGAACGGCGAATACGGGACGTTCCTCCGCGAAGCCTCTTTCGTCGCCGACCACGAGGACCGTCCGATCGGCGCCGCCCTGGTCACCCTCTACCGGGACGACCCCCTCCTGGCGTTCCTCTTCACCGCCCCGTCCCACGCCGGCCAGGGCCTCGGCCGGGCACTGATCCAGGCGACGATGCACGCCCTGGCGCCGCACCACGCCACCCTCTCCCTGGCCGTGACCCGCCGCAACCGCCGCGCCCGCCGCCTCTACGACCACCTGGGCTTCATCGAGGTCGCCTGACCGAGTTCGGCCACCGGCGAAACCGTTCCAGGAGTACCGCGGTCTCAGCACCCGACTCCCAGTGACCACGGCCGCCAAGGACGATCATGCGCGCTCCCCGTCCCCTCCTCGGCATGACGGCGATCATCGCCGGACTCGCACTGACCGCGACGGGCTGCGACCCGGGCGGCGATGATCGCGCGGGCGACACCGCGTCCCAGGTGCCGGCCGCGCCCGCGGGCCCCGACCGGCGGCCCGCGATCGCCTCCGCCATGTCCACCCGCGCGGCCCGCAACCCGCAGGTCAAGGTGGACCTGGTCGGCCTCAACCGGTTCGGACCACGGCACCTGGTCGTCCAGCTGCGGGTGACCAACTCCGGCGCGGACACCCTCAACGTCGGCGAGCAGCTCAAGGACGAGGGGTCGGACGAGGACGGCTCCGTCCCGGACGGGATCGCGCTCATCGACACGGCGGCCCGGCGGCTCTTGGAGCCGTACCGGCGGACGGACGGCAAGGGCTGCCTGTGCACGCCGGAGAAGGAGGACTTCGGCGCGTACGTCGACCCCGGCGAGTCCCAGACCTGGTTCGCCGTGCTGCCGGCACCGTCCGGGCACCCGAAGACCGCCACCGTCTACACACCGCTCGCCCGGCCGTTCGTCAACGTCCCGATCAGCGACGCGCCGCCGACCGCACCACCGAGCGACGCCCTCCCCAGCCCGGACGCAACACCAGTGCGGACGATCGCCCACCCGATCGACGCGCGGGCCGAGGCACTCGACGGGACAACCGAGATCCACGACGACGGCGACCAGGTGAAGGTGAGCCTGTCGTCCGACGTCCTGTTCCGGCTCAATCAGACTGCCCTCACCCCGCGGGCCGAGGCGCTGCTGCGCCGCACCGCCGCGCAGATCGACGCGTCCCCCGGCCGCACCGTCCGGATCGAAGGCCACGCGGACTCCAGCGGCACCGACTCGATCAACGACCCGCTGTCCGCGCGGCGCGCCGACACCGTCCGGGCGAAGCTCTCCACCCTCGTCACCCGCACCGGGGTGACCTTCGACGCCAAGGGCTACGGCTCCCACCGGCCGCTGTGGTCCAACGACACCGAGGAGGGGCGCCGCCGCAACCGGCGCGTCACGGTCGTCTTCCAGCGCCCGCCGCAGGCCGGCCCCACCGTACCCGCGTCCTCCCCTGGCCGTTCGGGGCCGGTCACCGCGAAGAGCGACGACGGCAAGACGACCTTCTCCGCCCGCGTCACGGGCGTCCATGCGCTGGGCGGCGGCTACGGCGCCCTGACCTACGAGATCACGAACACGGGCACGGCCGAGGGCGCCGTCCCCGGCCTGGACTCCGACGAGGAATGGATGCAGCTCAAGTACTGGGCGGCCGCCAACGTCGCGCTGGTCGACCGGTCCGCAGGAATGCGCTACCCCGCCGCCCGCTACGTCCTCGGCACGGGCAGCCGCTCGGCACTCTGTCTGTGCACCGGGACGGCGGGCATCCGGATCGGCATGGCGTCCCTGTTCCCCCGCGAGAAGAAGGAGTTCTGGGCGATCGTCAAGCTGCCGCCCGGCGCCACCACCGACGTATCGCTGACCTCGTTCCCCCGCATCACCGGCGTCCCGGTCACCTAACCTGCCGGCCACGGACGGCGCTCGGCGTCATGGTCCGCGGCGGTCGGCGGCGGCGACACGACGTTCATGAAGACGAGCCGCCCCTTGGCGCGCACACCCCGATTGGTCCCGGCGGGAATGACCACGAGGTCGCCCGCCGCCACCGGACGCGGTGCATCACCGATCCACACCTCCCCTGCCCCCTCCATGATCGCCAGAGCCAGCTCCACGCCCGGCGTGTGCAGCGGGATTTCCTGCCCGTCCTCCATGCCGACGACCATCACCCGGGTGGCGTCGGTCGCCGACAGCACCTTCGGGCAGTACGACTCGGCACTGAACTCCGCGAGCTCCGCCGCGCTCCCGATGACCGCCTTCTTCTCCACCGTGCTCTCCGTTCACTCATCAGGCCCGCGCGCGCAGGCACACCCACTCCGCGGGCATCTCTCCGGAATCAAGGAAGGCCCTCAACCGTCCGGCTTGCGGCTCCGGGACGACCCGGTCCAGCTCCGGGTAGAGGATCTTCTCCTCCTTCAGGTTGTGGTGCAGCAGCTGGACGCTCAGCCGCCGGCACGACGCGGGCCCGGCCCCGGCGTCCAGCGCGTCGAGCGTCGCCCACATCTGCCCGTGGTCACGCAGCATGACGAGCACCGGCGCCGTGAGCCCCGCCGCATGCAGCGCCGGAAACAGGAACTCCTCTTCGAGGTAGATGTGCCGCCGCAGCGCCCGAACGGCCCGCTCCAACGACTCCCGAGCACCCGGCTCAGCCGTGAACGCCTCGATCCCCGCATCTATCTCCCGATGCTCCCGCTCCAGGGCCATCGCCAGTGACTCGATCTCCATGCCGCAACCTCGATACCGCGCTCAGACGATGCCCCGGCCACCCCGGCCGACGACGCTGGAGCCTCGATATTAATACAGATTGAGCCTGTAAATAATGCCATAAATGTGAGAAACGAGGCACCGACCGCGATGCGTGACGGTCACTCCACGCCCCCATCCCGCCAACGGGGGGCTTCTCATCACAATCAGGGCACGCCTCGCCGCAGCACCGTCTTGACCTACACCAGCACCCCGGTCCCGTGCCGCCCTAGCACCCCAAACGCCCTCGCCCACATGAACCACCAGCGGCCTCAGCCACCAAGACGCGGACAGCACTTGCGTGAGTCCGCCCCATCGACCGCCCCCGCACACCCAGACGCCCCGCCCCACATGAACCACCAGCAGCCTCCGCCACCGAGACGCGGTCAGCACTCGATCTCCGCCCCGCGTGAGTCCGGCCCATCGGCCGTCCGCCGGTCCTCATCGCCGGAGAGCCGTGGTCTCGCAACACCTGCGCCAGCGTTGCCAGGAACACGTCCCCGTCCGTCATGACGCCGCTCGGACCCACCACGCCACCGCGCCCAACTCGGTCACCGGACCGATGAACTCGACAGTCCGGAAGCACAAGAACCACCACCGCCCATCGCGGTACTGGCAGCCGACGCCAATCGCGCCCACGCCAGCACGTGCGAACACCCAACTCAAGTCATGGTGAGTCCGGCGCAAACTGCGCGAGACCACACCCAGCGGAGGGGGCTCACTGCCGGTCGGGGCGGACGATGTACCAGGCGCCGGAGGGTGTGACCCAGATCAGCAGTCCGGCCCAGATCTGAAACAGTCTCCAGTCAGTGCGCTGTTTGAGTCTGTGGTGGCGTCTGCAGAGTGGGGCGAGGTTGCAGCGGCAGGTGATGCCGGGACGCCATGGGATGGTGTGGTCGAGGTCGCAGCGGTGGGAGGGCTGGTTGCAGGTGGGGAACACGCACCTGCTGTGGCGGGCCTCGATCTCCTGGCGCATGGCGGTGGGTGGCCGGTAGCCGGGGCTGCCGTGGCGCTGCTCGTCTCCTTGGCAGGCGATGTCGCGGGCGTCGGCGAGTTGGTCGTGGATCTGCCGCGCCGCCTTCCGGATGGCGTGCGGCAGGTCGCGGGGGTGGACGCGTCCGCGCACGTGGTTCAGGCGCCGGTCCACCTCGTCCGCGAGCACCGCGATGCTCGCATCGGCAGCGTCGTCAGGCTGAGCGCCGATCGCTTCTTTCCCGTCCGTCGGCTCGAGGACGCTGACCGGTGCGCCACCGTCCGAGCCGGGGACGGGGCCGGTGTCGTCGAACGTCCGGGAAAGAAGGGTGCGGACGGCTTCGGGGAGCTCGATTCCGTGCAACAGCCGGGTGGCGAGGTCGGCGCGGACGGTACTCAGGGGGCGGGGGTCACCGTCCGCCTTGATGCCGTTGGCCGCAGCGGTGATCTTGTTGTAGATGGCGTGGGCGTCCTCGGTTGCCAGGTCGCACAGGGAGAGATCGGATGTGCCGGACGGGGTGTCCCACAACTCCAGCCGGCGCTGCCGCACCGCTTCGCGCCGCCGTTCTTCGATCTCTTCGGGGGCGAGGCGCTGCGCGATCCGCTTGATCCGGCGGCGGAGTTGCCCGGTGGTCTGCTCGGGCGCCTTTTCCAGGGCGGCATGCTGGACGCGCCCGGCCACGTCGCCGGGAAGGTGCTCGGTGACGTCGCAGATCACGCGGGCCTTTGCCATGTCGATGCGGCCGGCGCCGAGCGCGTCTCCGGTGCGGGCGAGCGGGCCGGTCAACTGTTCGGCCAGGTGGACCAGCGTGGCGGCGGAGTTGCCGGTGACGGTGAGGGCGGCCGCGACCTCTTCGGTGACCGATTCGCGAGCCGACAGAACCCGGTAATCGGGACCGCCCGACTCCTCGGCATCGGAGTCTTCGTCGGACGTGCGGCGGCGGGCGAGTTCGCCGATGGCGGCCAGTTCCCGCGCCTGCGCCCACGAGGTCTGCCGACGGGCGGCGGCCGCGACCTGGAGGAGTTCGTCATCGGTCAGATCGGCCAGACGCTCTTTCCCGCCGGACAGGCAGATCGCCAATTGCGGGCCGGGCGGAAACCACTCCCGGTCTTCCCATTCACGCTGACCGCCACCAATTGCGGCGACCTGGACGAAGATTGACACGGGGACTCACCTCCCAACCCGAATTCCTCCCCCAATTATAAGCGACGTCCACGCCAAGAGTGCTAGACAATCCGGACACGCCACATTTTTATCACCCCATTTTCAGCTCACCCACGACAGAAAGGACGCTCCTTACGGCCGCTGATCACCCAACGGTCAGCGCAGGCTGAGGACGGCTTTATCGGGTTGGGTGGCTAATGCAGGTGGGTGCCTGAGGTGCCTCCCGAAGGCAGACGCACAACGCACGGCAGGCCGCCGGCTGCTGTCACGTTGGTTGCGGTTGCGGGATGAGGGGGTTGTTCAGGGAAAGGCGAGCGCAGAGTCCGGCCACTGGTCATCCAACGGTCAGCGCGGGCTGAGGGCGGCTCTATCGAGTTGGGGTGGCTAATGCAGGTGGGTGGCTTAGGTGCATCCCGAAGGTAGACGCGTAACGCACGGCGGGCCGCCGGTTGCTGTCACGTTGGTTGCGGTTGCGGGATGAGGGGGTTGTTCAGGGAAAGGCGAGCGCGGGGTCCGGCCGCCAAGCGCGCGCTCCGCGCGCGCCATCACCAACAACCCGAGCCAGCCCCTCTCCTCGTCGACCGCCTTTCCGCGCGCAGCGCGACACCAGCAGTTCCCCGCACATACCCGCAGACGAACACCACCCAACCGAACCCCCACCGACCGCCTCTCCGCGCAAAGTGCGGCACCGACAACACCCCGCACACACCCGCAGACGAACACCTCCGCCAACCGCCCCTCTCCTCGTCGACGCACTTCCGCGCGCAGCGCGGCACCAGCAGCACCCCGCACACACCCGCAGATAAACACCGCCCCCAACCGACCCCCTCCCCGCTGACCGTCTTTCCGCGCGTAGCGCGGCACCGGTAGCACCCCGCGCACACCCGCAGATGAACACCTCACCCAAACCGACTACCTCAACCAACGTGACAGCAACCGGCGACAAAGAGGAACGTGCGCGCTCGCCTTCGGGAGGCCACCTCAGCCGTCCACCTACAGCAACCACATAAAAACCGAGAAAAAGAAGACCTCAGGCACGCGCACGACCGTTAAGAAAAGCACAGACAGCAAGCGGCGGGCGAGCAAGGGGGCGCAAAAGATAGCGCGAGAAGCGGGCGCGACATGGGGTGAGGGCAGCACCAGCTGCGAATCACTCCGGGGAGCGGGTGCTGCCCTTGGGCGGAAGGCGTCGGGGGGCCGGTTCTGAGCCGGTTGCCGGAGTTGGGTTAGTCGGCGACTAGGCGGGGGCTCCAGCTTCCGGGGCTGTGTTCGCGTTGGCGGCGGATGGCGTAGTGGCCTGGGACGCAGCCGGAGGCGCCGTGTTCGGGGTGCAACAGGTAGACGGGGGCGGACGCTTCGAAGACGCCGATGGCGAGGCCGCCGGAGTCCGAGACGTGGCGTGTCCAGCGGCAGGTGGCGGGGTCGGCTACGAGGGTGTGCGGGTTGCCGCCCGCCGCGCCGCGGAGCAGCTCGATGCCCTCGGGTGGGACGTCCGTCCAGAAGGCGTTCGGGTGGAAGGTGAGGGTCGCCGCGATTTCGGCGAGGGGGATGACGATCAGGTCCCCCTGGGCCTGGAGGCCTTCGAGGACGGGGATGCTCACCGACTGTTCGAGGTGGTCGAGTACGGCCAGGCCGGTCTGCTGGGAAAGGGACGCGAGCGTCACGGTCATGGGGATCACCTTCAGGTTCGGCGGACGAGTCGGGAGTACTGGTCGGCGGACAGGCCGTAGGTCCATCCGGCGGCGGCGACCGGGTCCGTGAAGGCGTCCGGGACGGTCAGCCCGTAGCGGCGGCGGTGTCCGTCGCGTTCGGTGGAGCCGTTGACGGCGAGCAGCACCCGGGTCTGTTCGCGCAGGTCGTAGAGGTGGAGTTCCGAGCCGGGGTTGCCGGGGTCCGGCGCGGTGGCCACGAGACGCAGGCCGGCCCGGTCGATGTAGTCGCCCCAGCCGATGTTCTCGATCGCGCAGCGGCGGACCTCGACGTTCGGCTCCCCCGTGATCCGGTCGATGGACGGGTCGTCCACCACCCAGGGCGGCACCCTCGTGCCGTGCCAGGCGTGCACGTCCCAGCCGTCGGCGTACCGGAGCGCGGGGCCGTCCGGGCGGTGCAGCCGCACCTGCCCCTCGTCGCCCCAGACCTCGGCGTGCACCTCGACGGGTCGTTCGGAGACGACGCAGACGTCCTCGCGCGGCCACCACCAGCCGCAGGACCGCGTCGGCGTCGCCCACAGGTCGAGCAGGCGGTTCTGCTCGGGTGTGAAGATCACGCCGGACGTCCGGCGAACGGCGTCGTAGTGCGCCGACCAGGAGACGCACTGGGCCTCGTACCAGAAGGTTCCCGGCTCGGCTCGCTCATGGACGGTCCGGAGCGCCATGCGGAGGGTACTTCGGGTGGAGGTCGTGATCGGTGCTCGGACCTGTTGCCGCAACATCTGGTCCAGCGGACGGTAGCCCTGGACGATCCGGGCGTCGAGACCCACGGACGTTTCGCTGATCAACCTGCGGAGACGTGCCGGCAGCGGCCAGTCGCCAAGACGGTCCGCGGTCTGGGACGGACGGGCCCCGGGCGGGACGGTCTCCAGGGCCGCGAGGGGCGAGACCGCCCAATGGAAACGTGGTGGATCGAGGCCGATCAGCCGGTACAGCTCGGAGATGGCGGCTTCGGCGGCCGGGCGGTCGGCGGGCGCGGTGGAGAGCAGGTGCCCGAGCCATTCCGCGCGGATGTCGGCAGCTTCCCGCTGCGCGTGGTCGCTCACCGGACGAGGGCGGCGACGCCCCTTTCAGAGATCATGGTCCCGGATGCTGGCACACCGCGCGCCACGATGTCCACCCCTTTCGGACGGCCTACTGGCGGGGTCCGGCGGCTGCTCTTCGCTTGGGGACGCGGGTGCGGAGGCGGCGGAACACGCGCCCTCTCGCCCATCGCCGGAGAGCCTGAATCGTCCTGCCCTCCAGGCCGAGTTCCGCCCGGATCGCGTCGGCGACCTGGTAGGCGCCGTCCACGGGTCCGTAGGTCAGCAGGTTGGGCAGGTAGGCGAAGGCGAACCCGCGTGCCGGGTCGGCGAACGCGAGGCCGCCGTTGCCGAGCCAGCCGAAGGCGCTCGCGATGCCCATTTCCGCGGTGCCGACGATGTAGCCGAGGCCTTTCGGGACGGGCAGCCCGTTCACCCCGGTCCTCCCTCACCGTGACGAGTGAGGAGACGCGGTTGGTTCTGGCCGGGCCGATGAGGCGGACGCCGTCCACTTCGCCGATGAGGGCGGCGAACATGCGGGCGAGCGCGGGTGCGGTCGCCCCGCCGCTGGACGGGACGTGGACGCCCTGGTAGTCGGGCCGGTTCCCCAGCGCGGCGCCCGCCCCCATCCAGGACGGCAAGACCTCGTGGTACAGCGAACCGGGTGGGAAGTTGACCAAGGGGTCCGACCTGTCTCCGTCCTTCAGCCGCGCCGCCCGGGGCAGGTCGGCGGCGGGGGCGCCGAAGCACAGGTCGCCGGGGACGCCGAGCGGGGCGGCGACGTCGTCCCGCAGCACCGCCGAGACGGGGCGTCCGGTGACCCGGCGGACGACCTCGCCGAGGATGAAGCCGAAGGTCAGAACGTGGAACCCGGTCGCGGTGCCCGGCCGCCAGAGCGGCCGCAGGTCGGCGATCCGCGCACACACTCCGTCCCAGCCGGCGAGGTCTTCGACCGTGAGTCCGGGCGGCGCCTGCGGCACCCCGGCCGAATGGGTGAGGACGTGCGCGATCGTGATGCCCTGCTTGCCGTGGGCGCAGAACTCCGGCCAGTAGGCGGCGACCGGGTCGGCGTAGTCGAACAGTCCTCGCTCGGCGAGCACGTGGACGACGGTCGAGATCAGCCCTGAACCGGGAAAGAGGGTGCGCTCGTCGACCAGGCGACCTGTGGAAGCGTCCGCCTTACCGGCGCACACGTTCACCACGAGTTCGCCGTTCAGGTAGGCGGCTATCTGGAGGCCGATCTCCTGTCCTGACGCGACCAGGTGGTCGGCCAGTTCCTGGGTGCGTGACTGGGCGTCCGTCTGAGTTCCTTCCGGTGAAGGGGACCGATCTAAGGCGTCCTAGGCGGCGCAGATAAGGCGTCGTCCCAATGTGGGGTGTGGGGGCTTAGGACGAACCTTGTACATGTCGGGCCAAGAGGGACCGGCAGGGAACAAGGAGTTGGACATGATCCGCCCGGAGATCAGCAAGGCCATCATCAACGACCGCGTACGCGTGCTGCGGGCCGAGGCGAAGGACGCGCGCCGCGCTCGCATCGCGAAGGCGCTCAAGCGGTGACGCCCGCTGCCTGTACGCACCGCACGCCCCCGTCCCAGGAGGACGGGGGCGTTCCTCATTTCTGAGCGTTTGCCGGAGCCAAGGGGGTGCGGCCCCTGATCAGGTCGGCGGCCCGTTCGGCGATCGCGATGGTGGGGGCGTTGGTGTTGCCGCGCGGGACGGTCGGCATGACCGAGGCGTCCACGACGCGCAGGCCCTCGACGCCCCGGACGCGCAGGGACGGGTCGCAGACGGAGTCGTCCGCGCCCATCGCGCAGGTGCTCGTCGGGTGGAACAGCGTCGCGACCTCGCGGCGGATGAAGTCGACGATGGCCTCGTCCGAGTCGGCCTGCTCGCCCGGCGCCCACTCGCCGCCGACCAGGGAGGCGAGGGGGCCGGACGCGGCGATCTCGCGGGCCTGCCGGACGCCGGCGACCAGGATGTCCAGGTCGGCCTTGTCGGTGAGGTAGGCCGGGTCGATCAGCGGTTTGGCGTAGGGGCTGGGCGAGCGGAGGGTGAGCGCGCCGCGGCTCTCGATCGCGATGGCGGTGACCATGACCGACAGGAGCCGCTCGGACGACTCGGTGAGGCCCTGGTTCACGAAGGGCGTCGGGAGGACGTGGTACTGCAGGTCGGGGGCGGGCAGACCCTCGACCGTCCGGACGAACCCGCCGGCCTCCGCGACGTTCGAGGCGTAGGGGCCGCGCGCCAGGGCCTGGTACATCGCGAAGGCACGCGCGTTCGCCTGCTCCCACAGCACCTTCGTGCGGGGAGTCGCGAACATGACGTTCACGAACGGGTGGTCCTGGAGCCCCCGCCCGACCGGGGAGTCGACGATGACGTCGATGCCCAGCGAGCGGAGGTGGTCGGCGGGGCCGATGCCGGACAGCATGAGCAGCTGCGGGCTGTTCACCGCGCCCCCGGACAGGATCACCTCGGCCTCGGCGCGGACCGAGTGCGTCTCGCCGCGCGCCTCGTAGCGGACGCCGACGGCGCGGCCGTCCTCGATCGTGACGCGGGTGGCGAGGGCGTCGGTGACGACCGTGAGGTTCGGCCGGTTCTCGATCGGGTGCAGGTACCCGACGGCCGTCGACCAGCGCTTACCGCGCTTGTGGGTGACCTGGTAGAAGCCCACTCCGTCCTGGTCGGCGCCGTTGAAGTCGGGGTTCGCGGCGAGGCCGTACGCCTTCGCGGACTGCACCCACGCGCGGGTCAGCGGGTGCTTGTACCGCAGGTCCTCGACGCGGAGCGGGCCGCCGACGCCGTGGTAGGGGAGGTCGCCGCGCTGCTGGTCCTCGGCGCGGCGGAAGTAGGGCAGCAGGTCCTCGTAGCCCCAGCCGTCGCAGCCGTGCGCGTCGCGCCAGGTGTCGTAGTCGTGCCGGGCGCCGCGGATGTAGATCATCGCGTTGGTGGACGAGCTGCCGCCGAGCGTCCGCCCGCGCGGCCAGTACACGCTGCGGCCGGCGGCGTGCTCCTGCGGGGTGGTGGCGTAGTCCCAGTCGTACGGGCCCCTGATCAGCGCGGCGACCGCGGCCGGGATGTGGATCTCCGGCGCGTCGTCGGGCGGGCCCGCCTCCAGCAGCAGGACCTTCACGGAGGGGTCCTCGGTCAGTCGGGCGGCGAGGACGCAGCCCGCGCTCCCCGCTCCCACGATGATGTAGTCGTACACGGCGGCCTCCGGGATGTTTCCCGGAACCCTACCGAACGGGCTTCTACCAGCGGCAGGGCTAGGCTGCGTCCTATGGCGAAGAACAGGGACAATCCCGTCGTGCTCTCGCGGATCTACACCCGGACGGGCGACGACGGCACCACCGCGCTGGGCGACGCGTCGCGGACGAGCAAGACCGATCCGCGCCTCGCCGCCTACGCCGACGTGGAGGAGGCCAACGCCGCGATCGGGACGGCCCTCGCGCTCGGTTCGCTGCCCGACGGCCTGGTGACGCTGCTGACCCGCATCCAGAACGACCTGTTCGACGTGGGCGCCGACCTGTGCGCGCCGGTCGTCCCCGACCCGCAGTACCCGCCGCTGCGCGTCGAGGCGTCCTACATCGAGCGGCTTGAGGCGGCGTGCGACGAGCACAACGCCGACCTGCCGACGCTGCGCAGCTTCATCCTCCCCGGCGGGACGCCCGGCGCCGCGCTCCTGCACGTCGCGCGGACGGTGGCGCGGCGCGCCGAACGCTCCACCTGGGCGGCGATCGAAACGCACGGCAGCGCCGATGAAAAGGCTGAGGGCGGCGTGAATCCGCTGACCGCCAAGTACCTCAACCGCCTGTCGGACCTGCTGTTCATCCTGTGCCGCGTCGCGAACGCCGAGCACGGCGACGTGCTGTGGAAGCCGGGCGGCGAACGCTGAGCCGGCGAACGCCGACGGTGGACGGGGGTAGGGCTAACCCCACCCCCGGATGACCGGCTCCCCACCTGGTGACGCCGTCCCGTCCGGGCCAGGCTGGTCTTGTACGGACGCATGGCGACAACGGGGAGAGACCACGTGAGGACCCTGACGGGCACGGCCGTCCTGGCAGCGGCGGCGGTGGCGCTGGTCGGCTGCGGCAACGTGAGCTTCGGCGGTACCCGCCACGAGGACCGCTCCTACGACGCGCCGGCCGGCGTCACCACGCTGAAGATCCAGACGCACGGGAGCCGGGTCGAGGTGACCGCGTCCGACTCCCCCGGCATCACGGTGAACGAGCGGCTGAGCTGGTCCAACGAGAAGAACAAGCCGACGGCGAAGCACACCGTCGAGGGGGGCGCGCTCAAGCTCATCTCCAAGTGCGGCGCCCAGGTGATCGGGTTCAGCCAGTGCGGCGTCTCCTACCGCATCCGGGTTCCGCGCTCGACCCCCGTGCAGATCGACAACAAGGACGGGTCGATCGTCGCGTCCGGGCTCGCCGGGACGGTGAAGCTGCACAGCGACAACGGCTCGATCACCGCGACGGACCTGCGCGCGTCCACCGCGTCCCTCAGCTCCAACGACGGGTCGCTGCGCGTCTCGGGCCGCGTCACCACCGCCGACCTGAGCAGCAACAACGGTTCCGTGGACGCGAGCGGGCTCACCGCCGACACGCTGAAGGCCAGGTCCAAGGACGGACGCATCAGGCTCAGCGGGAACGTCACCACCGCCGACCTGGACACCAGCAACGGCAGCATCGACGCCCACGGGCTGACCGTCGACCGGCTCACCGCGGAGACGAAGGACGGCGGCATCAACCTGCGCCTCACCGCGCCGCCCACCAGCGTGAAGGCCACCAGCGCCAACGGGTCCGTCCACCTCCGCCTGCCCGTCGGGGAGACCTACGCGATCAGCGTGTCCACCGACAACGGAAGCAAGCGGATCGACCCCGCCCTCCACCAGGACTCCCAGTCCAAGCGGCGCATCGAACTCGACACCAAGGACGGCAGCGTCTCCGTCGAGCCGAGCCGGGGCTAGCGAGCCGGACTAGCGGACCAGGTACGGGCCCTGCCAGACCGGCGCGTAGGACGACGGGACGATCGGCAGGGCCAGCCGGGCACCGCCGTTGACCGCGACGGTCGTCTCCGCCAGATGCTGCACGACATGCGCGACACCGTCCGCGTTGGTGTCGAGGAGCTTGAGGTTCACGTTCTTCAACCGGTCGCACTTGGCGTGATAGCACCCGTCGTACGCCTTGCCGGCCCGTCCGCCGAACGCCTTGGCCTCGGCGGCGGTCTTCATACCCTCCGCACCGGTGGCGATGCCGCCGGACGGGATGCCCCGCTCGATGAACGGCCCGTAGTCGGAGCGCCCGTTGAACTCGCTCTCGGACGTCGGCAGGTGGCGGCCCTTGAAGTAGTCGCGGAACATCTTCTCGATCGCCCCCGACCCGGCGGGCGCCCGCGTGCCGCCGCCGGTGGAGTGGTCGCCGTCGTACACGCCGCGGGTGCCGTTGGGCGAGCCGAGCATGTCGAGGTTGATGTTGAGGGCGATCTTCTCCCGCTGGCCCCCCGGCAGCGACTCCACGTAGTGGGACGAGCCGCGCAGCCCCTCCTCCTCGGCGCCCCACCAGGCGAACCGCACCCGGTTGCGCAGGCCGCCCTTGCCGAGGTCCTTGATCTTCCCGGCGATCGCGAGGAGCGCGGCGGCGCCGGTGCCGTTGTCGTTGATCCCCGCGCCCGCCGGGACGCTGTCGAGGTGCGCGCCGACCAGCACCACGTTGCCGGGGTCCCCGCGCTCGGTGTCGGCGATGACGTTGGCCGACGACTTCTTCCCGTGCACGGTGTCGGTCTTCACGCGCAGCTTCAGGCCGCTCTTCTTCGCGTCCTTCTTCGCGTCCTTCACCAGCGCGGCGCCCAGCTCGTGCGTCAGGCCGACGACCGGGATCGTGGACGGCTTCCCCACCGTCCCGTTGATCGGCCCCTTCTCCCCCGGCGTGTTGAACACGGCCACGGCGGACGCGCCCGCCGCCTTCGCCCGCGACACCTTCGTCCGGAACGTGCACGTCCCCCGCTGGACGAGGGCGATCGAGCCCTTCTTGAAGCCCTTGAAGTCGTCCTTCTCGCAGCCGCTCGTCCCGTCGCCCTTGGCGGGGACGTCCACCGCGACCACGGGCGCGGTCACATCGCCTGACCCCGAGTAGGCGAACGTCAGGAAGTCCTTCTCCCGCTTGTAGGTCTTCTTGGACGGCGCCGTCCGGGCGAGCACCGCGTCCGACTTCTCCCGCCAGTACGGGTAGGTGAACTTGCGCACCTTCGGGGTGAGGCCGGCCTTCCGCAGCCGTCCGACGACGTACTTGACCGACACGTCGTAGCCGGCAGTC
Source organism: Actinomadura sp. BRA 177 (assembly GCF_013372625.1). Taxonomy (GTDB): domain Bacteria; phylum Actinomycetota; class Actinomycetes; order Streptosporangiales; family Streptosporangiaceae; genus Spirillospora. The sequence continues at coordinate 21,507 of NZ_JABXFD010000724.1, forward strand.
CCCGCCGCGCGGTTGCCGCCGTTGTAGTCGGCGATCTCCTGGAACGCCGCCAGGTGCGCCTTGACGTCCTTCAGCGTGACCAGCTTCGCGAGGTCGGGGCGGGCCGGCGCGGCACCCGCCGCGGGCAGCGCCAGCGGCAGGAACAGGGCGGGCAGCGCCACGGCCGTGCCGGTGACGAGGTTGCGGCCGGTGATCAGCTTGCGCACGTGCACTCCAGCGGACGGGGACGGAGCGGACGCAGTGATCGTGAACCCGCGCCCCGCCCGCCGCAAGCAGCGGCGGCACCGCAACGCCAACTCGATACCGGCGCCTTACCAGCTCATTCCCGACCCGGTCATTCCGGTTGGTGCAGATCCACCGGCAGGCCGGGCGGCGCGGCCTCCAGCCACGCCAGGAAGCCGGTCAGCGCCGCCGCGCCCATCGCCAGTTCGACGGTCAGCGCCCCGTCGCGCACCTCGATGACGCTGACGTCCGGCAGCAGGCCCTCCGCCTCCTGCGGGCCGGGCAGCCGCCGGTTGGACACGACGAGGCCCCGGCGGTGGATCACCTGCCGGGGCCTTCTCCGGAAACCGAACACGCGGTGCCAGTGCAGCTCATCGCCCTTGTACCGGCCGATGCCGAGCCGCCACACCCCCGGCGCTCCGCCCTCCCGGGACAGTTCGCGCAGGCTGCACTCCACGGTGCCGCCGCCGTGCGTGAACAGCCAGCGGCGTACCGCCATGCAGACGAACAGCAGCGCCGCCACGAGGACGAGCGCCGCCAGGGCACCGCCCACGTCCAGTGCCAGGTGCTCGCCCAAATCCCCCGCCGTCCGTCGACCTCCGGACCTCGATGCTAGATGCTAGGCCTCGATGCCCGCCGCGCGCAGCCGGGCCCGGGCGCGCCGCTCCGGTGTCGCGTCCTCGCCCTCCAGCGTGAGCGCCTGGTCCAGCGCCCGCCGGGCGTCGTCGACGTCGACCTCGTCGCCCAGTTCGGCCTGCTCGGCCAGCACCGACACCTCGTCGGCGGCCACCGAGAAGAACCCGCTGCCGACCGCCGCGGTGATCGGCTTGCCGCCGTCCGCCGGCTCGATCTTCACCACGCTGCCGTCCAGCAGGACGCCCAGCACCGGGGCGTGGCCCGGCAGGATGCCGAGCGACCCCTCGATGGTCTGCGCGACCACCATCTTGGCCTCGCCGGTCCAGATCTCGCGCTCCGGCGAGACCAGCCCGACCCTCAGATTCGCCACACCTGTCTCCTCATGCTTTTCATCCGGCGTATCCCGAGAAGCCCCGGGGCCGAACCTCCGAGGATGAAAAAAGGTTCATCAGAGCGGTTCCGGCGGGGCCGCCCCGGAACGGCATGTCCCGGAGCGGCCCCGCCGGAGCGGTTACTTCTCCAGCTCCCTGGCCTTCTTCTCGACGTCCTCGATGCCACCGCACATGAAGAACGCCTGCTCGGGCAGGTGGTCGAACTTGCCCTCGGCGAGCGCCTTGAAGGAGGCGACCGTCTCGTCCTTGGAGACCGTCACACCGGGCTGGCCGGTGAACTGCTCGGCCACGTACATCGGGTGCGACAGGAAGCGCTCGATGCGCCGCGCCCGCTGGACGGTGACCTTGTCCTCCTCCGACAGCTCGTCGATGCCGAGGATCGCGATGATGTCCTGCAGCTCCTTGTACTTCTGCAGGATCCGGACGACCTCCTGGGCGACCTCGTAGTGCTCGTTCCCCAGGATCTGCGGGTCCATGATCCGCGAGGTGGAGTCGAGCGGGTCGACCGCCGGGAAGATGCCCTTCTCGGAGATGCTCCGGGAGAGCGTCGTGGTGGCGTCCAGGTGCGCGAACGTGGTGTGCGGCGCCGGGTCGGTGATGTCGTCGGCGGGCACGTAGATCGCCTGCATCGAGGTGATCGAGTGACCGCGCGTCGAGGTGATCCGCTCCTGCAGCACGCCCATCTCGTCGGCCAGCGTCGGCTGGTACCCCACCGCGGACGGCATGCGCCCGAGCAGCGTGGAGACCTCCGAGCCGGCCTGCGTGAACCGGAAGATGTTGTCGATGAACAGCAGCACGTCCTGGCCCTGGACGTCGCGGAAGTACTCCGCCATCGTCAGGGCGCCCAGCGCCACCCGCAGCCGGGTGCCCGGCGGCTCGTCCATCTGGCCGAACACGAGGGCGGTGTCCTTGAGGACGTCCGCCTCGTCCATCTCCACCCAGAGGTCGTTGCCCTCACGGGTGCGCTCGCCGACGCCGGCGAACACCGAGGTGCCACCGAAGTTGCGGGCGACACGGCGGATCATCTCCTGGATGAGCACCGTCTTGCCCACACCGGCGCCGCCGAACAGGCCGATCTTCCCGCCCTTGACGTACGGGGCGAGGAGGTCGATGACCTTGATGCCGGTCTCCAGCATCTCCGTCTTCGACTCCAGCTGGTCGAACGCCGGGGCCTTGCGGTGGATGCCCCACCGCTCGTTGATCTCCAGCGACGCGGTGGGGGCGTCCAGCGCCTCGCCGAGGGCGTTCCACACGTGGCCCTTGGTGATGTCGCCGACCGGGACCGCGATGGACTTGCCGCTGTCGTGCACCGGCGCGCCGCGGACCAGGCCGTCCGTCGGCTGCATCGAGATGGCCCGGACCATGTTGTCGCCCAGGTGCTGGGCGACCTCGAAGGTCAGGGTCTTCTCCTCGCCGCCCAGGGTGACCTGGACGTTGAGCGCGTTGTAGATGTCCGGGAGGGCGTCGGCGGGGAACTCCACGTCGACGACCGGGCCGATGACGCGTGCGACGCGCCCGGTCGCGGTCGCCGTCTCTACCTGTGCAGTCATTATCACTCCCCGCCAGACTCGGCGAGCGCGTCAGCGCCACCGACGATCTCGCTGATTTCCTGGGTGATCGCGGCCTGCCGCGCCTGGTTCATCTGGCGCGTGTAGACCCCGAGCAGATCATTGGCATTGTCGGTCGCCGACTTCATGGCCCGCCGGACCGACGCCTGGAACGACGCCGCCGACTGCAGCAGCATGTGGAAGATGCGGCTCTCGACGTAGTTGGGCAGCAGCAGGTCGAGCGCGGCCTGCGCGGACGGCTCGAACTCGTACGCCGGCGGGACCGGGCCGCCCTCGCCGGCCTCGGCCTCCTCGATCTCCAGCGGCATCAGCCGCTTGACCTGGACGGCCTGGGTCAGCATCGAGACGAACTCGGTGTAGACCACGTGGATCTCACCGACCCCGCCCTCGGCGTCGGTCTTGAGGAAGTCCTCGGTGAGCCGGCGCCCGATCTGCTCCGCGTGCCCGAAGGCGGGACGGTCGCTGAACCCGTGCCAGGTCTGCGCGACCTCCCGGCCCCGGAACCGGTACCAGGTGATGCCCTTGTTGCCGACCACGTACGGGACCGGCTCGCGGCCCTCGTCCCGCAGCGCCTTGATCAGCGCCTCGGCCTCGCGGATCACGTTGGCGTTGTAGGCGCCGCAGAACCCGCGATCGCTGGTGACGATCAGAACCGCGCTGCGGGTGTCGGTCGGCTGCTCCTGCAGAATCGGATGGTCGACCCCGACATGGTGGCTGACCAGCGCGGACAGCGCCTGCGTGATCTGCGACGCGTACGGCTTGGACGCCGCCACCGCCTGCTGGGCCTTGACGATCCGCGACGTGGCGATCATCTCCTGGGCACGCGTGATCTTGGCGGTCGACTTGACCGTCTTGATCTGCTGCCGGAGTTGGCGAAGCTGTGCGGCCATGGCCGTCAGCCCTTCTTGACGCGGGTGATCGTCTCCTGCTCGACGTCCTCTTCGTCGATCGCCTCGACGGGCTCCTCGGCCAGCAGGTCGCCCTCGCTGGTCTGGAAGCCCTTCTTGAACTCCGTAATGGTGTTCTTGAGGCTGGTGAGGCCGTCGTCGGAGAGCTGGCCGGTCTCGCGGATGGCGGTCAGCAGGCCGCCCTCCTCGCGCTGGATGTAGTCGAGGAACTCGCGCTCGAAGCGGCGGATGTCGGCGACCGGGACGTCGTCCAGCTCACCGGACGTGCCCGCCCACACCGACACGACCTCCTGCTCCGCCGGGAACGGCGCGCCCTGCGGCTGCTTCAGCAGCTCGACCAGGCGGGCGCCGCGCTCCAGCTGGGCGCGCGACGCGGCGTCCAGGTCGGAGGCGAAGGCGGCGAACGCCTCCAGGTCGCGGAACTGCGACAGCGCGAGGCGCAGCGTGCCGGCGACCTTGCGCATCGCCTTGATCTGCGCCGAACCGCCGACCCGGGACACCGAGATGCCGACGTTGATCGCCGGCCGGACGCCCTGGTTGAACAGGTCCGTCTCCAGGAAGCACTGCCCGTCGGTGATCGAGATGACGTTCGTCGGGATGTAGGCCGACACGTCGTTGCCCTTGGTCTCGATGATCGGCAGACCCGTCATCGAACCGGCGCCGAGGTCGTCCGACAGCTTCGCGCAGCGCTCCAGCAGCCGCGAGTGCAGGTAGAAGACGTCGCCCGGGTAGGCCTCGCGGCCCGGCGGGCGGCGCAGCAGCAGCGACACCGCGCGGTACGCCTCGGCCTGCTTCGACAGGTCGTCGAACACGATCAGGACGTGCTTGCCCTGGTACATCCAGTGCTGCCCGATCGCGGACCCGGTGTAGGGGGCGATGTACTTGTAGCCCGCCGGGTCGGACGCCGGGGCCGCCACGATCGTGGTGTACTCCAGCGCGCCGGCCTCCTCCAGGGAGCGGCGGACGTTGGCGATCGTGGAGCCCTTCTGGCCGACCGCGACGTAGATGCAGCGCACCTGCTTGTCCGGGTCGCCCGTCTCCCAGGCTTCCTTCTGGTTGATGATGGTGTCCACGCAGACCGTGGTCTTGCCGGTCTGCCGGTCACCGATGATCAGCTGCCGCTGGCCGCGGCCGATCGGCGTCATCGCGTCGATGGCCTTGATGCCGGTCTGCAGCGGCTCCTTCACCGACTGCCGCTGCACGACCGTGGGGGCCTGCAGCTCGAGCGCGCGGCGCTCGGTCGACTCGATCGCGCCAAGGCCGTCGAGCGGGCTGCCCAGCGCGTCCACAACACGGCCGAGGAAGGCGTCGCCGACCGGCGCCGACAGAACCTCGCCGGTCCGCCGGACCTTCTGGCCCTCCTCGATGTTGCTGAAGTCGCCAAGGACAACGGCGCCGATCTCACGCACGTCCAGGTTCAGAGCCAGGCCACGGGTACCGTCCTCGAACTCAAGGAGTTCGTTCGCCATCGCGGAGGGCAGTCCCTCGACGTGGGCGATACCGTCGCCGGAATCGACGACGGTGCCGACCTCTTCGCGCGCGGCGGCCTCGGGCTCGTACGACTGGACGAAGCGCTCCAGCGCGTTCCGGATCTCGTCCGGACGGATCGTCAGCTCCGCCATGATTCCTCTCTTGCTCCCTTAAAGGTCAGCTCAACCGGCACCCGCAGTGGGGCCGGCTCAACCGGCTGGGGCTCGGCGCCGCCGGTCTCAGCCGGCGCCGAGCCGCCGGCGGACGTCGTCCAGCCGTCCGGCGATCGTGCCGTCGATGATCTCGTCCCCGATCTCGACCGACAGTCCGCCGATCGTGTCCGGGTCGATCTCGATGTTCAGGTGTACTTCGTGGCCGTAGGCGGCGGCGAGCACCGCGGCGAGCCGCGTCCGCTGCTGCGCCGACAGCTCGGTCGGCGTCCGCACGAGCGCGGTCAGCCGCTCCCGGCGCTGGGCGACGAGCTTGCCGAACTCGGCGAGCCCACCCTCCAGGCTACGTCCTCGCGGGCGCAGCACCAGCTCGGTGACCAGCGTCAGCGTCGCCGGCGTGACCTTGCCGTCCAGCAGCGCGTTGACCAGGCCGAGCTTGCGCTCGTCCGGCAGCCCCGGAGCGGCGAGGGCGCCGCGCAGGGCGACCTCACCCTCGACGACCCGGGAGAACCGGAACAGCTCGTCCTCCAGGTCGTCGATGTTCCGGTCCGCCTCGGCGCGGGCGGCCTCGGCGGTGACCGCGAGGGCCTCCACCGCGTCCGCCAGCTCCGACGGCTTCGACCAGCGCAGCCGGACGACGTCGGCGACCAGCCCGAGAGCGGCCGGCGACACCTTGCCCTCCAGCAGGATCTGGACGAGCTGCGCCTTGTCGGCACCGTCCCGGGACGGGTCGGAGACCGCCCGCCGCAGGCCGTGCTCGCGGTCGATCAGGTGCAGCACCGCGAACAGGTCGCCGCCGAGCGCGGCCAGGTCGGCGGAGGGAATGACGGCCTCCAGCCGGTCCTTGGCCTCGGCCAGCGACGCCCTGCTCACCGCTCCCGTGATGGTCATGATGTGATCTGCTCCTGCGTGCGAGCGCGGCTCTCCAGCTCATCGAGGAACCGGTCGACGACCCGGCTCTGCCGCGCGCTGTCCTCCAGGGACTCGCCCACGACGCGACCGGCGAGGTCGACCGACATGGCGCCGATCTCGGCGCGCAGCGACTGCAGCGCCTGCTGCCGCTCGGCCTCGATCTGCTTCTTGGCGTCCTCGACGATCTTGCGAGCCTCCGCCTGGGCCTTCTCCTTGGCCTCGGCGATGATCTGCGCGCCCTGCTCCTCGGCCTTGCGCCGCTCGTTGGACGCCTCGACGGCGCCCGCCTTCTGCTGCGCCTTGTACTGGTCGAGGACCTGCTGGGCCTCCTTCTGCGCCTGCTCGGCCCGCTCGAGACCGCCCTCGATCGCCTCGGTCCGCTCCTCCAGCGTCTTCTGCAGGCGCGGGACGAGGATGCGGCCCAGGACGACCATGACGACGACGAACGAGAAGATGCCGACGACCAGCTCGAACGGGTGCGGGATCAGAGGGTTGTTGGCCTCCTCCGCCGCTAGGACGGAAGCTGCTGTGATCATGTCTGCAGCCCTTCCTCAGGTTCGGACGGCTACTTGATGCCCTGGAAGATGAACGGCGCGACGAGGCCGATCAGGGCCAGCGCCTCGGTGAGGACGAAACCCAGCATCATGTTCGTGCGGATCACGCCGGTCAGCTCGGGCTGGCGGGCGATGGCGTTCACGCCCTGGCCGAAGATGATGCCGATGCCGATGCCCGGGCCGATGGCCGCAAGGCCGTACCCGATGGAGGTGACGTTACCGCTGACCTCGGCGAGGACTCCCATTGAACTTTCCTTTTCTGTCGGCCGGCGGAGGCTCCGCCGGTCTGGGCTAACGAGGTTGTTCGGTAGGGGCCCGGCGCCGGGGCGCCGCCGCCCCGGGGGGGGCTTAGTGGTCCGCTTCGAGGCCGCTCTGGATGTACATCGCGGCGAGCATCGCGAACAGGAACGCCTGCAGGAACTGGATCAGCAGCTCGAACGCGGTCATGATGATCGTGACGACCACGCCGACGATGCCGACGCCGAACCCGAGCGCGGTGGGCTTCTCGAACAGGAACCAGAAGCCGACGAGGCTGAAGAACGCCAGGATCGTGTGCCCGGCGAACATGTTGGCGAAGAGCCGGACCGCGTGGGTGAACGGCGCCAGGATGAACGTCGAGAGGTACTCGATCGGCACCAGCAGGAAGTAGACCGGCAGCGGCAGGTTCGCGGGGATCAGGTTGGTGAAGTACTTCACCGGGCCCTGGTGCTTGATGCCCAGGTACACCTTGACGACGTAGACGAAGATCGCCAGGACGGCCGGGAACGCGATGTGCGACGCGATCGGGAACTGGATGATCGGGATGACCGCGAAGATGTTCCAGATCCAGATCAGGAAGAACAGCGACATCAGCATCGGCATCCACCGGTCGGTGTTCTTGCCGAGGAACGGGCGGGCGATCTCGTCCCGCACGAACATGTAGCCGACCTCGCCGATGTTCTGCATGCCGCGCGGCACGAGCTTGGGCTTGGCGAAGGCCATCCAGAACAGGACGCATGTCACCAGGGCGCCGAAGACCGCGAAGACGACGGGCTTGGTGAGCCACTCGGGGCCGCCGGCGAACAGGGGCGGGAAGTCGAACAGCTCCGGGCCCGGGGCTTGGAACTCATCTCCCCCGGAGGCGAGGACCGTCAGCGCGTTCACGCGGCGTTCCCTTCATCAATGTGGTGATGTTTCACGAAGGCTTCCTCGGCGGCTTCCTCGGCGGGGCCGCTCAGGAGGAGTGGCTGCCGTACTTCAGGTAGACCAGGTAGATGGCGAGCCCGGCACCGATGACCAGGCCGATGGGGATCAGCCAGGTCTGGTGCGTCCACGTGGACAGCAGCCACCCGATACCGCCCCAGATGATCATCCCGGAGAGAAGGTAGCTGGGCACGGACCAGGCGACGTCGGCGAATTCTCGCTGGCCGTCCTCCGGCCGGCGTTTCTGCTCGCTCATCGCGCTCCGGACGATAGCAGGCCACCCATGCGGTGGTCATATTGGAGTAGTCCGTTGGGGCAGGCACCGTCCGCGGGGCCTGCATCAGGGACTCCGGTCCAGGACGTTCTCGGGTTCGTCAATGTAGGGCCTCTGCTGCAGTGCGATGCGGAACTCGGCGGCGATCCAGAGCAGCGCGAGGCCGATGACCGTCCAGCCGAAGACCGTGGTGTTCCAGATGGAGACGCCGTCCATCGCCGTGACCAGCACCATCACCGCGAGGATCTTGACCGCGTAGCTCGCCAGCGCGGCGAGCATCATCGTCTGCGCGGAGTACCTGGCGGCCCAGGAGACCACCAGCGCGCTGATCGAGAAGAAGGCGATCACCACGACGGAGGCGAGTGCCGCCGCCAGGGCGCCCTTGGCGCCGGCGGTCAGCAGGCCGAGCAGAACGGCGCCCACCCCGGCGACGGACGTCGGGATCGCGGCGCCGCGGAGCATCCGGGCGTCGGAGGTGTGCATGAGGGCTCCGGCTGGTCACGTTCAGTGGTCGTCTGTTGTTCGTGAAAGGTATCACAAGCGTCCGGTATGTCCACAATTACCCTAGAGGTAATGCGGATCCAGGGCCCGGGAGGCTCCCTCCGGTCACGCTCGCACCTGGACTTTAGCCCAGCTCAGGGGATGGTTATGCCGTATCCCGCCGACCCGCGCGGCGGCGTCCGCGGGAGGTCAGACGCGCATCGGGGGGCGCTGGGCGGGCTGGTCGCCGGTGCCCGGACCGGCGGCGGCCCGGCGCCGCCGGCGGCCGGGGACGCGCAGCATCAGCAGCACGCCGGCCGTCGCGACCAGCAGCGTGATCCCGAGGGTGATCCACGCGGCGTCGAACAGTGCCAGCCCGACCAGGCCGGAGGCCAGCAGCCCGACCCAGAAGTACATGATCAGCACGGCCCGGCGGGTGGAGTGGCCGAGCTGCAGCAGCCGGTGGTGCAGGTGCTGCTTGTCCGGGGAGAAGGGCGACCGGCCCTGGCTGGTGCGGCGCAGCACCGCCAGCAGCATGTCCATGAAGGGGACCGCCGCCACCGCCGGGATCAGCAGCACCGGGACGAAGAACGGGAACAGCCCGTTGGCCAGGATGGCCGGGTCGAACTGCCCGGTCAGCATGATCGTGGACGCGCTGAGCAGCAGCCCGATCAGCATCGAGCCGGTGTCGCCCATGAAGATCTTGGCGGGGCTGAAGTTGTGCGGCAGGAAGCCCGCGCACATCCCGAACAGGACGGCGGCGACGAGCGTCGCGCCGGTCAGCGTGGTCAGCCCGTTCGTCCGCGACAGCAGGTAGGCGTAGGAGAACAGCGCCAGCGCGGCGATGCCGACGACGCCCGCGGCCAGGCCGTCCAGGCCGTCGATGAAGTTCACCGCGTTGATCGTGGCGACCACGACCAGGACCGTCAGCGGCACCCCGTAGGCGGGCGGCAGCGACAGCGACTCGCCCGTCGGCAGCGGGATCACGTAGATCTGGATGCCCTGCATGATGAAGATCCCGGCGGCCGCGACCTGCCCGGCGAACTTGGTGAGCGCGTCCACCTCCCACCGGTCGTCGGCGATGCCGATCAGCACGATCAGCCCGCCCGACAGCAGCAGCGCCTTCGCGACGCTGATGTCGCCGTCGTCCAGGACCTTGCGCATCTCCGGCAGCCCGGTCGCGACCACCAGCGCCGCCACCATCCCGCCGAACATCGCGAGACCGCCCAGCCGGGGCGTCGGGATGACGTGCACGTCGCGCTCGCGCGGGACGGCCTGCGCCCCGAACCAGACGGCGAACCGGCGCACCGAGGGGGTCAGCAGGTAGGCGACGAGGGCGGCGACAAGGATGGTGAGCAGGTACTCCCGCACTCCCCGCGCCTCCCCTCACCGGCTTCCGCCGATCGCCGCTGCCGTGTTACCCGGTCAGTCGCACCCAATACACCGGGCTCGTCTTCGTTAGACGACCGAACGGTGCAATGTGTTCACGACCGACCAACTGTAGACCCACCCGGACGCCGTCCGCTGCCGATCACACCGCCCGGACGCGATGCGCGCACATGATCCCCGCACCGACGATCACCAGCGCGAGCCCGGCCAGGCACCGGTCGCCCAGCGAGAACGCCCACGCCCCGCGGGCCGCGATCTCGTCCCCGGCGTCGGCGACGATCAGCAGCACGCCGGCCGCGAGCAGCCCGGCACCGCGGTGCTCGCCCTGGCGCTCGGTGCGGTGGCGGGCCAGTCGCCCGTCCAGCGCGGCGGGACCGTGCGGGGCGAGCAGGGTCTGCAGGAAGTCCACGGCATAGGGGCCGTCGCGGTCGCGCAGGCACCGGGTCGTCGCGCCCGGGGCGCCCGCGCGGCAGCTCACGTGCCGCAGCGGGACCGGCGCCTCCACCCGCACCGCCGCGTTCCCGATCGGGACGTTCCAGGCCGTCCCGATCGCGTCCCACACCAGCTCGTCGTGGCCCGCGCGCGGGGTGAAGGCCCGTCCCACCTCGTACTCGAGCACGTACGCCTGCCGTCCGCGGACCTCGCGGTGCCGGTCGCCGACGCTGATCCGCACGTCGTGCAGGAACCGCGTCATCCGGGCCCGGGACGGCGCGCCGGTGGACGAACTGGTGCGCACGTTCCGCACGTCGTAGACCCGGTTCCCGATGCGGAACGGCACCCGCCGGACGATCCCGTGCTCGCCGCTCTGGTCGAAGTCGTAGGTGATCGTCTCCCGGACGTACAGGACGCCGTCGGCGCCGAGGGTGAGCACGACGTCGTAGGTCGCGATGCTCCCGCCGACGGCCGGGCCGGGCGTCGGGACGGCCCCGGACACGCCGGGCGCGGGCTCCGCGGCGGCGGGGGCGGGCAGCACGAGCACGAGGGTCAGCAGCAGGAGGCCCGCGAAGATCGCGGGCCCCCGGACACGGCCACGCACGTCAGGCATGGTTCCACTTGTTGCCATGATCGTGTCGGCGTAACGCCGCGACGGCCGCGACGAACGCTTCCCGGACGATTGGACGCGCCTGCGGCCCGATCGGTTCGCCGCGCCGCGGACATCGTCCGTCCCTGGTCAGCCGGTAAGCCCGCGATAAAGGTGACCATGCGGACGCTGCTAAGTTATCCGCTGCTAACCCCCCGAAACACGAGCCTGGAGGGACCTATGCGGCGATTCGCTGCAGTAGCCCTGACCGCCGGCACCCTGATGGCCGGCATGGCCGCCGTGGGCACCCCCGCCAACGCGGCAGCCGCCAAGAGTTGGAAGCCCTACAACTCCTACAGCGGCATCGACGCGTGGGGCACCTACACCCGCAGCGGCGGCAAGACCTACGTGAAGGGCTACCTCCGCGACACCAAGAAGAACGGCTGGACCGCCTGCGTCCGCTTCCTGTTCACCGAGGGCAGCAAGCAGTACTGGTCCCGCTTCAAGATCGTCGGCACGACGTCCGGCGGCACGAAGTACAACTACGACGGCAAGGCCACCGTCAAGATCAGCGTGAGCTCCAGCTACAGCAGCCACCTGTGGGTGCAGGAGTGCGGCCGCAACAAGAAGACCGGCAAGTACTACTACGGCAAGGGCAAGAAGCTCTTCTGAGCCACGGAGTCGCCTGTCGACACAGGCCCCGCCCGGCCCGGCGGGGCCTTCGCGCTTCCCGGGCTCAACTCTCCCGCTCGTCCTTGGCGGGCGACGACTTCACAGCGCCGTCCGCAGGCGCCTCGGCGACCTCTCCGTGCGTCCCCGGATCATCCTTGACGCGGGACTCAGCGGGATCCGCAAGGTGCTCGGCAAACTCTTCATGCGTCTGCGGAGAGTCGTCCGCGGCGAGGGACGGCTCCGCGCCGCCGTCCGCAGGCGCCCCAACAGACGCTTCCCGCACTTCCGAGGTCTCCCCCTTGGCAAGGGAAGGCTTGGCGGAGTCCGCAGCCGAGGCCTCGTCCTTGGTGAAGGACGGCTTGGCGGGGTCCGCAGGGGGCTCAGCTGGCGTTTGCTGGGGTTCTGCGGGCTCTTCCTTGGTGAGGGAGGGCTTGGGTGATTCCGGGGCTGAGGCGGCTTCTGTGGACTCGTCCGGTTCGTCCTCGTCGGTAAGGAGGACGCCCACTACGGCGCGGATCTTGTCGAGGGGGATGGCGCCGGCGCGCAGGACGCGCGGGACGGGGCCCGTCAGGTCCAGAATCGTGGACGGGTCGGCGTGTCCCGACACTCCGCCGTCCAGGTAGACCGAGATCGAGTCGCCGAGCATCTTCTCGGCCTCGCCGGCGTTCCGCGCGGCGGGCTGCCCGCTCAGGTTCGCGCTGCTCACGGCCAGCGGGCCGGTCTCCTTGAGGACCTCCACCGCCAGCTCGTGCATCGGCATGCGGATGGCGACGGTCCCCTTGGTCTCGCCGAGGTCCCACATCAGGTTCGGGTTCGCGCGGCAGACGAGGGTCAGCGCGCCCGGCCAGAACTCGTCGATGAGGTCCTGGCCGTAGGTGCCGAGGTCGTCCACCAGGGCCGTGGCGGCCCGTACGGAACCGACCAGGACGGGCGGGGGCATGTCCCGGCCGCGTCCCTTCGCCTCCAGCAGCGCGGTCACGGCGGGGCCCACGAACGCGTCCGCGCCGACCCCGTACACGGTGTCGGTCGGCAGGACGATCAGCTCGCCGCGCCGCACGGCCGACACGGCCTCGGCGATCCCGCGGGTACGCTCCATCGGCTCAGCGCAGTCATAACGTCGGCTCACGGTCGCCCGGCTTCCCATCTACGCGGCGCTCTTCGAAACGGCACCGACCAGAATAGCGGGGCTAGTCGCGCACCAGGCGGGCGGTCACGAAGCGGTCGCGGTTGGTCAGGTCACGGCGGTTGCGGACGTCGCGCCAGCCGTTCTCCTCCGCGAAGATCCAGTAGACGCCGTTGCCCTGCAGGTCGCTGTGCTCGACGGCCACGTAGCCGCCGGGACGCAGCAGACGGCGGGCGGTGCGCTCGACGACGCGGATCGCGTCCAGGCCGTCCTCGCCGCCGCCCCACAGCGCGTCGGCCGGGTCGTGGTCGCGGACGTCCGGCGGGACGTACTCCCACTCGCTCATCGGGATGTACGGCGGGTTGCTGACGACCAGGTCGACGGTGCCGTTCAGCTCGGGGAGGGCGGCGGCGAAGTCGTCCAGGTGCAGGCGAACGCGGCCCCGCTCGTCGAGCTCCTCTATGTTGCGGGTGGCGTGGACGAAGGCCGTCGGGTCCTTCTCGACGGCGTGCACGCGGGCGCGGGGCGCTTCGAGTGCGATGGAGAGCGCGATCGCGGCGGAGCCGGTGCCGAGGTCGACGACCAGGGGGTCGCGGACGTCCATGTCGCGCAGCGTCTCCAGCGCCCAGCCGGCCATCACCTCGGTCTCCGGGCGCGGGACGAACACGCCGGGGCCGACCTTCAGTTCCAGGTAGCGGAAGTACGCGCGGCCGGTGATGTGCTGGAGCGGCTCCCCCGCCTCGCGGCGCGCGACGAACTCCCAGAAGCGGGCGTCGAACGCGCTGTCGGGGACGCCGTGCAGCTCCCCGCGCCGCACCTGGTGCACGGCCGCCGCGAGCTCCTCGGCGTCGGCGCGGGGCGAGGCGGCGCCCGCGTCGGCGAGGCGGGCGGTGGCCCTGGCGATCTCGTCGAGCAGCAGTTTCATGATGTCTGGGCTTCGACCAGGCGGCGTTCCATGTCGGCGTCGACGAGCGCCTGCGTGACGTTGTGGAGGTCGCCGTCCAGCACCTGGTCGAGGTTGTAGGCCTTGTAGCCGACGCGGTGGTCGGAGATCCGGTTCTCCGGATAGTTGTAGGTGCGGACGCGCTCGGAGCGGTCCACGGTGCGGACCTGGCTCTTGCGCTCGGCCGCGGCGGCCGCGTCGGCCTCCTCCTGCGCCATCGCCAGCAGCCGGGACCGCAGGATGCGCAGCGCCTGCTCCTTGTTCTGCAGCTGGCTCTTCTCGTTCTGGCAGGAGACGACGACGCCGGTCGGCTGGTGCGTGATGCGGACCGCGGAGTCGGTCGTGTTGACGCTCTGCCCGCCCGGCCCGGACGAGCGGTACACGTCGATGCGCAGGTCGTTCGGGTCGATCTGGACGTCGACGTCCTCGGCCTCGGGCGTCACGAGGACGCCGACCGCGCTGGTGTGGATGCGGCCCTGCGACTCGGTCGCGGGCACCCGCTGCACGCGGTGCACGCCGCCCTCGTACTTCAGCCGCGTCCAGACGCCTTCCTCGGCGCTGCCCTTGGCCTTCACGGCGACCGTGACGTCCTTGTAGCCGCCGAGGTCGGACGGGTGCGAGTCGATGATCTCGGTCTTCCAGCCGATGCGCTCGGCGTACCGCAGGTACATGCGCAGCAGGTCGCCGGCGAACAGCGCGGACTCCTCGCCGCCCTCACCGGCCTTCACCTGGAGGATGACGTCCTTGGAGTCGCTCGGGTCGCGCGGGACGAGCAGGCGGCGCAGCCGCTTCTCAAGGTCCTCGCGGCGTGTTTCGAGCTCGTCGGCCTCGGCGGCGAACGCCGCGTCCTCACCGGCCAGTTCGCGGGCGGTGGCCAGGTCGTCCTCGGTGGACGCCAGCTCGCGCTGCGTCTCGACGATGGGCCGCAGCTCCGCGTACCGCTTGCCGAGCTTGCGCGCCAGGGCCTGGTCGGCATGGACGGACGGGTCGGCGAGCCGTTCCTCGATGCCCGCGTATTCGCTGATCAGTTCGTCGAGATTCACGTTGGTCCTGACCCGTCCCGGCCCGGAGACGGCCTCCGGTTCGCCGACTTCGAAAGGCCCGGGGACCTCGAGTGTCCCCGGGCCGTTCCTGCTCTATGTGCGGCGCTCGCCCTACTTGCCGGCCTTCTTCTTGCCGAAGCGCTGCTCGAAGCGCGCCACCCGGCCACCGGTGTCGAGGATCTTCTGCTTGCCCGTGTAGAACGGGTGGCAGTTCGAGCAGACGTCCGCGTGGATCACGCCGTTCTCGGCGGTGCTGCGGGTCTCGAAGGTGTTGCCGCACGTGCACGTCACGGTCGTGACGACGTAGTTCGGGTGAATGTCGGGCTTCATGGGTTCTCCTCGCCTCAGGCGGTCGCCGGGCGTCCTGCGCCCATGGCAGGGCCACGGGAGAAATGGGGACGTGAACCGGTACCGCAGCGGTTGCACCTCAAGTGTGCCAGATACCTGAACGTGGCGAGGTCACCGGTCATTCCCGATCTTGGACGGCGCCGGTCTCGGCCGGCCCGGCCGTCAGCCGCCCGCACGTCCCAGGTACGCCAGCACGGCCATGACGCGGCGGTGCCCGCCCTGCGCGGGCTGCAGGTCCAGCTTCAGGAAGATGTTGGAGATGTGCTTCTCCACGGCGCCCTCGGTGACG
Organism: Actinomadura sp. BRA 177; assembly: GCF_013372625.1. Taxonomy (GTDB): domain Bacteria; phylum Actinomycetota; class Actinomycetes; order Streptosporangiales; family Streptosporangiaceae; genus Spirillospora. The sequence goes on from NZ_JABXFD010000724.1 coordinate 37,103, forward strand.
ACGAGGTCCGCGGCGATCGCGCCGTTCGAGCGTCCCTGCGCCATCAGGCCGAGCACCTCGCGCTCGCGCGGCGTCAGCGACTCCAGCGGGTCGCCGGTGCGGCGCCGGCCGAGCAGCTGGCCGATCACCTCCGGGTCGATGACCGTCCCGCCGGCCGCGATGCGGCGGACCGCGTCGATGAACTCGGCGACGTCCGACACCCGCTCCTTCAGCAGGTAGCCGACGCCCTCGGCGCCGCCGCCGATCAGGTCGGTCGCGTACCGCTCCTCCACGTACTGCGACAGGACGAGGATCGGCGTGCCCGGCCGCCGCTCCCTCACCGCGAGTGCGGCGCGGAGTCCCTCGTCGGTGAAGGACGGCGGCATCCGGACGTCCACGATGGCGAGGTCGGGGGCGTGCTCCTCGACGATGCCGAGCAGCCCCGGCCCGTCCCCCACGGTCGCCACCGTCTCGATCCCGGCGTCGCCGAGCAGCCGGACGAGCCCTTCCCGCAGCAGCACCGAGTCCTCGGCGATCACAACCCGCATCCACCCATTATGTTGCGCGCCGGGAGCATCGATCACCAAGTGCAGGGCAGGTCCGCGCGGACGATGGTGGGGCCGCCGGGCGGGCTGTCCACGATGAGCATGCCGTCGATCGTCGCGGCCCGGTCGGCGAGGCCGGACAGGCCGCCCTCGGGCCGGGCGACGGCGCCGCCCACCCCGTTGTCGATCACCTCGACGACGACCCAGCGGTCCTCGCGCGCCACCCGGACCGACACCTGCGTCGCGCGGGCGTACTTCGCGACGTTCGCCAGCGACTCGGCCACGATGAAGTAGGCGATGCTCTCCACCGCCGCCGGCGGGCGCTCCGGCAGGTCGACGTCCACCTCGACGGGCACCGGGGCGCGGCCGGCGAGGCCGGACAGCGCCGGGTCCAGGCCGCGGTCGGTGAGGATCGCCGGGTAGATCCCGCGGGCCAGGTCGCGCAGCTCGGAGATGGCCTCCTTGGTGCCGGAGTGCGCCTGCTCGATCAGCGCCCGCGCGCCCTCCGGGTCGTCGTCGAGCTTGGCGCGGGCCCGTCCGATGTCCATCGCCACGGCCAGCAGCCGCTGCTGCGCGCCGTCGTGCAGGTCGCGCTCGATGCGGCGCCGCTCGAACTCGGCGGCGTCCACGCCGCGGGCGCGGCTGGCCCGCAGGTGCTCGGTGCGCTTGCGCAGCTCCACGTTCTCGGCCTGCGCCGGGCTCGGGCCGAGCAGCAGCGCGGCCCACACGGTGTGGCCGATCGCCATCGCCCGCGTCGCGTACACCGCGATGACGAGGAACACCGCCCCCAGCGCCATCACCGGGACGGCCTCCAGCGGGTTGCCCGCCCAGTACGAGACGACCCCGAAGTTGATCTCGGCGCCGCCGTTCCCCGCGACGATCGCCGGCAGGAACAGCGTGGTGACCGTCGCGCCCCAGACCGCCGCCGACACGACGAACTCGACCAGCGTCACCGGGAACAGGACGGCGAGGTAGACCAGGTCCTTCCAGGTGGCGGGGTCGGTCACCATGCCCTTGAGCTTCGTCAGCGGGTTGCGCCCTGCGGGCAGCCGCCGGTACGGGTCCGGGACGCGGACGCCGAACGCCGCCCGGACGAGCCGCCGCTCCAGCATCGCCCCGGCCCGCCATGCGATCATCAGCAGCGCCAGCAGCGGCAGCCCGACCCAGATGATCAGCAGCGCGACCGACACCGACAGCCCGGCGGTCAGCACGACGAGCCAGCCGATCCCGAACGCCAGGCTGACGGCCAGGTAGAGCGCGGAACGCCAGGTGACGGACGACCGCACCATCGCGAGCGGCGCCCACGAGCCGGTCAGCACGGACGGCGCGTCCCCGCCGCCGCGCGTCGCCGCGGCCCACCACGTCGCGGCCCACCCCACGGCGCCGCCGCCGGAATCTCTGCTCAGCTCACCCACATCGCCCTCCGTGCCCCATTCCAACCTACGGTCACCAGATTGCCGGGCCAGAGGGCAGACCAACCATGACGCGCACCGCCGAATAAAAGGTGGGGCTAACCCCACCATCACCACGTCCGGCCCTAGCACCGCAGCGCCGCCCCACTAGCACGGCACTCGGCCCCACATCACGGCGCGGCCCCCACCATGCGACACGGGACGCGTGGGACGCGGAACGCCCCCGTCCGGTGGTCCGGGCGGGGGCGTCTGCGTGCGTTGGTGCGTCAGCGGTCGTCGGAGACCGTGGTCTTCTGCACCTGGAGCAGGAACTCGGCGTTGGACTTGGTCTCCTTCATCTTCTCGATGAGGAGTTCCAGCGCCTGCTGGGTGTCGAGCGCGTGCAGCACACGGCGCAGCTGCCAGACGACCCGCAGCTCCTCCGGAGCCATCAGGATCTCCTCCTTGCGGGTGGACGACTGGTCGACGTCCACCGCCGGGAAGATCCGCTTGTCCGCGAGCGACCGGTTGAGCTTCAGCTCCATGTTGCCGGTGCCCTTGAACTCCTCGAAGATGACCTCGTCCATGCGGGACCCGGTCTCCACCAGCGCGGTGGCGAGGATCGTCAGCGAGCCGCCGTTCTCGATGTTGCGCGCCGCGCCGAAGAACCGCTTCGGCGGGTACAGCGCGGTCGAGTCGACACCACCGGACAGGATGCGGCCGGACGCCGGCGCCGCCAGGTTGTAGGCCCGGCCCAGGCGGGTGATCGAGTCGAGCAGCACGACGACGTCGTGGCCCAGCTCGACGAGCCGCTTGGCGCGCTCGATCGCCAACTCGGCGACCGTGGTGTGGTCCTCGGCGGGACGGTCGAAGGTCGAGTGGATGACCTCGCCCTTCACCGTCCGCTGCATGTCGGTGACCTCTTCCGGACGCTCGTCCACCAGGACGACCATCAGGTGGCACTCCGGGTTGTTCTTGGTGATCGCGTTGGCGATCGCCTGGAGCACCATCGTCTTGCCGGCCTTCGGCGGCGACACGATCAGGCCGCGCTGGCCCTTGCCGATCGGCGACACCAGGTCGATGATCCGGGTGGTCAGGATGCCGGGGTCGGACTCCAGCCGCAGCCGCTCCTGCGGGTACAGCGGGGTCAGCTTGGTGAAGTCGACGCGGCCCTTGGCCTGCTCCGGCTCCATCCCGTTGACCGTGTCGAGGCGGACCAGCGCGTTGAACTTCTCGCGCCGCTCGCCCTCGCGGGCCTGCCGGACGGCGCCGGTGATGACGTCGCCCTTGCGGAGGCCGTTCTTGCGGACCTGCGCCAGCGACACGTACACGTCGTTCGGGCCGGGCAGGTAGCCGGTCGTCCGGACGAAGGCGTAGTTGTCGAGGATGTCGAGGATGCCCGCGACCGGGATGAGGACGTCGTCCTCGGTGATCACCGGCTCCTCGTAGCGCTCGCGGCCGCCGCGGCCGCGGTTGCGCTCGCGGAACCGGCGCCCGCGCCGGCCCCGGCCGCTGCCGTCGTCATCGTCGTGCTGGCCGCCGTGCTGGCCGCCGCCGCCCTGGTTCTGGCCGCCGCGCTGCCGGCCGCCACCCTGGTCGTTCCGATCGCCCCGGTCACCCCGGTCGTTCCGGTCACCCCGGTCGCCCCGGTCGCGGCCGCCGCGCTGCCGCTGGCGTCCGCCGCCCTCGCGGCCCTGCTCGCGCTGCTGGTCGCGGCCGTGGTCGCGGCCGCCGCCCTGGGACTCGCCGTCCTCGCCGTTCTGGTCGCGGCCCTGGTCGCGGCCGTGCCGCTCGCCGCGTCCCTCGCCGGCCCCCCGGTCCTGCCTGTCACCGCGCTGGCGGCCGCCCTGCCGGTCCGCCCGCTCGGCCTTCTCCGGCTTGTCGGCCCGCTCCGCCTTCTCGGCGCCCTTGCCCTCGGTGTCGGCGGGCTTCTCGGCCTGCTTGGCCGGGGCCTGCTCGGCGGCGGGCGCGCTGTCGGCGATGGTGACCTGGTCGTCGGAGACCTCGCGCTTGGCGGCCGCGGTGCGGGTCCGCCGGGGGCGCTCGGCCTTCGGGGCAGCGGCTCCCTGCTCGCCCCCCGCCGAGCCCTGCTCCTGCCCGCCGCCCTGCTTCTCCTGGATGGCGGCGATGAGCTGGCTCTTGCGCATCCCGGTCACGCCGGTGATGCCGAGGTCGGACGCGAGCTTCTTGAGCTCGGGCAGCACCATGGCCGAGAGGCCGGTACCGGCCCGGCGGCGCCGGGGGGCGGCGGACTCCGTGCCGGCCGGGGCCGCGTCGGCGGGTCCCGTGCTGGGTGCGTCCGTAAGGAGTTCGCTGGATTCGCTCACTAAGGGTCCTTCCCAGGGAGCGGGCGTTGGCCGGCGTTCGGCCAGTCGACCCGGTGGTGCGGCCCGGCGGGGGCGCCGGGACGGGCTCCGCTGATCACGATGGAACCGGGATCTGCGTGTTCTGGGCACAGCCAGATGGTGGACGGGACGTTCCGCTCGTGCGTGTCCCCGGTACCGCCACGTCCGAAGTTGTTGCGCTGGAATGCCTGACAACGGGATGTCACGGTGTCGGGGAGCCTGGTACGCGGGACCGACACGACCGGAGGGTCGAACAGGCGACGCGCGGCTGACGAGCACGCTGCCCCGAACGGGGCATCTGGTGCGGCATCCAGCCTAACATCACCAGGGCACACTGCTATTCCCCAGAGGTCGATGTCTTCGCATTTTACCTAGCGGGATCGGGCCGGGGCCGGCACCGGCCGGAGCGCCGTCGCGGCCCCGCCCACGGTGCCGCGATCAGGCCCGGACCTCGAGTTCTCCGGTCATGACGCGTGCGCCGCGGGTCGCGACGTCCAACGGGTGTATGTGCCACCCTTTACCCACTTCGGGCACTACTGAATCAACTCGTGATGCGTTTGTGAAGGCCAGCACGGTCGGGCCCGCCCCGGAAATCACCGCCGGCACCCCCGCGTCCCGCAGCGTCTTGACGAGCGCCGCGGACTCGGGCATGGCGGGCGCGCGGTAGTCCTGGTGCAGCCGGTCCTGCGTCGCGTCCAGCAGGACGTCCTCGGGCAGCCCCGCCGTGAGCGCCGCGACGAGCAGGGCGGCGCGCGCCGAGTTGGCGGCGGCGTCGGCGTGCGGGACGCTCGCGGGCAGCAGCCCGCGGGCCCGCTCGGTCGCCAGCCGGTGCTCGGGGACGATCGCCGCGACCTGCGCGACCTGCGATTCCAGCCGGACCAGGCGCGGGCCGGACGGGGTCGTCCAGGCGACGGTGAGGCCGCCGGCGAGGCACGGCGCGACATTGTCGGGATGCCCCTCGATCTCGGTGGCGAGGCACAGCGCGGCCTCGTCGGTGAGCAACTTCCCGGCGGGGTGCAGCGCGCGGGCCGCGACGATCGCGGCGACGATCGCGGCGGACGACGAGCCGAGCCCGCGGCTGTGCGGGATCCGGTTGCGGCAGCGCAGCCGGAGCCCCGGCGGCCGGGAAGGGCCGGATCCGGCCAGGTCGTCCAGGACGTCGAAGGCGCGGCGCAGCACCTTCACGATCAGGTGCCGCTCGCCCCGGTCGGCGACCTCGGCGCCCTCGCCGTCCACCTCGATGGCCACCCCGCCGCCGGTCACCTCGACCTCGACGTCGTCGTACAGGCTCAGCGCGAGGCCGAGCGAGTCGAAGCCGGGGCCCAGGTTGGCGCTGGTCGCGGGGGTCCGGACCCGCACCGGGCCTTCGGTCCAGCCCACGCTTAGGTGAGGCCGAGTTCGGAGGCGGCGGAGTGCGCGTCCACCTTGATGGTGGTCGGCGCGGGGGCGCCGGAGATAGCCCAGTCGGGGTCCTTGAGGCCGTTGCCCGTGACCGTGCAGACGACCGTGGAGCCGGGCGCGACGACGCCCTGCTCGGCCGCCTGCAGGAGGCCCGCGACGCTCGCCGCGGAGGCGGGCTCCACGAAGACGCCCTCCTCGCGGGCGAGAAGGCGGTAGGCGGCGAGGATCTGCCGGTCGGTGACGGAGTCGATCGCGCCGCCGGACTCGTCCCGCGCCGCGACGGCCAGGTCCCAGGACGCGGGGTTGCCGATGCGGATCGCGGTCGCGATCGTCTGCGGCTTCAGGACGGGCTCGCCCTTGACGAACGGCGCCGCGCCGCTGGCCTGGAAGCCCAGCATGCGCGGGGTCCTGGACGCCTCCTTGTCGGCGGCGTACTCCTTGTAGCCCATCCAGTACGCGGAGATGTTCCCGGCGTTTCCGACGGGCAGGCAGTGGACGTCGGGGGCGTCGCCGAGCGCGTCCACGATCTCGAACGCCGCCGTCTTCTGGCCCAGCAGCCGGTACTTGTTGACCGAGTTGACGAGCGCCACCGGGTAGTCGACCGACAGCTTCTGCGCCAGTTCGAGGCAGTCGTCGAAGTTGCCGTCGACCTGCAGCAGCCGCGCGCCGTGCACCAGCGCCTGCGCCAGCTTGCCCATCGCGATCTTGCCGGCCGGGACGAGGACCGCGCAGGTCATCCCGGCCCGCACCGCGTAGGCGGCGGCGGACGCCGAGGTGTTGCCGGTCGAGGCGCAGATGACGGCCTTCGCGCCGTCCTCGGCGGCCTTGCTGATCGCCATCGTCATGCCGCGGTCCTTGAACGAACCGGTCGGGTTGGCGCCTTCGACCTTGAGGTGCACCTCGCAGCCGGTCAGCTGGGACAGCCGGTGGGCGGGCACCAGCGGGGTGCCGCCCTCCAGCAGCGTGACGACCGGTGTCTTGTCCGTCACCGGAAGCCGGTCGCGGTACTCCTCGATGAGGCCACGCCACGCGCGGGCGTTCGGGTTCACGTCGGTCTCCTGGAATGACCTGGGATGTTGCCCGGAGTCTACCGGGATCGCCCGTACCGTTCCGATCCCCGGGTGCGGCTCACACGTCGCCTTCGACGCGCATCACGCTCGCCACCGCACGGACGATCTCCAGCCCGCGCAGGCCCTCCACCGTCGCGGTCAGCGCGGCGTCCGGGGCGCGGTGCGTCACGACGACGAGTTGAGCCTCCTCGCCCAGCCCGACCTGCCGGACGGCCTGGATCGACACACCGTGCCTGGCGAACTCTTCGGCGACCGTGGCCAGAACACCGGCTTCGTCGGTGACGTCCACCTGGATGTAGTAGCGCGTGACCGTCTCGCCCATCGGAAGGACGGGAAGCTTCGCGTACGTGACCTCGACAGGGCCCGGTGTACCGCCGGCCACGTTCCGTGCGACCGCGACCAGGTCACCAAGGATGGCGGACGCCGTCGGAGCGCCCCCGGCACCCGCGCCATAGAACATGAGCGAGCCCGCAGACTCGGCCTCTACGAAGACCGCGTTGTAGGCCTCGCGAACGCTCGCCAGTGGGTGCGACCTAGGAATCATCGCCGGATACACGCGTACGGACACGCCGCGGCCGTTCCGTCCGTCCTCCGAAGGAATGCGCTCGCAGATGGCCAGGAGCTTGACGACGCAGTCCATTCCCTTGGCGCCCGCCACATCGGCGGCGCTCACCTCGGTGATGCCCTCACGGTGGACGTCCGCGGCCGTGACGGGCGTGTGGAAGGCGAGCTGCGCCAGGATCGCCGCCTTGGCCGCCGCGTCGAAACCCTCCACATCGGCCGTCGGATCGGCCTCCGCGTAGCCGAGCGCCTGCGCCTCCTCCAGCGCGTCGTTGAAACCGGCGCCGTGCGTGTCCATCTGGTCGAGGATGTAGTTCGTGGTGCCGTTCACGATGCCGAGCACCCGGTGCACGTGGTCGCCGACGAGCGAGTCCCTGAGGGGCCGCAACAGCGGGATCGCACCCGCGACGGACGCCTCGTAGTACAGGTCGGCGCCGTACTCGCGGGCCGCCGCGAACAGCGTCGCGCCGTCCTCGGCCAGCAGCGCCTTGTTCGCCGTGATGACCGACTTGCCGGACTTCATCGCCTCCAGCATCAGCGTCCGGGCCGGCTCGATGCCGCCGATGACCTCGATGACGATGTCGACGTCGTCCCGGGTCACCAGCGCCTGCGCGTCCGTCGTCAGCAGCTCGCGGGGGACGCCCGCGCGGACCCGGTCCGGCCTGCGGACGGCGATCCCGGCCAGCTCCAGCGGCGCCCCGACCCGCGCGGCCAGATCGTCCGCCTGCTCGATCAGCAGCCGGACGACCTCCGTGCCGACCACGCCGCATCCGAGCAGCGCCACGCGCAGTCCGGGTTTCACGCTTCGACCTCCGCATCGAGCCGCAGCAGGTCCTCCGCGCTCTCCCGGCGGACGATCACGCGCGACCTGCCGTCCCTCACCGCCACCACGGCGGGCTTCGGGACGTAGTTGTAGTTGCTGGCCATCGACCGACAGTACGCACCGGTCGCCGCCACCGCCACCAGGTCCCCCGCCGCAAGATCTGCGGGGAACCACAGGTCCCGCACTACAATGTCGCCGCTTTCGCAGTGCTTCCCGACAAGCCTACTGAGCATGGGTGATGCGTCGGACGTCCTGCTCGCGAGCACGCCGCTGTACTCGGCGCCGTACAGCGCGGTGCGCAGGTTGTCGCTCATGCCGCCGTCCACGGAGACATAGGTGCGCAGGCCCTCGACGTCCTTGACCGTGCCGACCTCGTACACCGTGACGCCGCCCGGACCGATGATCGCCCGGCCCGGCTCCACGGTCAGCCGCGGCATCGCCAGGTCGTACGCCCTGCACTCGTGGGCCACGATGTCCCGCAGCCCGTCCGCGATGGACTTGGGGTCGTGCGGCTCCTCGCCCGGCACGTAGGCGATGCCGTAGCCGCCGCCGAGGTCGAGCTCCGGAAGCTCGATGCCGTGCTCGTCCCGGATCGCCACCAGCAGCTCCGCCAGCCGGTGCGCGGCCACCTCGAACCCGTCCACGTCGAAGATCTGCGACCCGATGTGGGAGTGCAGCCCGACCAGCTCCAGCTGCTTCAGCTCCAGAACCCTGCGCACCGCCTCCAGCGCGGCCCCGGAACTCCGCGAGAACCCGAACTTCTGGTCGTCGTGAGCGGTCGCGATGAACTCGTGGGTGTGCGCCTCCACCCCCGTGGTGACGCGCACCATCACCTTGGCCCGGACGCCCTTCTCCTGGGCGAGGTACGCCACCCGGGCGATCTCCTCGAACGAATCCAGCACGATCCGTCCGACCCCGACCTCAAGGGCCTTGTCAATCTCCCAGGACGCCTTGTTGCTCCCGTGCAGCGTGATGCGCTCCGTAGGGAACCCTGCCGCCAGAGCAACAGCAAGCTCACCGCCGCTGCACACGTCGAGCCCGAGGCCCTCTTCCTTGAGCCACTTGGCGACGGCAGTACAGAGGAACGCCTTGCCCGCGTAGTGGACGTCCCCGTCATGGAACGCCGCCGCGTACTCCCTGGCGCGGCTCCGGACGTCCTCCTCGTCATAGACGTACAGAGGCGTCCCGTACTCCTTGGCCAGATCCCGGACGTCGACGCCGCCGACCGTCAGGACGCCGTCCTCACGCCGGGCGTTGCGCGGCCACACGGCGGGATCCAGCGCGTTCAGATCGTCCGCCGGCCCGACGGGGTTCTCCTCGGGCAGGACATCGGCATGCCGCGGCCCAGCAGGGTGTACTCGACTCATATCCGCTCTCTAGGGGTTTCACCGATCGTGTTCAGCCCGTTGCCGAGGACGACCCTGACCGCCCGCGCCAGGCCCGCCCGTCCCGGAACGGGCTCCTCATCGCCCTTCGGGACCGCCGGGCAGCGCTCATGCACGTCGTGGTACGCCTCGGCCACTCTCTCCAAACAAAACATCAGCGGCCTGGCATCCCGTTCCCGCTCCGCCTGTTCGGCCCGCCCCGGCACGTCCCCCAGCGCCCACACGAGCTCAGCCTCCAACTCCCCCGCCTCCAGGACCCCGAACTCACGCGCCCACCGCTCCGCCCAACAGGCCCGCGCATAGGCATAACGCACCGAGAACCCGGGATTCTCGAACGTCCGAGGCCACTCACGCCACATGTTCGCCGGAACCCGGGCAACGCCGTAACGAGGATCACGCAGAATCCCCTTGATGACCTCGTCCACCCCGAGCACGACCCGGACGAACCCGCCCCCCGAGACGACACCCCCGACCCGCCGCGCGATCACCTGGGGATCGACCCCGAGCCGCAGGGCCACCGGACTCTCGAAAACACCCTGCCCGCGCGAGAAGACCACCACGCTCTCCGGCACGGCGACATCGATCTCACCCTCGGCCACGGCGTCCCGCACCGCGCGCAGAAGGGCATCGCCTGGAGTCACCCTGGTGAGACTATCCGACCACTATTTGGACACGGCAGCAAGTTTCCGCACCGTCTGGATCAGCTGATTCGGGTCGAACGGCTTGGTCACGTAGGCGTCGACGCCGATCTCGTGCCCGCGCCGCACATCGTGCTCCTGCGCCCGCGCCGTGATCATCACGACCCGGATGTGCGCGGTCCCCGGATCCTCCCGCAGCTTCACCGCGGTGACCCACCCGTCCAGCCTGGGCATCATCACGTCCAGCGTGATGACGTCCGGCCGTACTTCGCCCACCTTCTCCAGGCAGTCCTGACCGTCCACCGCGGTCTCCACCTCGAACCCCTCCAGTTGCAGGTTCACGGCGATGAGCTGGCGGATCACCTCGTCATCATCGACGACCAGCACGCGTCCCAGTGGCTCGGTCACGGCTCGAAGTTAGCCCACTCCCACCCCCGGACGCACGGCGAAATCCCAGGTGCGCGTCACCCCGCCAACCCTGCTAACCTTCTACCGCGCCCCCACACGGGCGCAGGGCCCCCTTAGCTCAGGGGATAGAGCAACGGCCTCCGGAGCCGTGTGCGCAGGTTCGAATCCTGCAGGGGGCACCTCTCAACGATCAGCCGGTTCCCGCGCTTGACCTGCGGAAACCGGCTTCTGTCGTTCATGGGCCATGTGACATCAGATGCCACCGTGGGACGCCGTATGCCACGGCGCGCGTTCCATTTGTGTTCCGGCTGTCAGTCGCCGAGGGCGTCGTCTATGAGCCCCTCCCATACGCGGTCCTGACCGGCTATGACCTTGGCGTAGATCTTCAAGAGCACCTCGACACTGTGTCCGGCCCACTCGGCGACCTGCGTAGGCGGGACGCCGGCTTGGAGCCGTAGGGACACCCCGGCGTGCCGTAGGTCGTACGGGCGCCGAGCCAGGTCGGACGCCTCCTCGACGGGCGTGAGGGCGACCGTGCGCGCTCGGTGCCACGTGCGCCCATAGCCGGACGGGAGGAGCACTCCCCCGCGCTCCGTGCGGAACAGACGGCCGTCGGGGGCGACGCCGAACCGGTCGATGTGCGCCCGCAGGATCCTGACGAGTTCCGGCGGTATGGGGACGGGCCGCTTGGCCTTGCGGTTGCGGCCTTTGAGTCCGCGGTCATCGTGGTATTCGCCGGAATCCGTCCACTCGGTGCCGACCGAGGGACGCGAACCGGCGAGCATCAGGCGGCCCCATCCCGTCGAGGGAAGGTTGCAGTCGACATCCCGCAGTGAGACGACCTCGCCGGGCCGCATCATCGCGTAATAGACGCACGCGAAGAACGCCACCATTCGAGGACCTCGCCGAGGTCCGGCGTAGCTAACGGCCGTGAGGAGTTCCGCCATTTGGCGGGGCGACGGGACAACGGCCGGGTCTACCTCCTCCCACACCTCGTCATCCTGCGTCGGTTTCCAGTCGAGACCGTCGATGGGGTTGACCGCGAGGCGTTTCCGCTGAACGGCGTACTTGAGCACGTTGTAGAGAACCCGGCGGCGCCGCGTGTAGTAGCTAGGCGCGGCCGGCGTTCCGTCCAGCTTGCGGGCACACGCGTCCAGAACCCTCGTGATGCCCTCGAACTCGGCGAGGTCGGCGAGCGGAACACCGGTCTTTGTCGCCCATGTGAGAGCGGCCGCCACCTCGGCGGGACGCTCGGCGTCACGCCGAGCCTTGTTGAACTCCCACCGGCGGAGTGCCATGCGCAGCGTTTCCGGGTCGGGCGCTCCCCTGTGCTTGGCTGTAAGCGCGACCGTGACGGCGGTCAGCGTTTCAGCGATCGAAATGCGCTGTTTGGCGGATACCTTGTCCCACCGGTCGTCAACGTAGTCCCGAGCGTGCTGGTACCAGCTCACGGAGAGCGCGGCGCGAACCTTGGACTCGGGAAGACCGGTCTCGACGTCGAATGCCTCGCCTCGCCGGGCAGCCTGGATGAGTTCCGACTTGAAGCTGTCGGCCAGTTCCCGAGTGGTGAATGGTCGCGACTGGACTTTCCCGCCCACCACCCAGCGCAGGACGTACGGCCGTTTCCTGCCCTTCTTTACGGTGACCTTCCAGAACCGGACGTCGTAGCTCTTGTTCACGCGGTCCTCTCTTCGAGGCTGGAGAGCCAGTTCTCGAAGTCCACTCGGCGGATCCGAAGCTTGCGGTTCGGCAGGACGGTGCAGGGCGGCGTCTTGCCGAGTGCGCGCCAGCGCTGCCACGTGCGCCGAGTGATGTCGAGTTCGTCGAGGATCTCGGGAACCGTGATCCACGTGTTGGACCTCTGGGCCATTTGGGGGCGTTCACCTCAATCAGTCCGGGTGTGATCGGTTGGGGCGTCGCCGGCGGCGTGCTTGGTGGTCTGTGCGCCGGTGACGGCGTGCTGCTGTGTAGAGAGGGCTGAAACATCTCCGCATCTCCGCATGTCCGCACTTGGGTGCGTGACCTGCGGTGATGTGTGCGGAGATGGGTTGGGTGGGGCTCTGGCCATCTCCGCAATCGGGGGTCCATCTCCGCAACCGTTGCGGAGTTGCGGAGATGGACGAAGACCGGTGGTGGTGACCTCCGCAGGTATCACCGCAGGTCGGCGGTGGGTTTGCGGGGTTGCGGAGATGCGGAGATGTTTCAGCGGGTTTCGGTTCGGGTCACTGCTCATGGTGTTCGACCCAGAAGACGTTGCGGTCGCCGCGGTCGTGCTTGCCGGAGCGGATGACGTAGTCGCCGCGCCAGCGTCCGGTCTGTCCGGTGAGCAGGCGTCCCAGGGCCAGCGGATTGGGCAGGCGGCCGGTGTGGGTGGTGATGAACTGGCCTTCCCACCGGTCGTGTTCGTCCAGGCCGATGCGGTCGGGTTCGCCGGAGCGGCGTAGCTCGGCAGCGGTCATCGGCTCGGCGCCGTGCAGGTCATGCCAGCAGGCCAGGAACGCGCGCCACCGAGTTTCGTCCTCGTCGATGTCGCGCACTTGGGCGGCGTTGGCCAGGAACCCGCCGATGCCGTGGTGGGTCAGGAACCCGCCGAGGGCTTGCGCCCATGGGGTGAATTGGCGCATCGAGACCGTGTCGGCGCGCGGGGCGCCACTGCCCGTCCAGTCCAGGACCATCACCAGCAGGTGCCACAGAACGGTGAGCTGGTTGGCGGGCGCGGTGATCCACTGGTCAAGGTGCGGGATCCCGAAGCGGCTTTGGTCGCGTTGCTCGGGCCGGGGCATGTTGGGGTCCAGGTGCACCCGGACGGTGCGCGATGCCATGTCGCCACCGACTTGGAGGTTGTTGCCGGTGGCCATCCATAGCCGGTCGTTGACGGTGGCGATGTTGCGGGACGCGCCGAGCTGCCGGTCGGACCACACGCCGGCGGTGACCAGCAGTGCCAGGGTCGCGGAGTCGATGACGGTGCCCTCGGCGAGGTTGTCCCACACCACCACGCCCACCTGTTCGGCCAGGACGGCAGTGATGGACTTGCGGAGTTCTTCCTCGGTGTAGGCCCAGGGCATGACGCGCTGGCCGTAGAGCATGCCGGGACCGCCGGTCAGGATGGACTTCCCGGATGCGGGCATGGTCGCGTCGATCAGCGCGAACGGCGTCAGGGAGCGGGTGAAGTGCCGCAAGATCGGGGTGACCAGAAGCGCCACATAGTTCGCGCGGTCGGCGGCACTTGACCATGGGAAGTCGCGCAGGAACCGGTTCAGCAGGAAGTCACGGGCACCGTTCACCTGTTCGGCGGTGGGCCGTTCGGGAACGGGTGGCAGCGCGACTTTGGAGGCCAGGTACAGGCCGGTGGCGGGGTCGTAGCCGGGGCGTTGCAGCAAGGTGCCGTCACGTCGCAGCACCGGCGCGCCGATCACGCCGCGCAGCGGGGCCAGGCCGGGCCAGGTCTTGCCGGCCAGCACTGACGACAGGATGTCGCGGGCCGGGGTGACCTCTTCCTCGAAGGTCTCGCTTGCGCCGTTGCCGGTCTTGCGGGACCGGACGCGGTAGACGTAGGCGTGTTCGGCCAGCAGGCCCGCGAGAGTGGCGGGGGTGATCGGGCTGGCGGTCACCGGGAGCGGTGAGTCTTCGTCGGCGGCCGGGGACGTCTGCCCGCCGGACACAGTCTCCATGTGCACCAACGATCCGGCGGACACGTAGGTGTCGGGCAGGGTGCCGCCGGCGAGTTCGGCTTTCAGGACGCGGATGGTTTCGGGGCCGGATCCCACCTGCAGGTGCGGCTTGGCGGTCATGCGGGCACGCTCCTAGGTCGTTGAGTGCCAGCGCGGAACCCGGACCGGACGGTCCGGCGGGCGGCCATCTCGGCCAGCCCGGTGCGCAGGGCGGCAGCGGTCAGCAGTTGTTCGGTGTCGTCGGGGTCCAGGGCGCCACCGGCCACCAGCTGGCCGAGGGCGACGGCGGCGCCGTACAGGGTGGCGTTACGGCGGCCCTCGGGCGCGGCGGCGAGCGCGTCCAGGCTGGCGGTGACCGCCTTGCCCAGGTAAGCGCCGCGGTGGCCGGTGGCCAGGTCGACCGTGACGGGGCGTTGCGCCGGCAGCGGCGCCGGTCGCAGCCGTTCGGCCAGCCAGCCCGGCAGCGGCGCTGGTGCCGGGGTGTGGATCGGGGCGTAGGCGCCGGTCCCGTCCGGCAGGTCGACAAAGGATCCGGGTCCGACGACGTATCCGCCGTCGCCGCGGGTGTCGACCTTCCAGCCCAGCCCGTTGCCGCGGTCGTCGGAGGTGTTGGTCAGCCGGATTCCGTCGGGTGCGGTGAAGTACAAGTGGAACCCGCCGCGCCGGGTGCGGACGTGGAAGGTCTCCAGCGGCATCGCCTCGCCCGCCTGTTCGCACACCAGCGCGAACACGTCGGCGCCGTCGTTGACGCCGGGCAGCGCCCACCGAGGCGGCGGGCGTTCGCCGGGCTTGGGCATGTCCAGGTCGATCACCAGCAGACCGGACGGGCCGCACGCAATCCCGATGTTGTAGGGGCGCCGCGCCCATATCCGCCGGATCACGTCGGGGTCTGTGGTGGCCGTACGCGTCCACCGCACCCCGTGGGGCGGTTCCTTGTCACCGGGCGCAAGCGGGAAGACGTGCCAGCCGCGCGCGGCGGCGGCCAGCGCGTACCGCATCAGCACGGCGGCGCCGGGCCGCGAGGATGCGTGCGGCGGTGCGGGTTCGGTCACGCCGCTGCCCCCTCACCAGTAGGCAGGACGAACAGGTCGAGTTGTGGTGAGGCCGGACAGTCCAGACCGGACCGGGTGTGCGGGGTGGCCGGGCGGGTGTGGCCGTAGACCTCGGTGAGGCGTTGCCAGACGGCGGGCTGCCAGGGGCGGCGGGTGGCGGCGCCGAGGACGGCGGCGGCCATGACCGGGGGTACGGCGTCGGCGATGCGCTGGAATCGGGATGAGCGTGACCCTTGCCAGGGGTAGTCGGACGGGAAGGTTTGCAACCGTCCGGCGTCGTGGTCGGTGAGGCGTCCGGCGACGGGTCCGAGGTCGGTGCGGTACCAGGTGCGGGCGCCGTTGCCGGTCAGTGACAGTGCGGGCCGGTCGGCGGCGAACTCGTTGCCGCCGGAGGTGCGGCGGTTGCCGCGGGTGTTGACTCGCACGCCGTCCGGCCAGCCGCGGGCGGCGGCCATCGACGTCAGCGGGAACGGCGTAATCGGGTTGGGCGGCCGGTCGGTTGGGCCGGGGCCGAACCGGTGGCAGTCCCACCGGTCCCGGTAGGGCAGGCCGGTCAGGTCGGGGGCGCCGTCGCGGGTGGCGATCAGGAACACGCGGGTGCGGCGGGTGGCGGCGCCGAAGTCGTCGGCGCGCAACGTCAGCACGGTGCAGGCGTCCCACCGGTGGCAGGCGGCCAACTCGGCGGCGAACTCTCGCCAGATGCCGGCGACGGCGGGCACCTGTTCGGCCACCACCCAACGCAGATTCGGCGCGTCGAGCGCAACGTCGAGGGCTTCCAGCACCAGCGCGGTACGCGGGTCGGCGACCTCGGCGCCGATGCCGTCCAGGGTCCGGCGCGGGTGGTGGCTGTCGGCGAGGTGCTCGACGGCGGTCAGGACGGTGGCGTAGTCGGTGCGGCCCGACCGTTTGCCGGACGCGGCGTAGGTGGGGCAGGGCGGTCCGGAGATCCATCCCTCGGCGTCGGCGAGGCGGGCGGGGTCGAGGGCGCGCACGTCGGCTTGCACGCGGGGGTGCCCGGCGGCGTGGGCGGTGCGGCAGGCGTCGGGGTTGGTCTCGTAGCCGAGGGTGGGGGCGAGGCCGATCATGCGGGCGCCCTCGGACAGGCCACCGGCGCCGGCGAACCCCTCCAACACGGTCATGTGGGTCATGCGGCGTCCTCGGGCAGGATGATCCGTCCCTCGGGCGTGAGCACGAACTCGTGCCCGTGCTCGCACGTCCACAGGTCGCCGAGGGCGTCGGGGGCGAGCGCGGCCCAGCACGTCACCTCGGTGCGGCAGGACGGGCAGTCCGGGCCGTCGAGGACGGGCCAGCGGACGGCGGGGATGGAGAAGTCGGCGGGGCAGGCGCGGCAGCGCCACACGTTGACCTCGGCGCCGTCGGCGAGGGTGGCCGGGCCGATCCATGCCACGTCGGCAGGGCGCTGGCAGGTGGGGCAGTCGGGCGCGGCCAGCATGGGCCATTGCTCGACGGGCGGGAGTTCGGGCGGGCTGTGCGTCATGATGGAAGGTGCCTCCTTCTAGGGACCTCGTTGGGGTCCGTGATCGGTTGGGGGTGCGGCTCTCGGCGGCGTGCTTGGTGGCTTGTGCGCCGAGGGCCGCTTTTGCGTCCAGGGCGGGCGCGTCTCCTCACTGGCGGTGGCGGTTGGTGTTCTTGAGGTGGGTCCAGATGCGGCGGCCGGGTCGGAGTTGGGCGCCCTTGCCGCTGCAGCGGTTGCAGTAGCGCCAGGCGCGGCCGGACGGGGAGCGGAACCGGCCGGCGCCGTCGCATTTACGGCACGCCCGATACGGCCAGATGACGCAGTGGGGACAGGTAGCCGGCGGCGGCCAGGACGGCGAACAGCAACCACGCGCCGAGGTTGAGGCCGGTGTCGCTAGCGGTGGCGAGCAGGGGGCTCAAAGGTGCCTCCTAGGGCGGTTTTTGGCATGGGTGCAGGTAGGGGCCGCTAGATGCTTGATCGCTGGTGGCGTGGGGTGTGGGTCGCTAGCCGGGCCGCTAGGTCTAGCGGTGGGGGCCGCTAGACCTAGCGGGCCGGTCGGGTGTCACGGGGCGGTGTTGCCGTGGCTGTCGAGGGCGTCGCGGATGTGCGCGGCGGTGATGCCGCGGCGGTTGCCGCCCTTGCCGGTTTCGTCCTGTCCCCAAATCTGTCCGGTGGCGACGCCGTAGGGCTTGAGGGCGGCGGCCAGGTGCTTGGCCTTGCCGGTCGGGTCGAGGTCGCCCCATGCGCCGTAGGCGGTGGGGCGTAGGTCGGCGAGGCGGGTCACGATGGTCTCGGACCACACCTTGTCTTCGCCGGGCAGCAGGACGGCGGCGATGTCGTCCAGC
Organism: Actinomadura sp. BRA 177; assembly: GCF_013372625.1. Taxonomy (GTDB): domain Bacteria; phylum Actinomycetota; class Actinomycetes; order Streptosporangiales; family Streptosporangiaceae; genus Spirillospora. The sequence goes on from NZ_JABXFD010000724.1 coordinate 54,694, forward strand.
AGCGAGGAACCGTCCTCGGCGGTTGGGGTGGTGTCCTCGCCGGCGGCGTAGCCGGTGAGGGTTCCGGCGGTCTTGCGGGCGGCGCGGGCGCGGTCGGCGATGCGGTCGGCGGTGGGGCCGTTGAGGTAGTAGCCGCGGGCGATCTGGGGTTCGTCGGCCTCTCCAGCGAGGTAGCCGATGCCGCGGTCTTGCTTGGTGAAGGTGGTGGCGCGGATCCCGTTCTTGTACATCGAGGTGCCGAGGATCATGTCGTTTTCGAGCTGGCCCATGACCCGTAGGCAGAACCGGATGCCCACGTTCGCCGAGATTCCGGTCGGCAACGAGTCCTTGTCCGGGCGTTGTGTGGCGAGCAGCAGGATGACGCCGAGGGCGCGGCCACGCTTGATGATCGCGGTGGCCAGTTCGCCGGCCTCTTTGCCGTATTCGGGGTGGGAGAACAGCTCTTGGCACTCGTCCACCACGAACACCAGCGGCCCGAGACCGTAGGTGGTGGAGGCGGCCAGTTGCGGGGTGACCTTGTTCTCGGGACGGACGTCCTTGGGCAGTCCGGCCAGCGTCTTGGCGCGGCGCTCCAGGTCCTTGTAGACCTCGCGGAGCGAGGCGAGGCACTCGCCGATGGTGGTGTCGTCGGGGCCGCTCCCGTAGTGGTGGGCGACCTTCTCGGCGAAGTCCAGGTCACCGGTGCCCTTGAGTTCGAACACCCGAAGCTGCGCGGTCGGGTCGAGGGCCGCGGCCAGTAGCGGCACCTTGAGCGCGAACGTCTTGCCGGCGCCGGGCATGGCGCCGATCAGCATGTTGGCATACATCAGGGTGAGCGTGACCGGGCGTCCGCGCTGGTCGGTGCCGAACGGGATGGCCTTGAACACGTCCGCGGCGGCGCCGGTCTTGGCCAGCGGCCACACCGGCGGGCGTACCTGGTTCATGTCCTGGTCACCGACCCACAGCACCAGCCGTCCGGCGTGCTGGTGGTGGGCGGGTTCGGGCCACACGCAGCCCAGCGGACGGCGCAGGCCGGAGGCGAGGCGGTCGCGGCGTTCCATGATGTCGGTAGCGGTCACGCCGTACGGGAGATCGACCTCGGCGCGCCAGCCGGGACCATCGCGGGTGATCGGCGCGGGGAAGGTGATCCCGGATCCGCCCTTGCCGACCGCCTTGTTGATCTCGGCGTTGCCGAGCGCGGCCAGCGCCCGCACCACGATTTCCGAGGTGAGCTTGGGCGCCTTGGTCGAGACAACCGCGGTGTCCAGGATGCGGCGGTCGGTCGGCGTGCCGATCCACCCGAGCAGGAACACCAGCGCGGCCAGGACGGCGGTTTGGGTGACGCCGCCAGCGGCGGCCACCGACACGGCGGCCAGCCCGCCACCGACCACACCGGCGCCGGTCACCATGAGGCGGGCGCGGACGCGGTCGTTGCGCTCACTCATCAGCTTCAAGTACGCCTCGTCGTTGCGGCGGTCGATGGCGTGTGTACGCAGCGGCCGGGCGTCCATGTCGAACGTCCACCGCCACGTGCCGGCCACCACCCGGAACAGGCCACGGGGCGAGCGTCCGGCCAGCCGCAAGCTGTAGAGCGGGATGCGGGCGGCGTGGTAGCCGGTGACGTGGCTGGCGTAGCCGACCGCCCACCGGACGGTGGCGCGTGCCTCGCTGCGGTCGCGCAGCCACGGCGCGATGATCGGGCGTCGCTGCGCACGCTCACCGGTCATCCGGCGGGCGCGCACGTCCGGCCGGAACGTGTCGGGACGGTCCACCAGCACGCGGCCCTCTAGCGCGTCGCCGTCGTCCGTGCCGTCGTCCTCGGCGCCGTCGCCGGACGGGACGGGCGCGGGCGGGTCGGTCGGCGGGGTGCCGTTGCCGGCGCCGTTCGGTGCGGTGGCCGGGGCGTCGAGGGCGGGCGACGGGTCGGTGTCGGCGCTCGGGTCGGTGTGCTTGACGGGCAGGTGTACGACCTCGCCCATGGCTTTGGCGTGGCTCATCACTGGGTGTCCCCCTCGGCGGCGTCCTCGGCGTCGGACGGGTTGGCGGTCGAGTCGGTGGCGGGTTCGGTCTTGAGGCGGGCCAGCAGGGCGCCGACGCGGGCGTTACCGGCGCTCTGTCCGGCCTCGCGCAGCCGGATGGCCAGCGCGTTGCGGGTCAAGGGCTGACGGTCCTTGGCGAGGTCGGCGGCGATGCGCCGTCCGAGCGGCATAAGGTCCTCGACGTCCGGCGGTGGCGCGGCGGTCTTGCGGGACCGGGGGGCGGACGGTCCACCGGTGCGGCCGGTGGACCGTGCGGCGCCGGTCCGCTTGCGCGTCCGGGACGGCGTGGCGGACGGTCCGGTGTCGGTCCGGATGGACGGTCCGGCGTCGAGGGCCGGGCGGTCCACCGCCGACAGGTCGGGACGGTCCTCGGACGGTCCACCGGACGGCGCACCGTTGCTCTCGGCGGCGGTGAGTTCGCCGAGCCGGTACAGGGCACGGACGCGGCGCGGTGCGTTGCGGCGCCATGCCCACCGGCCGTAGGTGTCCTGTAGGTCGGTCAGGGCCAGGAGGCGGGCGCGTTCGCGGGCGAGCGCGTCGGGGTAGGAGCGGATCTCCCACAGCACCATGCGGCGCCACAGCTTCATGGTGGGCCAGGGGGCGAGGATCCACCGGGACGTGCGGATTCCGTCCATGCGGGTTCCGGCGGCGATGCCGGCGCGGATCCGGATCACGTGCGCGGCGATCTCGACGGCGATGACCCACAGCGCGGGCAGGACGGCGTGTGCGACCTTGCCGAACACGCCGTGTTCGCCGGCGATGTTGAGGTAGACCGTTGCGGCGGTCAGTGCCCACGGGATGAACCGCAGCCAGCGAATCCGCATGTCCAGCCGCGCCAACACGATGTCGAGGGCGGCGAAGATAGCAATGCCCAGGTCGATACCGAGGGGCACCGTCCAGGCCAGCCGACCGAACGACGGCCGGGACGCCTCGGCGACGGCGGCGAAGCTGTTGACGAATCCCAGCAGGCCCAGGACGGCCACCAGCGCGGCCACCACGGCGACCGCGGTGAACTCGCTGCTGGTCAGCGCGCGTCCTCTCGGCGAGGCGCCCGCCGAGGTGTCCGGGGTGCGCTCGGCGCCGTCGAGGTCGGCGGCGGTCGGGGTCTCGTTGGGGTGCGTGATCGGTCGGGTGGGCGCGGGAACCTCGGCGGCGTGCTTGGTGGGCGTGGTGGTGGATGCGCCGAGGGCCGCGGCCAGGGGCGCGGGCGTGTGGTGGTTGAGCGTGGTCATCCGGCGTGCCTCCCATCGGGAACGGTGCGGGCCGGGTTGGAGTCGAGGGCATCGGCGCCGAGGGACTCGGCGGGGTGGTATTCGGTGTCGAGGTCGGCGGCCATCACCGACCGTCCGCACGGGTTGCAGCGGAAGCGGACCGGGCCGCCGTCCAGCGGCGTGCGGCAGGTCGGGCAGCGCTTGACCGGACCGGCGTGCAGGATCCGGCGCGGCGCGGCGGCGTAGACGGGCGTGGGCGTGGTCATGCCGCGGTCACCTCCACCTCGGCGAGGTCGGCGCCCTCGGCGCACTCCAGGCACTCGCCGAGGTGGCGGGGCAGGACGTATCCGGCGTCGCGGCGGCAGGTCGGGCAGTGCCGGCGGGCGGCCAGCGCCTTGCCCAGGGCCGCGCGCTGCCGGTCGGTCGGGACGCGCTTGGGCAGCGCGAGCCGGACGTCGTAGAGGTAGGCGGCGCGCACACCGCCACCACCGCGGCGGGAGTTCCACAGCACCTGTCCGGCGATCTCCTGACCGCCGGGACGCAGGCCCTCGGCGGCGAGTTGGCGGCGGGTGCGCAGGTGACCGGGGGCCATGCGCCACGGCCACGTGGGGATCCCGTACCGGGCGCCGGTCGGGTCGAAGAACCGCGCGGGGCTACGGCGGCGGGTCATGCCGTCACACCCCCCACCGGCGCGGGCACCAGGTTGGGGCGTTGGACGGTGACCAGGTGCCAGCCCTCGGCGCGCAGCAACCGGTAGGCCAGCACGCCGGCGGCCCCCGTGACCGCCACGGCCGTCACGGCGGTCAGGGCCGCGGTCGGCGCCGGGTGGGTGACCAGCAGCACCCCGGCGGCGGCGGCCAGCCGGACCGGCGAGGCGCACACCCAGCACACCACGGCGGCCAGGACGGCCAGCGTCAGAAGGACGGTGATCATCGGGTCACCCCCAACCCGTCCAGGGCGACCAGCACGGGGGCGCACCGGTCGTCCAGCAGCTTGGCCAGCCGCTTCACCGACGCCTTGGCATCGACGACGGTCAGCCGGTCGGGTGCGTCGGCCGGGGTGTGCAGCTCGGCGGCCGGGATGTGGAACATCAGGGCAGTGGTGGTCAGCATCGCCGGGCGGCGCGACAGCCGGTCGTGGTCGGGGATGTGGTAGCCGCGGTTCCACCGGTCGCCGCGGTCCCAGTCGCCGAACCCCGCCACGGAGGCGAGCACCGACGGGCGCGGGACCGTGATCAGCACGCGGGCGATGAGCGCGTCGTCGATCTCACTGGAGTCCAGGGCCACCGACTGCAGACGCTCGGCCGTCCAGGCCACGTAGGGCGGCGCCATGACCGGCGACGTGGCCACCTGCCACGCCGCGGCCGTGAACGCCACCGGGTCACCGGTGACCGTGCCGTCCTCGTCCCAGGACGCGAACAGCTTCGGGTAGCGGCGCAGGTACACCCCGAACCGGGACACCCCGTCGGACGCGCGGTGCCGGTCGTCGCGGTCGTTGAAGACGAACATGCCGATCACCTCGCGTCCGGGGTGTCGTGGGCGGGTGACGCCCCCTCGGCGGGTGCGTCGAGGGTGGCGTCGAGGTAGAGGGAGACCAGCGCCGAGGTTCCGCGGCGCGGGTAGGGCCGGGAGGTCTCCAGCACGGTCACCACGTCGGCGATGCGGGCGGCGGCGGTGTCGACCTCGGCGGGCAGACCGGTCAGGCGGATCTTCACTGGACACCTCCCAGCAGGAGCACCGCGCCGGCGAGGGCGAGGAACACCAGTGCGATCAGCACGCGGATCCGGGCGTGCGGGTCAGCGCCGAACATCACGCCACCTCGCCCAGGTCCGGGGCGGGCAGGGTCCGGACCTCGCGGCGCAGCGCGGCCAGCTCGCGGGGCAGGTAGCCCGCCCACACGCCCCACGAGGGGCGGATCCGCAGCGCGTAGTCAAGGCACAGGTCCCACACCGGGCAGTCCTCGCACACCTGCCGGGCCACGTCCTGCCGGGCCAGCCGCTCGGCGATCGGCTCGGACTCGAACGTGTCCGGGCCCATGTGCAGGTCCGGGTCATGCCGGCAGTCGCCGCGCTCCCCCAGTTCGGACACCAGGTCCACCAGCGACAGAGCGGACGGGTCAACGGCCATGCGGTCCTCCTTGCGGGTCGTGATCGGTCGGGTAGGGCGGCCCTCGGCGGCGTGCTTGGTGGCTTGTGCGCCGAGGGGCAGCGGGTGCGGGTGGTAGGTCGTCATCGCCGGTCAGCCCAGCGAACCGGCGAAGGTCGTGATCGCGTGGATGATCTGGTTGACCAGCGCGGCGGCCTTCTCGGGGTTGTTGATCGCGAAGATGGCGACGGCGATGCCGGCGAGCCACTGCGGGATGTTGCTGGACTTCTGCGGGAACACCTGGGCACTCCTCAGGTCGAGTGATACGCCAAACGTTTGGCGTTTGACGTACTCTCGATTGTGGCCACGCCGGAGCAGATGTCAAGAGGCACCAATCGTTTGGCGTTTCGCGCTAGCTCTGGTTAGGTGGACCTAACACAGCGGGTCGACAGTGGAGAGGAGCAGGTAGATGCCCACATCGGAGCGCCACGGGTTCCGCGACATCGCCGCAAAAATCCGTGAAGAAATCATCGACGGCCGGTACCCCACGGGGTCCGTGCTGCCAGCCGAGCCGGAGCTTGCCGACCGGTACGGGGCTTCCCGTAGCTTGGTGAACCGGGCAATGCAGGTACTCGCAGCCGAGGGCATGGTCCGTCCTCAGCAGGGACGGGGAACCATGGTCACCTGGCTACCGCCGATGCTCCACTCACCTGCCCGCTACGACCGGGCAAAGCGCGAGAACAACGGCGCCCGCGGCGCGTTCGACGCCGAGGTTCGCGCCCTCGGTCTGGAGCCCAAGCACGAGATCACCACCGAGCACGCCGAACCGCCGGCCGAGGTCGCCGAGTTGCTCGGCGTGCCGACCGGTGAGGCGAACTGCCTCGTCCGTCGCCGGCGTCTCCTCGCCAGTGACATCCCCGTCCGGATCAACGAGAGTTGGTTCCCCCTCGACATCGCCGAGGGCACCGTCCTGGAAGAAGACGGCCCGGTGATCGTCGGCGGCGTCAAGAGCGCGCTCGCCGAACTCGGCTACCCGCAGGTCTCGGCGCGCGAGCGGATCACTCCTAGCCGCCTGCCCACCGACGCCGAGGCGCGGGCGCTGGAGATCAGTCCCGAGCGGACGGTCATCCAGATCACGCACGTCGGCATGACCGCCGAGGGCCGAGCCGTCGAGGTGACCGTCACAGTGGCGCCCGCCCACTACCTGACGGCCCAGTACGAGTTCCCGCTCGCCTGACAACCGGAGAGACCACGCCCGATGATCACGCGCCTAGTCCAAGACCACGTCCAGACCCTTGCCGGCAAGGGGGAGCTACCCGCGTTCGTCTACGACCTCGCCGCGCTGCGAGAGCACGCGGCCGAGGTCAAGGCCGCGCTCTCGGCGCCCGGTGCGCCGGAGATCTTCTACGCCGCAAAGGCCAACCCCGACGCGCCGATCCTGCAAGCGGTCGCCCCGTACATGGACGGCATCGAGGTCGCGTCCGGCGGCGAGCTGGCACACGTCCGCGAGGCGCTGCCGGACGCGCGCCTCGCGTTCGGCGGCCCCGGCAAGACCGATGACGAACTCCGCCAGGCGCTCGCCCTCGACGTCGAGCGCATCCACGTCGAAAGCCCGTACGAGCTATCGCGCCTCGCCGAGATCGCCCAGGCGGCCGAGCGTGAGGTCGACATCCTGCTACGCCTCAACCTCGCCGGCGACCGCAGCGGCGTCGCGCTCGCCATGAGCGGCCCGTTCGGCATGGACCCCGAACTAATCGAGTCCTGCACCGACATCCTGACCGCCTCGCCGCACGTGCGCCTACGCGGCATCCATGCGCACCTGGCGTCCGGCCTGGACGCGTCCGCCATGGTCGCCCAGTCCACCGAGATCCTCACGTGGGGCCGCGCATGGCTCGACAGGATCGGCCACACCGGACCGCGAGAGTTCAACCTCGGCGGCGGCATGGCAGTCGACTACAGCACGCCCGGAACCCGATTCGACTGGAAGCAGTACGGCACCGACGTCGCCGCGCTCGCCGAGCCGGGCGAAACGCTGCGCATCGAACCGGGCCGCTCCATCAGCGTCTACGCCGGGTGGTACATCACCGAGGTACTGGACGTGAAGAAGGCACACGGCCAGTGGTACGCCGTCCTACGCGGCGGCACCATGCACATCCGGACACCCGTCACCAAGCAGCACAACCACCCGTTCGACATCCTCGCCGGCAACGGCGACGGTCCTGCAGCCGCCGGCGAACCCGTAACCCTCGTCGGCCAACTCTGCACACCAAAGGACGTCTTCGCACGCGAGGTCCCCACCGACCGCGTCGCCGTCGGCGACCTAGTCGCCTTCTCCATGTCCGGCGCCTACGCCTGGAACATCTCCCACCACGACTTCCTCATGCACCCAAAGCCCACCCATCACTTTCTTGGCCACTGAGAATAAGACAAGAGGGGCTCCGATTTCTGACCGGAGTCCCTCTTTCGCGGACTACGATTGAGAGCGCGAAGCCCGCCACCGCGTGTGCTCTCTACTAATTGCATCCTCGGCATCATTGACTGCTTGAGCCCAACTCTCTTCGTCTTGGGCCATCTCAAGCCGCACTCGTGCATCACTCAGGTCTGCAACAGCCACAGCGTACGCCGTACCAACCTGATCATGTTGTTGCGCCTCAAGCCATGCCCCGACCGCACCCATTCCTGTCGCTACAACCGCATCAATCGGAATGTTGACAACTGCGCCAGCCTTAAGGAGTCCCGTAACACCACCCAATATTTCCAACGCGAGCAAGATGTAGCGCCACATATTCGCCCTCTTTTTGCTCTTGCGGGATTTGCCGGAGTACCATGCAAGTTGATCCTCTAGACGATGCTTCAGATACCCCTCTTTGCGTTCAGAGAGTGAACTTTCCCGCAAGTCACGCATCGCTTGCGTAACCGTGGTTCCTCCTATCGGGGCCAACGCTTCCAGTCGACTCGAACGTCTCAGCGCCTTCAAATCGTCAACAAAGAGCAAAACCTCGTCAAGCATCACCCCTCCCTTGGGATAAGGGTTACCGCCAACCGCCCATTTCCATGTCAGAGTTTTCGCGGACTCAGCCAAGGCCCGCCCCTCGTACCAAGCGCGTTCTGGTTTGCCATGCAAGAGGAAGGCATCAAGAGCGAGGGCCACAAAGAAGGCGACAGAGGCCGCCAAAGCCGCCCAATCGATGCGAGAACTCCCAATGGTGACTGCTTTTACACCTAGCGCTGCAGCAGCCACGGTCAGTACGAGCCGGAGGCTCGTCTGGGACATGTACTGACGCCTCCCCTCTATGGCAGTGGTGTCGGCGGCCCTGAACACCTGGGGGAAGTCGTCCTCGGAGAGACCTTGCACGGAAGTCATGCGCACAATCATGCCGCATGCGGCGTCGTGAGTGCGATACTCTGACCTATCCGCACCCCTGGATCGGACCACGGGAGTCCACGTGACCACTTATGGACAGTATCGAGTACTCGAAGCCGCTCAGAAGGCCGAAGCAAGCACCTCGGATCCAACGCGACACAAGGCATTTGTGTCGTACCATGCGGCCGATGCAGACGAGGTCAAGACATTCATCGAGGATTACGGACACGTATTCATTCCTAAAGTAATCGGCGTCAGCGACGAGGATGACTTTATCGACAGCAACGACACCGGATACGTAATGCAACAGATTAGGGATAAATACCTGCGCGACTCCACAGTCACGATAGTTATGATTGGCGCCTGCACATGGGCTCGGCGATATGTAGACTGGGAGATTTATTCCACCCTCAGAAGAGATAAGCTGAACCGCCTCAGCGGACTAATGGCGGTCACGCTCCCGAGCGTTTCCAAAATCTCTCGCCAGCTCCCTCCCCGCCTCAACGACAATGTGGACGGCGATAACGAGTCATACGCGCGCTGGTGGAAATACCCGGAATCAGCCACTCAACTTCGGGACTGCATCGAGGATGCGTATCAAGCCAGAACTAGCCGCGCCAAACTCATCGACAACAGCAGGTCCCGCAAGGAGAGAAGCTCTCCTTGCTGATGCGCTCACACCGCAGTACACACCTGAGTGGCCAGTCCGCAGGTGCGCGCCACCGTGATGTCCTGCCTCACGGACTTCCGTCTTGACGTTGATCCGACATCCGAGGTGTACCGGACGGGGGAGCCCATGGCGTTCCATGTACGTCCGCACAACGCAGTGTCGGAGACATCCTTGCAGCTCAACTCACTGATAGCTGCTGGTCTCCGGAGCCGTGTGCGCAGGTTCGAATCCTGCAGGGGGCACCTCTCAACGATCAGCCGGTTCCGCTTGGTAGCGGGAACCGGCTTTTTTGGTTCGTGGGCTATTTGGGGGCGGCGGCCGGAAACGGTCGGGGGGCGGCCGCATGCGGACGGGGAAAAGGGCGCGGGGGTGTGGCCGGTCGGGAAGAGTTTCCTCCGAACGGGGGGAGGTATTCCGTGGACGGCTTCTGGTCATTGATTGACGGCGGAGAGCGGCGGGAGTTGTGCCGGGCGGGCCGGATCCGTGTTTTCCCGGATGCGGCGCGGTTGTGCGTCGAGGGGCGGCGGTCGGAAACGGTCATGGTCCTTTTGGACGCGCATGTCCGGGTCAGCCGGCGGGCGGGCGGCGGTGCGAAGTGGCTCGCCTGGCGGGGACCCGGCGACATCATCGGGGAAATGTCGCTGGTGCTGAACACGCCGCATTCGGCGACCGTCGCCACCGTGCGGGGCGGGCGGGTCCTGGTGCTGTCGCAGGAGGCGTTCGACGCGGTGGCGCGGCGGCATGACGGGCTGCAGCGGGCGCTGCTGCGGGTCACCGCCGAGCGGCTGCGCAGCGCCGACGACGAGCGCAGCGCCGCCGAGGAGAACGTGCTGCCCCGGGTCGCGCGGCTGCTGAGCAACCCCGGGGCCGCGCCCCGGTTCCAGCACGAGATCGCGGACCTGCTCGGGGTCTCCCGCGCCTCGGTGGTGCGGGCGCTGTCGAGGCTCCGGGCGAGCGGGGTCGTCGCGACGCGGCACGGGTCCATCGTCGTCCTCGACCCGGCGGGGCTCGGCCGGTTCGCGCCGTGAGGGTGGCGCACGTGCGCCTTACCGGCGGGTACTTCTTTCGCCTGATAATTCTGCGCAATGGGTGATCGGGTGCGGCGAATCCGCTTTTCGTCCCGGCTGACCTGGGTCGACACGGGAAAGAAGATCGTTGTTCCCGCGCCGGGACGGCTGCGGCGGGTTGACCCGTGGCGACGGTTTCTCTCAGGGTTGCTCCGTCCAGACGGCAGGGGGAGTCCTCGATATGGATGACAATTCGCGGCCGGGCGGCCAGAGCGCAGTCGGCATCGTCGCGCGGGTGAATCAGAAGATCAGCGATTCGCTGATCGGCGGGCGGGACATTCTGCAAGTCGGCGACAGCAGTGTCGGCGTGCAGGGCACCAGTCTGATCAACAGCAAGCTGGTGATCAAGAATGGCGGGAGTTCGCGGGCCGTTTCCGCGCCGGCCGTCGTGCTGCTGGTGCTCGTGGTCGTCACGGCCTCGGCCTTCTTCGTCTTCTCCGGCCCGGGGATCGACCCCGGTGTCGTCTCCGTTCCGGGCAAGGCGGGGGCGCGCAAGACGCTGGAGGCGCTGAAGAAGGCCGAGATCGCGGGGGATGCGCCGGCCTGGTGCGAGATCGCGCAGCCGGACGAGGCGAACTGCGAGACGCAGATCTCCGGCGTGTTCCGGCGCGCGCCCGAGTCCTACCGCGACGAGGTCGGCAAGGCCGGCGTCGGCGACATCACGATCAAGGACGACACGGCCACCGCGATGATGGTGTTCGACGGGACGCGCAAGGGCACCATTCGCCTGGTCTGGTGGCGGAACCGGTGGCAGATCCACCCCGTCGACTACCTGTTCGGCATCGGCGCGAACGGCCTCTACCTGTCCATCGTGGACTCCGCCCATGGCCGCGGTCCCCTGGACGGCCTGCTCAAGGGCCTTGGCGGCCAATGACCCGGCGCGGCGATCCGATGGAGGCGAGGCTGGCCGAGCGGCTGCGGCTGCTGCTCCTCCGGCGGGAGCACCGGCTCGGCCGCGCCCTCGCCCGCGCGGAGCTGGCCCGGCGGATCAGCGTCTCCAAGAGCAGCCTGTACGCGTACCTGAAGGGGACGACGGTTCCCCGCGCGGACGTCTTCGACCGGCTGCTGGTGGAGCTGGACGCCGAGCCCGCCGAGATGCGCGAGCTGAGCACGCTGCGCGACGCGATCGAGGTGGCGCAGCACCGGGAGCCGCGGCGCGCCGGCACCCTGCCGGTCCCGCGCCAGCTGCCGCCCCCGACCCGCCGGTTCGCCCGGCGCGCCGCCGACCTGGAGCGGCCCGCCCGGCGGGAGCACCGGCCGGCCGCGCCCTCGCACCGATCGCCGCCCGCGCCGGCCCCGCCCGCGCCGGCACCACGCCGCTCGCCCCCCAC
>NZ_JABXFD010000020.1 GCF_013372625.1 Actinomadura sp. BRA 177
TTTGTTTATACGTTGTGTTTGAGATAAACGCTCTCACCGTAAGTATATCCGTGCCTCTTCGTCGGCACCCACAGATGTGTAAACGAGGCAGGACGCGGTCCACGTTGACACCGACCACATCGGCGCCGGCCACACTGACGGCGCCCGCGTTGCCGGCCAAGTCGCCTACCGTCCCCCGGCTACCCGCGGACCTTGGGCGCGACCAGCCGGGTGCCGGACCACTCCTTGGCGGCGCTGACACTGCTGGTCTGCGAGAGGCCGCGCAGACCGCCGGCCTCGCCGATGTCGCTCGGCTCCACGTGCCCGTCCCGGCCCGCCTTCGGCGTCAGCAGCCAGATGTTGCCGCCGCCGGTGAGCGGGATCCGCGCGTCGGTGAGGCCCTCGCACACGTCCCCGTCCCTGTCTCCGCTCCACATCTGACGCTGCCGACGACGAGCCGCGTCGGCAACACACACGGACCCAGCGCC
>NZ_JABXFD010000019.1 GCF_013372625.1 Actinomadura sp. BRA 177
GACGAACCAGTCGTCGTGGATGAGCACCGCGGCGTAGCCGCAGACGTCGGTGCCCGTCCAGACCCTGCCGATGGTCGTCAACAGCTGTACCGTCTTAGCGTCACCGACCTGGAACGAGCCGTTCGCGGTTCCGCGAGGCATAGCGCTGCCGCGCGCCCCCCGCACTCGTTCCAGGATTCGGCCCTGCCCTGGCCCCCTGCCCTCGACCCGGCGCGAGTCGGGTAGCTAGGTGGCACCTTGTCAGAGCTCGTGTCCGTTCATCCGACGCTGCATCAGGTCCGCTACCAGCTGGACACCACCAAGCTGATCCGCCAGGCGGCGGTGTCCCACCCCCAGCAGGTGATCATCTCTCGGGACACGGCCGGCGCTTGGCCAACGACGTCGCACGCGGCGACAAGGAATCGGGTGGCACGCACGGCCCTACAGATAGCCGGAATACCAGTGAGCCAGGTAAGCGCGCCAGGCGC
>NZ_JABXFD010000374.1 GCF_013372625.1 Actinomadura sp. BRA 177
CAACACTGAAAGGCTGGCGCATGCTCGGCCAAGAAGGAGGACGCTACCGGCCGCCCATAGAAAAATTCGAAGAGACACTCCAAGCCATCACTGGCCTGCTCTTCCTCAGAGCTTTTGCATAACCCTCCTCGAGGCGGTTTTCTTGCCGCGCCTTGCGGGGGTCCATGGTCTTGATCCGCGCGTCCATGGCGCCGTGCAGTTGTGGAGCGAGCTGCCGGAAACCGCGTTCGATGATGCGCAAGCGCCGCTCTAGGTTCTTCTCAAGCTGGTCACGGACTGTATCGACCGCCTCCTTGAGAGCGTCGTACCGGCGCTCCATACGATCTCGCTCGGTGGCCAGCTCTTCGACCGGTATTCGCTCGGCATCCAGTATCGTGCGCAGCCGCCGGAGTTGAGGCTCGATCATCGAATGCGCCTCGCCAGCGACGGCAGCGATGTGCCGCTTGCCCGCTCCGGCCTCGATCATGTCGCTGATCGAATTTCGCAGCTCGTCCATCCGGCTCTCGGCGATGCAGTCTGCCGCTGCCTCATCCTCCCCTGCTGCCGCCAGGGCGCGTCCGCGTGCCTCCAGCGCCGGGGAGACGGGGACGAATCCGACGCCGAAGAATTTCTCATCCGGCTTGCCGTCCGGGAGTGGGAAGTTTTCCCGCAGGTAGGCGTTGTTCTGCTTCAGGGTGTCCTGCCATTCCGGCTTGTCGTCCAGGTCCAGGTCCATGGCCTTGTCGATGGCTGTGAGCACCCAGATCACCTTTTTGCCCCAGTGCGTGTGGTGCCCGTGCAGGAAACGGATCAGGTCTAGTTCATTCTCGGTGAGTGTCTTGGTGGCATTGGCGACATAGATCAAGCAGTCGGCCTTGGCCATCGCGTCCCGGACGACCTTGTCGTGCGTCTTGATCGGCGAGCCGTGTCCAGGCAAGTCGTACAACTTGGCGGGCAGGCGGTAATCCGAGAGCAGGATTTCGATCTCGGCAACCTGCCGGCTCATGTGGTCCGGCTGCACCCGCGCCTCAACCCTTTCCGGATCCTGCATGGCGTAGGCGGCCACTACCAGCGGACCGAGGGACCTCCCGATGTCCGTCCACTCCTGATCACCGGTGAAGCGCGCCCGCAGAACGCCGCGCCCGTCAGCGTCCGGCTCCGTTCTGGTCTCCACCGGGACCACGGTAGCCGGGCAAGCGGTCGTGGGTTTGGTCGCCGACGGCAGCAAACCTATGTACTTGTCCGCCTTGCGAGGCGCGGTCGGAATCTGCATGTACTCCAGCACACCTTGCAGCCCGCTGATAAGGAAGCTCTTGCCCGAAGAGAACCCCCCGAGCAACCCCACGTTGATCAGCGACGACGCCGCCCGCATCCGCATGGCCACGAGCTCTTCGCGTTCCCGCGTCAACTGCCACGCAAGATCGTCGTCTTCGGCGTCCGCCGTAAGCTCCACGAGCCATTTCTCCGTGCGTTCCAGCAACCGATGCAGCTCACTGCGGAGCAACGCCACCTCACTCATGGTCAAAGTTGTACCGTTCGCGCCGCCCCCAAAAGCCCCGCTGAGCTGCCATGGCCATCTGTGGCCGCAGCCGGCTAGCAGTGAACCTCCCCTCGCAGCGTGGACAACTCGGGGTGAGATGTGTCAGGTGGTCGTGCTCGAGGGTCGGTGTCGTTCATCGTCGATCGCCGGGCACTCGACCCATTCAAGTACCGCGGCTGCAATTCTCGCTCTAGTGGTGCCGAGGGCAGACCTCGACTGAGGGCAAGCAGGACCCGACCCTGTCGCTGCCGCGTCAGCTCGCCAGCAGTCAGACCGCCCTGCACACATCCCTGCCGGGACGTGCGGTGATCGTCGCGCACTTCTACGACGTCGAGTCCGGACGCAAGGACCTGGCCGCGCGCGGGCATGAGCGGTTCAACATCCCGGTTCCGCGTGACGGCGGCATTCAAGACCTGCTGTCGGAAGCGACCCAGGGGGATCGGCGTTTTGATGCGGTGATCTGCGAGTCGGTCGACCGGATCGCGCGTCGGACCTACGTCGGCACCCAGATCGAGAACACTCTGGAGAAGCTCGGCATCCCGCTGTGGGCGTCCGACGAACCGATCACCCTGAACGGGAAACGCTCCTCCCAGGTGCTCACACGGCGGGTGAAGCAGGGAGTGGCCGAGTGGTACGTCCTGGAGATGCTGGAGAAAGCCTGGGGCGGCTTCGAGGCCCACACCGAACAGGGCTTCAACATCGGGCGGCCTCCGTACGGGTACCTGGCGGACAAGGTTCCTCACCCTGTCGCCGCTCGCCGCGAGCAGGGAGCCACCAAGCATGTCCTGGCTTCCGACCCGGTGCGCGGCCCGGTCGTGCAGACCATCTTTGAGATCCGCGTCAGTGAGCGTCTCGGCTATCAAGTCATCGCTGACCGACTCAACCGTGATCTGGATCGCTACCCGCCGCCCGTCGCAACTGCGAAGCACCGCAGCGTGGGCAAATGGACCTACTCCTCGGTCCGAGAGGTGCTGACCAACCCCAAGTACACCGGTTACATGGTGTGGAACCGCAAGGCCACCACATCGGCAGGAGGCCGGAACAACCCTCCCGAGGCGTGGATCTGGTCAAGCGCACCCACCCATCCCGCTCTGGTGAGCGTCGAAACCTTCACCGACGCCCAGAAGGTCGCCCGTGACCGGGAGGGCTCCCGCAGCCGTCCGGGGCCCAACACCGCGCACGCCGACACCCGCCGCTCCTACGGGCTCCGTTCCTACATGACCTGCGGCCTCTGCGGACGGCGGATGTTCGGCAAGGAGAGCCGGGGCCGCATCTACTACATCTGCCGTCCTGCTCGTGCCTACCGTCCCGAAGGGCACCCGGCGAGCATCTGGGTTCGCGAGGAACCGCTCATGGCGGGCCTGACCGAGTTCTTCAACCGTGAGATCTTCGGACCCCACCGTCGTGAACGCCTGCGCGTGCTGCTCGCCCGGGTCGATGACAGCCATCTCCACGAACACCGGGAACGGCTGGTGGCGGTCGAGCGACAGATCGTGGAGTTGAAGCGTCGCAAGGAACGCGTCCTCGACTCATTGGAGACCGCCGACGACCCCACACCCGCGTTCGTCAACTCCATCAACGAACGCACCACACGCATCGGCGCGGACCTTGAGGCCAAACAGACCACGCTGCGCGAACTGCGGGAGGAGACTCCAGTGGCACCGTGTCCCCAGCTCCTGGACCACTATCCGACCGGGACGGTCGACCTAGACCTGCTACCTGAGCCGATGCTGCGGCGGCTGCTGGACGCTTTTGCCGTCCAGATGCGTCACGACAAGGAGGGCAACCAGGTCGACGTTCAGGTCACGATCACGCCCGAAACGGCGGACACGCAACTACAGGCCGCTACTGCGGCGATCACGGGGGACGGTGGCGGGCCGCATGGTGATCTTGCAGCCATGCGCGTGGTACCCCCTACCGGATTCGAACCGGCGCTACCGCCTTGAAAGGGCGGCGTCCTAGGCCGCTAGACGAAGGGGGCCCGGTGGTGGCGGGCTTGGTCGCCACCTTGTCCTCGTCAGTGTAGAGGACGTGGTGGGTCGGCGTGCAAACGGTTAGCCGGTGCGGGTG
>NZ_JABXFD010000238.1 GCF_013372625.1 Actinomadura sp. BRA 177
CCCCCCGCCCCGGCCTCGTCCCCCAAGGTCCCGGCTGGCACCGCCTACGCACCCCCGAAGACCTACGCCTCCTAGACCCGGGCCTAGAAGGCTGGGAAAACACCCGAGCCCTCCTAGAAGGCCACCCCCTCACCCGCTGAGAGGCCCCGGCTGCCTGCGGGGCTTGTGCGTGGTCAGGTGGTTGTTGCGACTGCGCGGGCTACCAGGTCGCGGACGGCGTTGTCGGTGGGTTCGGGGATGTCGTCCACCGGGAACCAGGCGAGGTCGTCTGATTCGTCCGATACCGCGTGCCGGGCGCCTTCCGGGGCGATCGCCACGTACTGGACGTCCAGGTGCCAGGTTCCCTGCGGGTGGCAGCGGACCGCGTGCCGGTCCAGCTTGATGGGCTCGGGCAGCAGCCGCAGGCCCGCTATGCCCGACTCCTCCGTTGCCTCCCGCAGCGCCGCGTCGGCGAGCGTGGCGTCGCCGGGCTCGCAGTGGCCGCCGAGCTGGAGCCACGCCTTGACCTTTGCGTGCAGGGTCAGCAGCACGCGGGTGCGGGACGCGTCGAGCACGGCTGTGCTGGCGGTGATGTGTCCGGCCGCGCACGCCCGCCACATCCCGTCTTCCGGGTGCTCCTTCAGATGCTGCAGGAATTCCTGCCGCACCTGCTCCTGCTCGGCATCGGGCGCCCGCCACGACGACAGCACCCGCACGGCGTCGTCATACAGGACGTCCGGCGCCAATGAGCGTGCGCTCACAGGGCACTCCGCGCATGCAGAGAGCATTGTGGCGAAGGACGTCCGGTGTGGGCCGGAGGCGCGCTCACCAGGCACTCCGCGTCATGTCCAGGGCGTCGGCATCGTTGGGAGGCACGCTCACAGGGCACTCCGTGGCATGTGCACGGTGTTGTCGTGCCGACGCCCGGCATGGCTTGGAGGAGTGCTGCGGATGGGTCATGCGCGGCCTACGCGGGGGTAGCGGGAGTTGTCGGGGCGGCGGCGCCGGCGCTCCTGGTCGAGGGGGCGCTGCCAGCACAGGCTCGCCTGGGAGACGCGGCGCCGGATCGCGTTGGTGGACGATCCGTACTCGTAGCGGCAGCCGTTCACCCGGGACGGGCGCGACCGGCTCATGCGCGCGGCCCGTCGTCGTCCGGCCCCGGCCCGTCGTCGGGTTTCTCGTCGGGCTTCTCGCCCTCCTCCGGGGCCTTGGTCAGGTTGGTCAGGTCCAGGTCGGACAGGCCCTCGATCTCGTCGCGGCCGTGCACGAAGCCTTCCGGGTCGTCGAGGTCGTCGGCGGTCGGGAGCAGGTCGGGGTGGTCCCAGACCGCGTCCCGGCCCTGCGTGCCGCGCGCCTCGGTGAGAGTCCGCCAGAGGGTGGCGGCCTCGCGGAGGCGGCGGGGGCGCAGTTCCAGGCCGACCAGCGTCGCGAACGTCCGCTCTGCCGGGCCGCCGGTGGCGCGGCGGCGCCGCACCGCCTCGGCCAGCTTCACCGAGCCGGGCAGCCGGCCCTCGGCGGCCTCGTTCACGACCGTGTCGACCCAGCCCTCGACCAGCGCGAGCGCCGTCTCCAGCCGGGCCAGCGCCGCCTTCTGCCGCGGCGTCTCCTCGGGCTGCAGCTGGATCTCGCCGCCGAGCGCCTCCTGGAGCGCCTCCGGGTTGCTCAGGTCGAGGCCCTGGACGGCCTGCTCGATGCCCGACAGGTCGACGGTGATGCCGCGCGCGTACTCCTCCACCGCGCCCAGCAGGTGCGAGCGCAGCCACGGGACGTGGGTGAAGAGCCGCTGGTGGGCGGCCTCGCGCAGCGCCAGGTAGAGCCGGACCTCGTCGGACGAGACCTCCAGGCCCTCGCCGAATGCCTCGACGCCGGCGGGCAGCAGCGCCCCGACACCGTCGGGGGCGAGCGGCAGGCCCACGTCGGCGGAGCCGGTGACCTCGCGGGCCAGCGCGCCGAGCGCCTGCCCGGCCTGGCCGCCGACCATCGCCCCGGCCATCTGCTTGACCATGCCGATCAGCGGGCCGACCATCGCCTGCACGTCGGCGGGGATCTCGCCGCCGCCGAGCGCCCCGCCCATCGACTCGACCATGCGGGTCGCGATCGGGTCGCACACCTTGGACCACACGGGCAGCGTCTGCTCGATCCATTCGGACCGGCTCCACGCCTGCGGCGTCCGGATCCCGGCGGGCAGCGTCGTCTTCTCGTCCAGCCACAGGTCGGCCAGGCGCAGCGCCTCCTCGACCTGGCGGCGCTCGCTGTCGACGACCGACGGGTCGCCCTGCTCCACCACGGTGTGCCGCGCGATGTTCTTGGCCAGGTCCCAGTTCAGCGGGCCGCCGCCCCCGCCGCCCGCACCCTGCGCGCCGATCATGTCGGCGAACCGGTGCAGCATGTCGGCGAACTGCGCCATGTCGCCGCCCATGCCCTTGAATGGATCCTGGGGCCGGTCGTCGTCGTCTCCGTCGCCGGGACGGTTGAAGCCGAAGGGAGTGTTGCTCATCGGATCGCCCCTGGGATGCATGATGGGCTCATATCCGCAACGTTAGCCGGTCCCGGCAAGGTCGCGTACTCAAGGAAGGGGGCAGCCCCGTGGCAACGGGCAAGGTTCGCCCTCGGCGTAGCAAGGCCCCGGTCGTCGCCGTCACCGGCGCCGCCTCCGGGGCGGGACGGCTGCTGGCCGCCCGGCTCGCCGAACGGGAAGAGATCCGCAAGGTCGTCGCCATCGACGGGCAGCGCGGCGACGTGCCCGGCGTCACATGGCGGGTCACCGACATCCGCGACCCGCTGCTGTCGGGACGGCTCTCCGACGTGGACGTCATCGTCAACCTCGACATCGAGCGGTCCCCGGACGCGGACCCGCGCGAGCGCCGCACCCACAACGTGCGCGGCGCCCAGACGGTCGTCACCGCCGCCGCGGCCGCCCGCGTCCGCCGGGTGGTGCTCGTCACGTCCGCGATGGTCTACGGGGCCGGGCCGGACAACGACGTGCCGCTGAGCGAGGACGCGCCGCTGCTCGCCGAGGCCAGCACCAGCATCGCCGGCGACTTCCTGGAGATGGAGGAACTGGCCGCCACCGCGCCCGTCACCCACCCCGGGCTGGACGTCACCGTCGTCCGTCCCGCCTCGGTCGTCGGGCCCGGCGTCGACAGCGTCGTCACCCGCCACTTCGAGTCGCCCCGGCTGCTGTCGGTCAAGGGCAGCACGCCCGGCTGGCAGTTCTGCCACATCGAGGACCTCGCGTCCGCGCTGGACGCCGTCGTCACCGAGGACGTGCGCGGGCCCGTCGCCGTCGGCTGCGAGGGCTGGCTCGGCCCCGACGAGGTGACCGAGATCACCGGCAAGCGCAACTTCGAGCTGCCCGCCGCCCTCACCTTCGGGATGGCGCAGCGGCTGCACCGCCTCGGCATGACCCCGGCGCCCGCCACCGACCTGCACTACGTCGCCTACCCGTGGGTCGTCGACTGCGCCCGGCTGCGCGCCGCCGGCTGGAAGCCGATGTACGACAACGCCGCCGCGCTCCGCACCGTGATGGAGGAGACGGCGGGACGGCACGCCGTCGTCGGCCGCCGCGTCGGCGGCAAGGAGGCCACGATGGCGACCGCCGCCGGCGCG
>NZ_JABXFD010000039.1 GCF_013372625.1 Actinomadura sp. BRA 177
TCGGCGGCCAGCCGCAGCGCGGCCCCCGCCACGGCACCCGGCCCCGCGCCCGTGCCCGTCATGTGCTGCACCACCGGTGCTCCCTCGCCGCAGGAACCAGAACAGAAGGGGCGTGACGCCGCCCCCGATGTGGAGTATGCCACCCTCCAATGTGTCATTGTCTAGTGTCACAATCTGTGGTGTGGGACACCGGAACGAAAGGGACACCATGCGATCGCGGATCATCGCCGGGGCGTCCGTGACCGACCCGGCGCTGATCCGCGAGCGCACGGTGTCCCTTTTGTTCCTGTGTACCACACCACAGATAGTGACCCTAAACCATGACACAATGGAGGGTGGCATACACCCCATCGGCTCTCGCTAACACCCATCTTCTCCTGCCGTCGAAAAGATTATTGGCATCCACGCCCCGACACGTGCTATCACACACAAAACGAGATCCATCAACAACGACGAACAACCATAC
>NZ_JABXFD010000633.1 GCF_013372625.1 Actinomadura sp. BRA 177
GCGTCGCGCCGGGCCGGACGGCGCCGCCCGGCGTGGCGCTGCCGTTTCGACGCCCGGCGCGACGCGGGCCCGCGCCCGCCGCTGTCATCGCCCGCGTCGGCATCGAGGAGTACGCGGAGCGGTGCGCGGGGACGGCGCCGCCCGGCGTGGCGCTGCTGACCGGGCTGGCGCGAGCCCTCACCGCCGACCCGGCCGTGCTGCTGCTGGACGAGCCGTGGGCGGGCCTGCCGGAACGGTACGCGCGCGCCCTGGAGGTGCTGCTGCGCGACCTGGCCGCCGAGGGTCTGGCGGTCCTGGTGGTCGAGCGGGATCTTGAGCCGCTGCTGGGCGTCTGCGACGTCCTGCACGTCCTGGACGGCGGCAGGGTGATCGCGGCGGGGGCGCCGGCCGAGGTCCGCGCGGACTCGCGAGTCCGGGACGCCTACCTCGGCGTCACCACGTGTCGATCCACGGCCGGGGCCGGTCCTCGACCGGCGGGGCTCCGGCGAACACCGTGGTGATCCAGCGGCGCGTGTCGGCGGGGTCGATGACATCGTCCAGCTCGAACACCGTGGCCGCGTGCAGCGCCTTGCCGTACTCGTAGGCGGCGGCGACCATCTGCTCGAACAGCGCCTCCGGGTCCTCGGCGGCGGCCAGCTCCTTGCGGAAGCCGAGCCGGACGGCGCCCTCCAGGCCCATGCCGCCGATCTCGCCCGTCGGCCACGCGACGGTCGCGAGCGGCGCCTTGAACCCGCCGCCCGCCATGGCCTGCGCGCCGAGCCCGTAGCCCTTGCGCAGCACGATCGTGATGACCGGGACGCGCAGGTTCGCGCCGATGACGAACAGCCGGCTGAAATGCCGGACGGTCGCGGTCCGCTCGGCGTCGGGGCCGACCATGAAGCCGGGCGTGTCGCACAGGGAGACGACCGGGAGGCCGTGGGCGTCGCACAGTTGGAGGAAGCGGGCGGCCTTGTCGGCCGCGTCGCGGTCGATGGCGCCGCCGAGGTGCGCCGGATTGCTGGCGATGAGGCCCATCGGACGGCCCTCGATCCGCACCAGCGCGGTGATGATCCCGATCCCGAACGCGCGGCGCAGCTCCAGCACCGACCCGCTGTCGGCGAGGTGGCCGATGGCGCGGCGGACGTCGTAGGCGCGCATCCGGTTCTCCGGGACGACGTGCCGCAGCACGCGCTGGTCGTCGCAGGTCCACTCGTCCTGCGGGCCCTGGAAGTAGGACAGGTACCGGCGGGCGGCGTCGACGGCCTCCGCCTCGTCGTCCACGACGATGTCGACGACGCCGTTCGGCTCCTGGTCGCCGATCGGGCCGATCTCCTCCGGCGCGAACACGCCGAGGCCGCCGCCCTCGATCATGGCGGGGCCGCCCATGCCGATGTTGGCGTCGCGGGTGGCGATGATGACGTCGCAGCAGCCGAGCAGGGCCGCGTTCCCGGCGAAGCAGCGCCCGGACGCGATCCCGACGGACGGGACGACGCCGCTGAGCCGCCCCATCGCGTGGAAGGTCGTCACGTCCAGGCCGGAGACCGACGAGGTGTCGGTGTCGCCGGGCCGTCCCCCGCCGCCCTCGGCGAACAGGACGAGGGGCAGGCGGCGGCGGTGCGCGATGTCGAGCATCCGGTCGGTCTTGCGGTGGTTCTGGTGGCCCTGCGTCCCGGCCAGGACCATGTAGTCGTAGGACATGACGACGGCCTTCTCGCCGTTCACGTCCCCGATGCCGCACACCATGCCGTCGGCCGGGGTGCGCTCGATCAGGTCGTCCATCGACCGCCGCTGCCGCTGCGCGGCGATCGCGAGGGCGCCGTACTCGGCGAACGTGCCGGGGTCGCACAGGTCGTCGATGTTCTCGCGGGCGGTGCGGTGGCCGCGCGCGTGCCGCTTGGCGACCGCCTCCGGACGGGACGCGTCGAGGCCGATCTGGTGCCGCCGCAGGGTCTCGGCGAGGTCGGCGCGGATCGCGTCGAGGTCGGCCTCGTCCTCCTCCGCGGTGTGGTCGCCGTCCATCTCGGCGGGTTCGACGAACAGCAGCGGGGCGCCCTCGGCGACGGTGTCCCCGGACGCGGCGGCCAGGGCCCGGACGACGCCCGCCTGCCCGGCGTGGACGACGTGCTCCATCTTCATCGCCTCAAGGATCAGCACCGGTGCCCCGGCCCTGACCAGGTCGCCCTCGGCCACCTCGACGCTCACGACCGTCCCCTGCATGGGCGCTGGGACGGCGACCGTGCCGGGCGGCGCGTCCGGCACTACGACGGCCTCCGGTTCCTCGGCGTGCGCGGCGGTCTCGGGGTAGTAGCGGCGGTGCTCGCTCTCCAGCAACTCCGGCAGATGCTCGGCGATGAAGGACGTGTCGACGCCACCGGACGTGAACTCCGGATGCCGCAGGATCCCCTGGAGCAGCGGGATGCTCGTGGCCACGCCCGCGATCTCGAACTCGCCGAGCGCGCCATGCGCCCGCGCGGCGGCGGACGGCAGGTCCTCCGCGCGGGCGATCACCTTGGCGAGCAGCGGGTCGTAGCGCAGGCTGGTGCGGTATCCGGCATATCCGTAGGTGTCGACGCGGACACCCGGGCCGGACGGCGGCGCGAACGCGGTCAGCGTCCCGGCACGGGGACGGGGCGTGCCGTCCGCGTCGATCGTCTCGGTGTTCACGCGCACCTGAACGGCGCAACCCGACGCGGTCGGCGGCACCTCCAGGCCGACATCGGCGAGGTCCTCCCCCAGCGCGAGCCTGATCTGCGTCTTCACCAGATCAGCACCGGTGATCTCCTCGGTCACGGTGTGCTCGACCTGGAGCCGGGGGTTGGCCTCCAGGAACCAGAATTCCTCGCCCGCCACGAGGAACTCGAACGTGCCGAGGCTGTCGTAGCGGACGCGGGCGGCCATGCGGAGCGCCGCGTCCA
This sequence comes from Actinomadura sp. BRA 177, assembly GCF_013372625.1. Taxonomy (GTDB): domain Bacteria; phylum Actinomycetota; class Actinomycetes; order Streptosporangiales; family Streptosporangiaceae; genus Spirillospora. Next base: position 2,895 of record NZ_JABXFD010000633.1, read on the forward strand.
GCAGTGCGTCCCGGACCTCGCCGGGCAGCGCGGGGGCGGGCGCGATCTCGATCAGCTTCTGGTGGCGCCGCTGGACGCTGCAGTCGCGCTCCCACAGGTGCGTGACGGCGCCGGTCCCGTCCCCGGCGACCTGCACTTCGATGTGGCGGGCGCGCGGCACGTACTTCTCGGCGTACAGGTCGCCGCTGCCGAACGAGGCGAGCGCCTCCGACCGGCACCGCTCGTACGCGGCGGCCATCTCCACCGGTTCCGCGACGACGCGCATGCCGCGTCCCCCGCCGCCCGCGAGGGCCTTCAGCATCACGGGGCCGTGCTCGCGCGCGAACGCCTCGGCGTCGGCGAGGCTCACCGCGCCGCCCGTGCCGGGCGTCACCGGCACGCCCGCCTCGCGCGCCAATTCCCGCGACCGCGTCTTGTCGCCGAACAGCTCCAGCAGTTCCGGGCGCGGCCCGACGAAGACCAGCCCGGCGGCGGCGCAGCGCGCGGCGAAACCGGCGTTCTCGCTCAGGAAGCCGTAGCCGGGGTGGACGGCGGTGGCACCGGCGTCCTTCGCGGCGGCGAGCAGCGCGTCCGCGTCGAGGTAGCCGGCGACGCCCTCACCGGGCAGCGCGCGGACCTCGTCGGCGCGGCGGGTGTGCGCCGAGGCCGCGTCGTCGCGGGTGTGGACGGCGCCCGTC
>NZ_JABXFD010000704.1 GCF_013372625.1 Actinomadura sp. BRA 177
TTGAGAGTTTGTTGTGTGTATTATGTGAGAGTTCTTTTTGTTTTTTTTTTTTGCCAAGCGACAGCCGGCTTGCGGGCTGGGGGTCCGTCTCGTGGGTCCGTAGATGTGTATAGGGGCCGGCCGCCCTTCCCGCCGCAGCTGTCCCCCCCCGGCCCCGACCTTTCGGCGGGGCGGGTCGCGCCGCTGGGGTTCCTCGGGTCCGTCCCCGACACCGCCGTCGTGGCGCGCATCTCCCAGGCCCTCACCACCGCGCTGGGCGAACTGCTGCGGGTCGACGGCCAGCGCGACCCCATGTTCCAGCCGGGCACGCCCAGCACCGTCGCCGCCGCGTGGGGCGCGCTGCTGTGGTGCGCCGGGTCCCCGGTGGCGCTGACCGAGCACCAGCTGATCGAGTCGTTCATCCCGTTCCTGACGACCCCGGCGGACCGGCTGCACTGGATGATGCCGCCCGACTTCGCCACCC
>NZ_JABXFD010000087.1 GCF_013372625.1 Actinomadura sp. BRA 177
TCGGCCCCCCGGCGGTGGGGCGGGTGGTCGCGGCACGCGGGCCCCGGACACGCCCGTCGCCGTCGGTCGGGGCGCTGTCCGCGCTCGCCGCGACGGCTGGCGCCGCTCAAGGCCGCCCGCCGGCCCGCGCGCGTCGGCGTGCTGGACGAGGGCGGCCCGCACGCCCGCGTCGGCGTCCTCGCCTCGCTGCCCGCCCGCGCGGACGCGGCGACGGCGCTCACCGAGGTCGCGACGCGCATCCGCAAGCAGTCCGGTGGCACGGTGATGGCGGCCGGGTCGGTGGTGGAGACGATCCAGGACGTGCGCCGCTCGTTCCTGGAGGCCGAGCAGGTCGCCGACGTCGCCGCCCGCGGCTCCGGCGCCCGCCTGTTCTACCGGCTCCCCGACCTGCGCCTTCGCGGCCTCCTGCATCTGCTCCGCGACGACGCCCGCGTCCAGACGTTCGTCGAACGCGAACTCGGGCCGCTGCTGGAGTACGACGCGCAGCGCGGCAGCGACCTCACCCGCATCCTGGAGCTCTACCTCGAATCGGGCCGGAACAAGGCCGTCGCGGCGCAGCAGGCGCACCTGTCGCGTCCCGCCTTCTACGAGCGGCTGCGCCGCATCGAGCGCGTCCTCGACGCCGACCTCGACGACGTGGAGTCGTGCGTGTCGTTCCATGTCGCCCTGCTGGCGCTGAGCTCCGTCCGGTGGGAACGGCCCTGAGCGGTCACCGCCGTGGCCGGTGAAGGACGTCCGGGACGGCCCACTTCGCGCATACGCTTCACTCCATGACGGACGCGGCGTTGCATGTGCATCGATATGGAGACCCGGCGGGCGAGCCCGTCGTCCTGCTGCACGGGGTCACGGGGCATGGCGCGCGATGGCGGCGGACGGCGGAGTCCTACCTGGCGGACCGCTCCGTCCTGGCGCCCGACCTGCGCGGGCACGGGCGGTCGCCGGCCGAGCCGCCGTGGACGATCGAGCGGCACGTCGCGGACGTCCTGGCCCTGCTGGACGCGGAGGGCATCGAGCGCGCCGACCTCGTCGGGCACTCCTACGGCGGCATGATCGCGGTGCACCTGGCGCGGACGGCGCCGCGGCGGGTGCGGCGGCTCGTCCTGCTCGACCCGGCGATCGGGCTCACCCCGCAGGAGGCGGCGCGGCAGGCCCGCGGCTACCTGACCCCCGTGTCGTTCGGCGACGTCGCGGAGGCCCGCGCCTACCGGGCGGAGCGCTGGTCCGAGGCGCCGGGCGACGCCGTGGACGAGGAGGTCGCCGAGCACCTCGAACTCTCCCCCGACGGCCGGCTGCGGTGGCGGTTCGAGCCGGCGGCGGTGGTGACCGCGTACTCGGAGATGGCCCGCCCGCACCTGACGCCGCCGGCGGACGTCCCCACCCACCTGGTCATCGCGACGCGCGCCGACCTCGTCCGGCCCGAGTTCGTCGTGGACTGCCGCGCGGCGCTCGGCCCAAGGCTCGCCATCAGCGAGATCGAGGCCGGCCACATGCTGTACGTCGACCGCCTGGAGGAGACCGGGACGCTGCTCGCCGGCTGGCTCAGCGGAGCAGACGCCGCCCGGTGAACACCGGCAGGGTCAGCGGAGTGTGCAGGCCGGGCGGTGCCTCGGCGACCGCCCGGACGGCGTTGACCATGCGCAGCGCCGCCGCGTGGGCGCCCCCGGGGGCGGCGAGGTCCATCCGCGCGCCCGGCTCCCCGGCGATCTCGACGCGGTAGCCGCCCGCCTCCCCGAAGGGCGGCGCGGGCCAGTGCGGGGCGAGATCCGCCCGCGCCCGGACGACATCCTCCACGGTGATCACGGGCCTCCCTTGCAACACCCCCGAAACTTGGAACCGCAAGCCGGCCAAGGCGCCCTTCTCGATCCGCCCACCGGCCACATCTAACGCCTCCGGCGCCGCGCAAATCTCATAGGCCTCGGTGAGATCGTCCAGCGGAACGGCCAGCTGCCGCGCGATCAGCCGGACCACGGGCCCCCACCGCCGCCCCGGCGCCCCGGCCCTGACAACAGCCGGCCGCCGCCCGATCGGCGCCCCGAACCCGACCCGTCCGCCGTCCCCGCACCGGAACTCGGTGACCTTGATCCCGTCGATCCGCCGGCAGGCCCCGCTGAGCAGCACCGGAAGCACGTCCCCGACCAGCCCGGGCCCCACAGCGAGAAAGGCGGCCTCACCCATCGCGCAAGCAGAACGGAGCCTGCGAACAAGGCTCTGATCAGCCGACGGCGGATCCACCAACGCCGGCAGGACGTTCGACACCACACCGGCCCCCGCCGCCAGGACCCGGCACAGATCGTCAGCAGATCCGCCCGTATGGCAGACGACGTCCGGCCGCCTGGCCAGCAGCGCGGCGGGATCATCGGTCGCGAGCACGCCCAGCCGCCGGCCGGTTCCGGCCAGTTCGGCGGCGTCCACGCCCGCCTGCCGAGGATCGTCGGTCACCACGCCGGCGAGTTCCAGCTCCGGGTGCTCGATGATGCCCCGGAGCGTCCGCCTGCCGACGGCTCCGGCGGCCCACTGGCCAACGAGATAGGACATACCACCACCTTTCGACCAAGCGCTAGGTCAAATCTAGGCCCGGCCGTGTGACCAGGACGATCCCTTCCCGCGATGTACATCCGTGCACTCCCGGGAAGGAGACCCTGGTGACTGTGCACACGGGGCCGCGCACGCTCGGGGTGGAGGAGGAACTGCTCCTCGTCGACCCGGCGAGCGGTGCGCCGCAGGCCGTCTCCGGTTCCGTCATCCGCTACGCGCGGCGCCACGACGAACTGTTCCTGACGGGCGGCCGGCGGTCGAAATCCCTGGAGACCGAGCTGCAGCGCGAGCAGCTCGAAACCGCGACGCCGGTCTGCGCGTCGCTCGGCGAGCTGTCCGACCACGTCCGGTCGGCCCGCCTCGCGGCGGCGAAGTCGGCGGCCGGGGTGGGCGTCTCCATCGCCGCCCTCGCCACGTCGCCGGTGAGCGTCCACCCCTCGCTGACCCCTTCGGACCGCTACCTGCGGATGGCGGACGCCTACGGCCCCACCGCCGCCGAGCAGCTCACCTGCGGCTGCCACGTGCACGTCGGCATCGACTCCCCGGACGAGGGCGTCGCCGTCCTGGACCGCATCCGCCCCTGGCTGCCGCCACTGCTCGCCCTCAGCGCGAACTCGCCGTTCTGGCAGGGCGCCGACACCGGCTACGACAGCTGGCGGCACCAGGTGTGGAGCCGCTGGCCGTCCAGCGGCCCCACGGAACTGTTCGGCACGGCCGACGGATACCGCACGACGGTCGAGGCCCTCCTGGCCACCGGCGCACTCGTGGACGAGGGCATGATCTACTTCGACGCCCGCCTCTCCCGCCACTACCCGACCGTGGAGATCCGGGTGCCGGACGTCTGCCTGCACGCCGACGACGCCGTGCTGATGGCCGCGTTCGTCCGCGCACTGGTCGACACCGCCGCCGACGCCTGGCACGCCGGCGAGCCCCCCGACCCGGTCCGCGCCGACCTGATGCGCCTGGCGATGTGGCGCGCCGGCCGCTCCGGCCTCCGCGACACCCTCGTCCACCCCTGCACCC
>NZ_JABXFD010000287.1 GCF_013372625.1 Actinomadura sp. BRA 177
GACAGAGATGGGGCCTCTAGCCAGGCTCCTATGAAGTCACAACGCCACGTCCGGTGAGTGCACATGAGCGCCTCCCGGCCAAGGCCGACAGATCCCGTTGAAGACCCGAAGTCAGTCAGATGCTGGGTCAGACCCCGCCGGGAGGCGCTCATCTACATCATCTCTGTCAGATGCCGAGGTACTCGAGCAGCTCGTGCTCGCGTTCCCGGACCTGGTCGTTGTCCAGCGCGTCGGCGATCCGGCCCTCGGCGAGCAGGTAGTGCCGGTCGGCGACGGTGGCCGCGAAGTGCACGTTCTGCTCGATGAGCAGGACGGTCACCCCGGCCGCCTTGACCTCGCGGAGGATCTCGCCGATCTGCTGGACGATCAGGGGCGACAGGCCCTCGGTCGGCTCGTCGCACAGCAGCAGCCGGGCGCCCGTCCGCAGCACCCGGGCGAGAGCGAGCATCTGCTGCTCGCCGCCCGACAGCTTCGTCCCGGGGAACCGGCGCCGATCTTTGAGGCGGGGGAACGTGTCGTACACCTGCTCCAGCGACCACGGCTTCGGACCCATCCGCGGCGGGAGCGTCAGGTTCTCCTCCACTGAGAGCGTGGCGAAGATGCCACGGTCGTCGGGGACGTAGCCGAGGCCGCGGCGGGCACGCTTGTGGGAGCTCATGGCGGAGATGTCCGCGCCGGACAGCGAGACCGTGCCGGTCGTCCGGCCGTGCGCCGCGTGCAGGCCCATCAGGCAGCGCAGCAGCGTGGTCTTGCCGGCACCGTTGCGTCCGACGAGCGTGACGATCTCGCCCTCGTCCACCCGTATCGACACCTCGCGCAGGGCTTGGGCCTCGCCGTACCAGGCGGACAGTCCGTCAACGCGCAGCATGGGAGTCCCCCAGGTAGGCGGTGATGACGCGCGGGTCGTGGCGGATCTCGGCGTAGGGGCCCTCAGCCAGCACCCTGCCGTGCTGCAGGACGGTCACCCGGTCGGCGAGGCTGGCGACGACGTTCATGTTGTGCTCGACCAGGACCACGGTCCGGCCGTCCCGGATCTGGCGGACGAGCTCGATGGTGCGCTCCACGTCCTCGACGCCCATGCCGGCGGTCGGCTCGTCCAGCAGCAGCACCTTGGGGTCCAGGGCGAGGGCCAGCGCCAACTCCAGCGCGCGCTTGCTCCCGTACGACAGCGAGCCCGCCGGGACGTCGCCGTGGCCGACCAGCCCGACCCGGTCGAGGAGTTCGCCGGCGCGTCCGGCGAAGCGGCTCAGTGTCCGGTCCGACCGCCAGAACCGCCAGCCGAGCCCGGTGCCGCTCGCCAGCGCCAGCTCCAGGTGGCGGCGCGGGGTCAGCTCGGCGAACAGGCTGGTGATCTGGAAGGAGCGCGCGACGCCCAGCCGGGTGATCGTCTCGGGGCTGCGGCCGGCGAGTTCCCGGCGGGCCTCCAGCAGCACGCTGCCCTCGGTCGGCTTCAGGAAGCCGGTGAGCAGGTTGAACAGCGTCGTCTTGCCGGCGCCGTTGGGGCCGACCAGCGCGTGCACGCTGCCTTCGGCCACATCCAGGTCCACGCCGTCCACGGCGCGGAAGCCGCGGAACTCCCGCACCAGGCCCCGTGCTTTGAGAACGGGCGCCGCCGGAACCGGGGCCTCGGGGACGGAATCGTCCATGCGCCCTCCTCACGCGTCGTGCCGTGACCGGCGCCACACTCGGGTCGCCGTGACCGTGAACGCTAGGCGGCGGCCGGGCGGGCGAACCAGGTGACCTGGCACATATTCGGGCGCCCGACTATGAGGCGGCGCACACCGCAGGGGGACGCCACCACAAGACGCAGGTGAAGTGTGTGCTCGGCGACGTGGCCTCGCCCGCCGCCGGTCGCACAGCATGTCTTCTCCCACCCACCCCCGGAGGCCGCACATGCCTGTCCTTCGCAGATCCTCCGTCGTCTCAGTCCTGCTGGGGTCGCTGCTGGCGGTCCCGCTCGTCTCCGTGACCGCCGCGTCCGCGCACACCCGCTGCGACCGCATGCACCGGATCCACGTCCCCGGAGCGGAAAAGCAGATCGCCGCGTGCCTGGACGACCTGACCACTGCCGGCACGGTCGCCTCGGGCCACACCGTCCAGGCCCAGTGGCAGGGGCTGCACTCGACCGCGACCAAGAACCCGAGCGGAGTGCCGGGCATCCAGATCGACGGCTACTTCCACGACGACTCGACGTTCAACACCACGCACGGCTGGAACCACGACTCGCAGTTCGTGATCCGGCTTCCGGAGAAGTGGAACGGCGGCCTGGTGGTCTCGGGAGCGCCGGGGACGCGCCTCCAGTACGCCAACGACTTCACCATCTCCGACTGGGTGCTGGCGAAGGGGTACGCGTTCGCCTCCACCGACAAGGGCAACAGCGGCAACACGTTCTTCAAGGACGGCCGGCGCCCCGGCGACGCCATCGCGGAGTGGTACCGCCGGATGACCCAGCTCACCGTCGCCGCCAAGGTGACGGTGGCGCGCCACTACCGCCGGCCGCTGCGCAGGACGTACGCGGCGGGCATCTCCAACGGCGGCCAGCTGGTGCACTGGGCCCTGGAGCACCACCCCGAGCTGTACGACGGCGGCCTGGACGCCGAAGGCACGTACTGGCCGCGCGACGGCGGCAACAACGCGCTGGTCTACCTGCCGGTGGCGCTGCGCAACTACCCCAAGTACGCGGCGGCCGGCGACCCGAAGGCGCACGCCGCGATGATCAAGGCCGGCTTCGCTCCCGGCTCGGAGTTCCTGTGGGACTTCAACTACAACTTCATCTGGGACAACACGCAGCGCATCTACCGTGAGGAGGTCGACCCGGCCTACGACGGCGACCTGGAGGCGGGCATCCCGTACTGCGAGAGCGGGACGCCGAACTGCGACACCGACTACCGCTACTACGAGCGTCCGAGGAGCGTCCACCGGACGGTGAAGCGGCTGGGCATGACCGGCCGCATCGGCAAGCCGATGATCACGGTGCAGGGGACGCTGGACACGCTGCTGCCGATCAAGGTGCACGGTGACGCGTACGCCAAGAAGATCCGCGAGCAGGGCAGGGGCTACCTGCACCGCTATTACCGGATCGAGGGCGCCTCCCACCTGGACCTCGAATACGACATGTTCCCGGACCGGATGCGCCCGCTGCTGCCCTGCATGCGGACGGCCTTCGAGGACCTCGAACGCTGGACCGCCCCGCGCGGCGGGCAGGCGCCCCCGCGCAGCGCCACCATCCCGCGCCAGACGACCGGCGACGTGGCCAACACCTGCTCCATCAGCTGACCGGAACGCGCCCGGTCACCAGACGCCCCTGACGGGTCACCGCTATAATGCTCACCGGCTTCCCGGTGGCCCGTCAGGGGCCAGTTCGTCCGCCTTGGCCCGAATGAGCCGCTGGACGATGACGGCGGACCGCGAAGGCCGGCCTTCTCTCCGCTGGGTCAGGCACAGGTGGACGGACGGCGCGTCCCGCAGCGGCAGCCACACCAGGTCGGTGATGTCCGCCGAGGTGTGGAACCGGGCGAGCACGCCGATCCCGGCGCCCTGGGCGACCATCACCTTGACCGTGCGCGCCGACATAGCCTGGACGACGACATCGGGATCGGGCACGTGCCGGTGCAGCGTCTCCCACAGGACCGTCCCCGCCCGCATCGTGACGATGGGCCAGGTCTCAAGGTCGCGCCAATGGACGTACTCGCGTCCGGCCAGCGGATGGTCGGTGCGCACGCAGATCCCGAGGGGGGCCGACACGAGGGGTGTGCGGCGCAGCCCGGGCGCGGCCGGGCTCTCCGGCACGGTGACCACCCCGAAGTCGAGCGCGCCGTCCAGCACGGCGTCCGCAATGGCGGACGAGGCGCCCTCCCGGACGGTGAACCGCAGCCCCGGATGCTGCTCGCGCAGCCGCCCGACGACCGGCACGATGATCGTCTCGGCGGTCACCGAGACGCCGCCGATCTGGACCCGGCCGCGGTAGGCGCCGCTCGACTCCATGGCCGACTCGCGCACCGCGTCCTCGGCCGCCACGAGCCGTCCCAGCGGTTCGATCAGCGCCTGCCCGGCCGGCGTCGGCCGCACGCCGTGCCGGCTGCGGGTCAGCAGGACGACGTCGAGCTCCTCCTCCAGCAGCGCGATCTGCTGCCCGAAGGTGGGCTGGCTGACCTCGCACACCGAGGAGTGGTGTCAACTACTCTGCCTGAAGGACCGAGTTCGGCGTTCGGTCCTCGCAAGGCTTCGTTTACGCTCCCGACTGCCCGCTACGGCCGGGCGGTCACGGGTCGCATCCACCAGCCCTAGGTGGGGGCTGGGTCGGGCATGTTGACGAATACCCACGCCGAGCGTGCGCGGTCGCGCACGTTGACCCCGGCGACGACGTCGGCGGGCCCAGCGAGACCGCACCGGCGACAGCAGAAATGGTCCCGAGTTGGCCGGTTGGCTCGCTCGGTGTGGCCGCAGCGCGGGCAGCGCTGCGAGGTGTAGGCCGGATCCACCTCGATGTACGGCACGCCGTGGCGGCGGGCCTTGTAGGCGATGAAGGCGCCGAGTTGGTGGAAGGGCCAGGAGGACAGGCGTGCCCGCTGGTCGCGAGGAACCGTGACCCGTCCGCGGATCCCACTCAGTTCTTCGAGTGCGATGCCGCGTCCGGTGCGTGCCGCGACGGCGACGACCTGCTTGGAAATCGTGTGGTTGACGTGCCGGGCGTGCCGCGCCTCGCGGCGGGCCCGCTTCTTCAGCAGCCGGGTGGCCGACCGGGTGCGTTTGGCCTGGATCTCGGCGCGTTTGCGGGCCTGCCACCGCCGGTACCGGGAAAGGCGGCGGCCCTGATGGTTGCCGCCATCGGAAGTGGTGGCCAGGTTGACGATGCCGCGGTCCACCCCCACCCAGTCGGCAGGCTCGTACACCTCGGGCTCGGGGACGTCGCACGTGGCGAGCAGGAACCACTTCCCGTCCCGGTACACCAGGTCCGATTCGCCCTTGCGGTGCGCGGCCAGCGTCTTGGCCTGCTCAGGTGAGCAGGCGAACCGCAGGCCCCTGCGCCGCCCGGCCACCGTCCAGATGCTGACCGTGCCCGCGTCCAACTGCCAGGACAAACACCGGTCATCGTAGGTGTGCGCGGCGTCAGCGCGGAACACGATGGGTTTGGACTCGGCCTTGCGGCGCCGCTTGGACGCCGGGCCGCCCAGACGGCCGTTGCGGATGTTGCCACGCAGGGTGGTGTAGGCGTCCACGACCCGTTTGATCACATGCTGGGCGGCCTGCGCGCCCAGCCCGCCCGCTTTGAGGTCGCCGTAGCACAGCGTCCGCAGGGGCAGTTCACGGCCACGGAGCCCGAATTCTTCGAAGGCGAGGGCCGAAACCTGGTTGGCGGCGGCGTTGACGTGGTGGAGGGTGTCAGCCAATGCCGCCGCCTGCTCGGGCGTCGGCAGCAGCTTGACCCGCACCACCAATTTCACAGTCTGTTACTTTATCATTACACTTACATGATCGGGCCCGACGGCGACCGGCGCGCCGCACCCCGTACGAGGAAGCGATTCGCCCTGCGCCGAAACGCCAGGTTCCTGGCTAGAAGCGACTGAATGGCAACCCTGTCCATCTTCATCCTGATCGGCCTCTTCGCCGCGACCCTGATCCCCGCGTTCGACCTCGGGCTGGGCGCCCTCGCCGCCGCGTTCCTGCTCGGTGTCGCCGCCGACGTGGCCACCGACGACGTGACGGGCTTCTTCCCCGCCGACTTCTTCGTCCTGATCGTCGGGGTGACGGCCATGTTCGCCGTCGCGCAGTACAACGGGACGCTGGACTGGCTGCTCGACCTGATGCTGCGCCTCGTCCGCGGCCGGCTGCTGCTGATCGTGCTGGTCCCGTTCGTGATCGGCGCCGTGCTCACCGCGGTCGGCACCCTGCCCGCGGCGGCGACCGCCATCGTCTCCCCGATCGCGCTGGGCTTCGCCGCCCGGTACCGGATCTCGCCGCTGATCGCCGCCGTCCTCGGCGTCACCGGCATCATCAGCGGCCTCCTCTCACCCCTCGCCGTCTACGGCGTCACCGCTCGCGAGCTGAGCGAGAAGCAGGGCATCGTCCTGCCCGGCTCGGCCCCGGTGTCCTTCCTGCTCGGCGGCCTGCTGACCGGCCTGCTGGTCTGCGCGGGCCTCCTGCTCATCGGCACCCGAACCGGTGCCGTGCCCCCGGGCCGGGTTGCCGCCGCGTCCCGTCCGGACGCACCGGAAGACACCGCCCCCGAGCCCTCTGGCGGCGGCGGCACGGCGACGATCGTCTCCACCGCCCCAACGGGAACGCGGCAGCAGCAAGGAGCCCGCGTCCTCACGATCGGGTGCCTGCTCGCCGTGGTCGTCCTCTCCGTCGGCTTCGACATGAACGTCGGCTACCTCGGCCTGACCGCGGCCCTCGTCCTCCAGTTGACGCTCCGGCTGCCACCCCGGCGAGATCGTCTCCCGGGTCCCGTGGAACGTCGTCCTGCTGATCAGCGGCCTGCTGACCTACGTGGGCCTGATGCAGCACCTGGGCGCGTTCAAGCAGATCAGCGACTTCCTCAGGGTGGACGGATCGCCGCTCCTCAGCCTGCTCGTCCTCTGCTACATCGCCGGGGTCACCTCGTTCGCCGCCAGTTCGATCGCGGTCTTCGTGACGACGATGCCCCTCCTGCCCCCACTGGTCGCGGACGGCGTCTCCCCGGTCGGCGGCGTCCTCGCCCTGGCCCTGGCCTCGGTGATGGTCGACATCAACCCGCTCGGCATCACCGGCGGCCTGATCCTCGGCGCCGCCGAGCCCTCGGCACGCCCCCGCCTGTTCCGGAACCTGCTCATCTACGGCCTCGTCTCGATCCCGATAGCACCGTTCCTGACCTGGGCCGCCTTCGCCTGGTGGTGAGCGGGGTTCAGACGCGCACCGGGAGGCGGACCAGGCCGCGGACGATGGAGCCGGTGCGGTGGTGGCGCAACTCGGTGGCCGGGACGGCGAGGGCGAGGCCGGGGAAGCGGTCCAGCAGGCCGCCGATGGCGATCTCGCCCTCCAGGCGGGCCAGCGGAGCACCGAGGCAGAAGTGCGGGCCGTGGCCGAACGCGACGTGCCGTTTGGGTGCGCGGGTCACGTCCAGCCGGTCGGGGTCGTCGAACGCGGCGGCGTCGCGGTCGGCGGCCCCGAGCGACACGTGCACCCATGCGCCCCTGGGAACGGATGTCCCGGCGATCTCCATGTCCTCCAGGGCGATCCGGTGGCTCGCCCGCTCCACCGGCCCGTCGTAACGGAGCAGTTCCTCGATCGCGGACGGCAGCAGCTCCGGCCGGGCACAGAGGAGTTCGAGCTGGTCAGGCGCCTGGAGCAGGGCGAGGACGCCGTTGCCGATGAGGTTGACCGTCGTCTCATGCCCCGCGATAAGCAGCAGCGCGATGCCGTTGAGGAGTTCGGCCTCGGTGAGGGCGGCGTCTCCATCGCGGGCGGCGATCAGGGCGCTGATCAGGTCGTCCTCGGGGCACGCCCGCCGCTCGGCGATGACTCCGATCAGGTAGTCGTTGAACTCGCGGGCGGCGTCGCGGCGGCGGGCGCGGGCCTCTGAAGTCAGCGCCGGGACGGTCAGCACCGCCGTCCACGCGCGGAACCGGGCCCGGTCGGCAGCCGGCACGCCGAGCAGCTCGCAGATGACCTGGACCGGCAGCGGGACGGCGAGGTCCTCGATCAGGTCGGCCTCGCCGCGGGCCGCGATGCCGTCCAGCAGCCCGGCGGTGATCTCCCGGACGCGGGGCCGCAGGCCCTCGACCCGCCGGGTGGTGAACGCCTTGGCCATCAGCCCGCGCAGCCGGGTGTGGTCGGGCGGGTCCATGGCGAGCATCGTCCCGCCGAAGAACTGCTCACCGTTCACGGGCAGGGAGCTGTGCGCGACGTCCTTGGACAGGCGCGGATCGGCCAGCGCCGCCCGCCCGTGCTCGTGGTCCACCACCAGAAAGGCCGTGGCCCCACGAGGAAAGTCGATCAGATGAACGGGCCCCTGTTCCCGCAGTTCGGCATACGCGCTGTACGGATTTTCGCTGAATGTCCGGTTAAAGAGGAACTCCAGCGGCAGCATCGGACCACCCTCCCACCATGGCGGCTACGAGGCCAGGCCGGGACGGTGAAAGGATGAGCGGCATGGGACAAGTCGTGGTGACCGCAGAAAAGACGTTGCAGGCGAGCCCGGAGCAGGTGCTCGCGGCACTCGGCGATTACACGGGCGTGCGGTCGCGCATGCTGACCGAGCACTTCAGCGAGTACGAGGTGCGTGAAGGCGGGCAGGGCGAGGGCACGGTGGTGCACTGGAAGCTCGCCGCCACCAGCAAGCGGGTGCGCGACTGCCTCTTCACCGTGAGCGCCCCCGCCGAGGACCGCCTGGTGGAGCGGGACGCCAACTCGTCCATGGTCACCACCTGGACGGTCACTCCGGCCACCGACGGCGCACGCGTCCACGTCAAGACCACCTGGGACGGCGCGGGCGGCATCGGCGGCTTCTTCGAGCGGACGTTCGCCCCCAAGGGCCTGCAGCGCATCTACGACGCCCAGCTCGCCAAGCTGGCCTCCGAACTGAGCACGTGACCGACGAGTCCTACCGGCGGCGCAGCGCCCGCATTCTGCTGGTGGACGACGCCGACCGCGTCCTGCTGTTCCGCTGGCCGCTCCGCGAGCCCGGCGCGGGCCACTGCTGGATCACTCCGGGCGGCGGCGTCGAGGAGGGCGAGACCCTCCGCGCGGCCGCGGTCCGCGAGCTGCGCGAGGAGACCGGCCTGGTCGTCTCCCCCGACGACCTCGGCCCGCAGGTCGCCCTGACGTCCGGCCACGCCGACCTCGGCTGGACCAAGGGGCTGTTCCGGGACGACTTCTTCCTGCTCCGCACCGCCGCCTACGACATCGACACCGCGGGGTTCACCCCGATCGAACGCGAGCACGTCGGCGCCCACCACTGGTGGACGCTCGCCGAACTGGCGAGCGCCAAGGAGCCGGTCTTCCCGCTCAAACTGGCCGAACTCCTCACCGACCTCCTCGCGGGGCGCACCCCGGCCGAACCCATCCGCCTCCCCTGGCACCACTGAGGGACACCGGAGAACGATAATCCGCCGCAGAACACCCGCTGCTGCGGTACTCAGAGCGATGCGCGCAGTCGTTCTGCCGAGGAAGTGCTCAAACGTTCTTCTAACAGAACCGTAAAACGCTCGGCGCCGACCGCCCGGCGAACACGGCGAAGATCATCGAGCGCCCTGCCAATATGCTCGGATCCGCCCGCAAGGACCAGGCGGTCGTAACCGCGCAGCAGGTAATCGGCTCCGGCCAGCACATCGCCGTCCCGGCACAGCAGCACGCCTATCTGACATTGGACAACAGCGCTCCGCAACGGGAGCTCGATCTCCTCGAAAGTGCGCAGCGCCTCCATGCACCGCTCCATCGCCAGCGGTCTATCACCGGCCAGTTCGGCTAGGACGCCCAGCTGGAAGGTGGCAAGGGCGACAGAGTCGCGGTCTCCACCGGACAGCCGGATCGCTTCCGAATAGCAGCGTTCAGCGGCTGGATACTCTTGGAGTTCTTGATGCAGCTGGCCGAGATTATGGAAGATCGAAGCCGTTCTCTGCGGATTTCCGAGTCGCTCTTCGATAAGCAGAGCGCGTTGATAATATTCAACGATCCGGCCGGGGTCCTGATTCTTGCGTTGCAGCGTCGTCGCGATCTGATGGTATCCGCTGGCGACGAGCTCCCAGGCTCCCGTCTCCATCCCCGCGGCAATCGACGCACGCCATAGATCCATCGCCTTGGCGGTGCGGCCCTGCTTCGCCAGCAGGTTGCCGAGCTGGTGCCGGACCTGGGCCAGATTGAATCGGTCCTCCATGGACGCACGCATGCTGATCGCACGGCCGTAGCCCGCTGCCGCCTCCGTGACGCGGCCAAGAGCCTCGTCCACCATGGCCATCTGGACAAGGGTCGCCGCCACACCCTGCTCGTTTCTGATCTCCCGATAGATTTCCTGCGCGGCCTTGTAGCGTTCACGGGCGTCGGAAAAGCGGGCCTCCAGTACGTCGAGATTGCCGAGCTGGCTGAGGCTCGCCGCCATGCGCAGCTGATCGGCCTGCTCGCGGCTGAGTTCGAGCACGCTTTCCTGGTGACGGCGCGCGGTCTTCAGATGCCCGAGGTCCTGAGCGAGGATGCCGAGTTCTCCGTGACCGACCATCATGCCTTCCCCGTCGCCCTGGCGCCGTGCCAGCAGCAGAGCGCGGGCCAGCAGGCGAGCTGCCCGGTCGTGCTCGCCCCTGAGCCGGTGCAGCACGCCCGAGCACCTCAACCAGAACGCCTCTGGGCCCGGCCCGGAGGCGTACCGCAGCGCTCGCTCCGCGATCGCCAGTTCGGCGTTCCAGTCGCCGTCCCGGTGGAGGCGAGCGGCGACGTCCCGCGCGACCGCATCGCCCTCATCCCACCGGGCGGCCCCGTAGAGATGGTGCAGCGCTTCAGTCAGGTGGTCCCGCTGCGAGCCGGGACCGATCTGAGCCATGGCCAGCCACATCCAGTAGTTGGCGGCCCTGGAGTGCGCCGGACGCGCATCCTGCGGCCGAAGGTCGGGGCGAAGCAGGGCGGGGATCGCGAACCGCTCGTCTCCGCCGCTCTCATTCCACAGCCGGGTGATCACACCGGCCTGCACCAGAGCACGCAGGGCTCGGGTGCGGGCGTCAAGGGCTTGCCGGTCCGGCACGACGAGCGGCGGCACGGCCTGGAGGCGCCCATCATGGTCGGTCAGGTCGAGTCGGCGGGCGGAGATGCGCTCCTCGTCCTCCTCAAGCACCTGCCATGCGGCCGCAGTCTTCCAGAACACGCCTCGGAACACGCTGGTCCCCTGTGCGATCTTCGCCACGAGCCAGTCGGCATCGAGGGTGTCGCGGGGCAGGCCCTCCAGAGCCGCAGCGGCGCTTGCTCGACGCACTCCTTCCGCGACGGAGGCCATGTCGTGCGGCGGCCGTCCGTCCGGCAGGGCCGCGAGTGCGGTCAGGGCTCCGGGATGGCCGCCGAGTACCTCTAGAGCCGTCTCCAGGTCTTCGGGGTCAAGCCCATCCAGCGCGGGCATGCGCCGGACGATGTGGCGCACCGCGGCGCGCGGCAGCTCCGGCAACGGACACCAGGCGACCCTGTCGGCGAGCTCCCCAGGGCAGTCGAACCGCACGCGGCTCCCGAGCAGGGCGGTTCCGGGACGCTCGCCGGACGTCCACTCGGTCAGCAGATCGATCGCCTTCGGCTCCACCACGACGATGCGGCCATCGCCGGTCCGGGCGACGTTCTCGGCGAAGTCGTCCCAGATGAGCGGTGGCGGCATCCACCCCGGCAGGCGCGCCAGCAGGTCGCGCAGACGCGCCCGCCAGTCGCCGCCGGCTCCGGCGCCGTCCGGTTCCCGCGTCCGTTCGGCCAGCCGGGCGATCAACGCGTCGGGGTCGGCGCGCCCGGACAGGGTGACGGCCGGCCCGAGCGCCCCCCGGTCGACGGAGTCGCGGATCCGTTCGAGCAGCGCGGAGACGCCGATGCCGGCGATTCCGTGGACCGCGGCCACGGTTCCGCGCCGGGTGAGCCACTGGCGGAGGCGGCGTTCCTCGGCTCGCCGCCCGATCAACGGCCGCCGGGATACCGGCGGCACCGGCTCGCCGCTCCCCGGGGCGGCGCCGGACGGGGGCGACCAACCGGGCAAGGCGGTGACCCCCTCACGCAGGTACAGCACCGGGGCCGACCAATCCCGCAGCTGCGCCGCCTCGGGACTTCCCGCCGGCACTCTCCCCCGATGTGCCTCCACTCGCCGGCGGGCCTCGGCGCAGGCGGCGGCCGGGTCGGCCGTATCGTCGGCCAGAAGAGCGGCGTACCAGTAACGGGTGAACAGGCCGGCGTATCTGTCCCCGACGACCGCGCTCATCGCCAGCACGCCTTGGGCGCCGGCCTCCATCAGCGCCTGCGCCAGGTTCGCCACCGTCTGGAGACCGCCGGTTTCTCCCTCGCGGCGGCCGACCCCGGTGGAGCAGCCCATCAACACGATGAACGGAGCACGCAGGACGCCGTCCTCACCGGTGAGGACCCGGTCGACCAACGTCGCCGCGTCTATCGGTCGCCCTTGGCCGTCCGCATCCTCCAGCAGTAGCGCGCCGGGGCGCGCATGGCAGGTCAGGTGCAGGATCTGGCACGGAGAGTCCCGAAGCGCCGCACCGATCGCCTCCGGCGTACCGAACGGGACCAGCCGGAGCTCGGTACTCTGGCGCCGGGCCGCGGCGGCCAAGCCGGCGGCGATCCCCTCCAGGTCCCGCTCGTGATCGATCAGGGGCAGCGCGGCGTCGTCCGGCTGCGCGACGGCGGCCACGACCCCGAACGCATCACCGGCGGCGGGCCATGCCCGTGCACCGCCGGAGAGCCGGAACAGCGACACGCGCGGGTGCAAGGCCACCGGCATGGCGACGAGCGGGGCGGCCAGTGTCTCCCATGGGTGGCCTGCCAGGTCGGGGTCGACCGCGAGGGCGACGCGCAGCGGCGGCTCGCGCTCATCCGAGATCAGCTGCTCCAGCCGGTCGCCGACCGGCCCGCGGAGGTAGGCGTTGAACAGCAGTTCGCCGATCTCCCGTTGGGGCGAGAGCGCATCCGTTCCGCCATTGGGCAGGAACAGCCGGTCCGCCCGGTCATGTCGGATCCTGTCGAGCATCCGCAGGTAGTCGAGGGTGACCTGTTCCGCGCCCGGCGGTTTCTGCCGGACGGTGCGGCCAACCCCGGTCAGCACGATGGCCTCGGTGGAAATTCGCAGCAGGACGGCGCGAGAATCACTGCGCCGGCTTAGCCCCCGGACCATGGAATCTCCTAACGGAAGGGACCGAGCATGGACGGAGAAGAAACCCGCGACTGGCAGCCGGGTGGCGGCAATGACCGCTGCCCGATATGCCACGTTCCTCCAGGATTTCTGCACGAGGAGACGGAATGCACGCTGTCCGGCGTATGGAATGGCCCAGAATCCGGGGTTGACGACTCTCAGGATCCGCCTGGCGGCGGCTCCACGTCCTGATCTCGCCGCGCCCTAGGAGGATGAGGGCGAGGCGGCGGCACCGGAGGGTCCGGCGGGGTGGCCCAGCCGAACATCGTCAATATCACCGAGCGGCTTCGTTTCCCCGGGTTCCGGCGAGCCCAGCCTGCGAGCATCGCGGCCACCTCCGCGAAGGCACCGAAGACGATGACGGAGACCGCCGCCCACCGCGCGGCCGTCAGCTTGGCACCGTCCTCGGGCACCAGCAGCACGGCTATACCGCACAGCAACGCCACGATGGCGATGTTGTACCTGATGCGCGCGCGCCGCACCAGGTCGCCCCAGCAGGCCGCGTGGTGGCGCAGTTCCAGGTTCACCACGCGTCTTCGCCCCGGGCGGTGCTCCAGGTCCGGATACCATTCCTGGACCTGGGCGGGAGTCACGGCGTAGCCGCGTGCCCGCGCGTTCAACTGTACGACCTGCAACAACAAAATGGCGGCCGCGCCGAGCAGAATGAGGGACAGGGCGGGCCACCGCAGGTCCTTCTCTATCTGCACCACAAGAGCGATCAGCGTGATGGCGAAACCGGCGAGCAGCGGCGCGGCGACGCCGCCGAGGCTTTCGACGGCGGCGAACACACCGTACGGATTGGGAGGCGGCGGCCCTGGCTCGGTATCCCTGGATGCGCCCGTGCTCTCATCTCGCCGCGGCGAGGATTCCTCGTCCACATCGCCATCATCACCCGTATCTCCCGGGCGATATCGGCGACGGTGAGTCCGGATTGGGCCAGCGGCGGGGCACGTCACAGGTCGTTGCCGGCGTAGGAGAGGTTGAAGCTCTTGTTGACGAGGGGGAAGTCGGGGACGATCGCGCCGGTGAGGGCGACTGGGAGGGCGGGCCAGTTGAAGAAGGACGGGTCCACGATCTTCGCGCGGGTCAGTGTGCCGTCCGGGGCGAGTTCGACGCGGTGGACGATGGTGCCGCGCCAGCCCTCGACGATGCCGGTGCCGGACGCCCTGGCGGTGCCCACGGCTGAGGGCCAGGAGGTGAGCAGGCCGGGGTTCATCGCGTAGGTCAGGTCGCGGATGACGTCGATGGAGACGGCGATCTCGCGGACGCGGATCTGGAAGCGGGCCAGCACGTCGCCGGTGGTGGCGGTCGGGACGGTCAGGGCCGGGCGCAGGTCGGTGAACGGGTGGTCGCGGCGGGCGTCGATGTCCAGGCCGCTGGCGCGGGCGACCGGGCCGAGGGCGCCGAGGTCGCGGGCGGCGTCGGTGGAGAGCGGCGCGGTGCCGGTGAAGCGGTCGGCGACGACGGTGTGGCCGAGGGCGAGGTCGGCGAGTTCGGCGATGCCGGCGCCGATGGCCTTGAGCGCGGCCGGGTCGGGCAGGGTGCGCACGACGGCGCCGCCGAGGATGACGCCGCCGCGCAGCAGCCGGTGATCGGTGACGTCCGCGTTGAGGCGCAGGAGTTGTTCGCGGACGCGGCCGCACTGGGCGTTGAGGACGGAGTGGCCGACGTCGTTGCAGAGCGCGCCGAGGTCGGTGACGTGGGTGTAGAGGCGTTCGAGTTCGAGGAGGACGGCCCGCATCCGCTGGGCGCCGGGTGACACGACGCAGCCGGTGGCGTCCTCGACGGCGAGGCAGTAGGCGAGAGTGTGGCCGACGGTGGTGTCGCCGCTGACGCGTTCGGCGAGGGGCAGCGCGTCGAGCGGCGGGCGTCCTTGGAACAGCTTCTCCAGGCCCTTGTGCACGAACCAGAGCCGCGCCTTCAGCTTGAGGATGCTCTCCCCGACGACGGAGAACCGGAAATGTCCCGGTTCGATCAGCCCGGCGTGGACGGGCCCGACCGGGATCTCGTACACACCGGGCCCGTCCACCTGGACGAACGGGTAGGGGCCCTCCGGGTCGCCGAACGGGGGCGGCGGGCCGGCGTCGGCGCGCATCGGGTACCAGCCGCGCGGCCAGTGGTGGTGCCGGACGAGCCGGCGCGGCAGCGGGTGCCCGGTCGGGACGATCCCGTACAGGTCGCGCATCTCGCGTTCGAACCGTCCGGCGGGGAAGCTGAGCGCGGCGAGGCTCGGCACGGCCGGCTCGTCCGGGTCCAGGCGGACGTGCAGTTCGGTGCGGCGGTCCGGGTCGGGGGCGGTGAACAGGTAGACGACGCGGGGCCCGTCCGGGTCCTCGTGGGCGGCGGTCAGGGCGAGGCGGTGCCCGTTCTGGAGCAGCTCGGCGGCGTGCTTGGCCAGGTGGGCGGCGTCGATGTCCAGGGTGGTTGTCATCAGTGTGCTCCGAGGACGGCGGCGGCGTGGAGCAGGAGGTCGTGGAGGGGCCAGAGGGAGACTCCGAGCGCGGCGCACGCGAGCAGCCCGAGCAGGAGCCCGGCCGCCGTCCCCGGGCGGGGCCGGGACGGGAAGGTCGCGGTGCCGGGTCCCGGGCCGCCGAGCAGCATCCGGGCTGTCCCGGCGGCAATGGCGGCGGTGGCGACGAGCAGCAGGGCGAGCGCGGCGGCGACGGCCCAGCCGAGCCCGGCGGCGAATCCGGCGCGGAAGACGGCGAGCTCGCTGGCGAACAGGCGGAACGGCGGGAAGCCGAGCAGGGCGAGCAGGGCGGCGCCGAACGCGCCGCCGATCAGCGGTGACCGGGCCGCGAACCCGCGCACGGCGCTGATCCGGCTGGTGCCGGCGGCGTGCTGGATGTGCCCGGACGCGATGAACGCGACCGACTTGGCGAGCCCGTGCCCGAGGACGTGCAGCAGGACGGCGGCCATCGCGAGCTTCGTCCCGATCGCGGCGCCGAGCGCGAGCAGGCCCATGTGCTCGATGCTGGAGTAGGCGAGCATCCGCTTGTAGTCGCGCTGGCGGAGCAGCAGCGCCGCCGCGAGCGCGAGCGACGCCAGCGCGACGGTCAGCAGCAGCGCCCGGACGAAGCCGGCGCCGAGCGCCGCGTCCGCGATCACCTTGACGCGCAGCACGGCGTAGAACGCGACCGACAGCAGGACGCCGGACATCAGCGCGGACACGGGCGCGGGGGCCTGGCTGTGCGCGTCCGGCAGCCAGGCGTGCAGCGGCGCGAGCCCGGCCTTGGCGCCGAATCCGAGGACGAGCAGCGCGACGGCGATGCGCGTGACGTCGGGGTCGAGGCGGCCGGCGTGGGCGGCGAGGGCCGTCCAGTCCAGGGAGCCGGAGGACGGGACGTGGGCGTGCTGCGCGGCGAAGTGCAGCAGCATGATGCCGAGGAGCGCCAGCGCGATCCCGGCCGAGCAGATCACGACGTACTTCCAGGCGGCCTCGGTCGCGTTGCGGGTGCGGCGGTGCCCGACGAGGAACGCGGTCAGGATGGTGGTGGCCTCGATCGCGACCCACAGCATTCCGAGGCTCGCGGCGAGGACGGCGAACGCCATCGCGGCGATGAACGCCTGCGTGAGGACGCCGTACCGGCTCCTGTCGCGGGCGGGGGCGTCCTCGGCGGCCAGGTAGGCGGGGCTGGCGAGCATGGCGAGCAGCGCCACGGCGCCGATCACGATGAGCATGAAGGCACTGAGCGCGTCGGCGCGCAGCAGGCCGTCCAGCCCGGTGTGCGGGCCGAGGGCGGCCAGCGCGATCCCGGACGCGAGCACGGCGGCGGCCGCCGCGGCGCCCAGCCAGGACGTCCCGCGCCGCCAGCCGAACACGGCGTAGGCGGCGGCCGTCAGCAGCGGCGCCCCCATCGGGGCGATCAGCAGCAGGGTCATCAGTCGCGCAGCTCCCGCAGGTCATCCAGGTCGGTGTCGCCGAAGGCGGCCCGCATCCGCGCGGTCAGCACCTGGAGCACCAGCACCGCGAGCAGCACGTCGAGCGAGACGCCCAACTCAACGATGAGCGGCACCCCGGACGTGGTCAGGAACGCGACCGCCGTGATGCCGTTGTCCATGAGCAGGAACCCCACGATCTGCGACAGCGCGCGCCGCCGCGTCACGAGGACGAAGAGCCCGATCAGCACCACGGTCAGCGCGATCGGGACGGCGTGGGTCGCGGGCGTCGGGTCCAGCCGCACGATCGGGCGGGTGACCGCGTAGGCGAGCAGCCCGAGCAGCGCCGCGATCGTGAGCGAGGTCGCCACGTTGACCAGCGGCTGCGTCTCCCGGCTCCTCCCGCCCCCGGACATGGCGCGACGCAGCAGCCACGGCAGGACCCCAGCGCGCAGCACGCCGACGCCCACGGCCAGCGCGACGACCTCGGCGTCCCCCTCGTGGACGCCGAGGACGGCGATGAGCAGCGCCAGCGCGGCGCCCTGGAGCGCGAACAGCCGCACGATCGCGGCGAGGTCGCGGCGCCACAGCACCAGCACGCCCGCGAGCAGGAAGGCGCCGCAGGCCACGTCGAGCAGCTGCACGTAGGTGGTGTGGTTCATGGCGCCACCAGGAAGAAGGACGAGGCGACGGCGAACAGCGCGAGCACGAACGAGCCGGCGAGCAGCTCCGGCACCCGGAACATGCGGAGTTTGGCCATGAAGACCTCGGCGGCGGCCAGCGCGGCGCCGGCGACCGCGACCTTGGCGGCGATCGCCGCAGCCCCGACCGGCAGCATCGCGAGGGAGTCCCCGGCAATCCCCCACGGGACGAACAGGTTGGACAGCAGCCCGAGCAGCACCGCCAGCCGCATCGCGGACGCCCACTCGACCAGTGCGAGGTCGGGCCCCGCGTACTCCAGCACCATCGCCTCGTGGATCATCGTCAGTTCCAGGTGGGTGGACGGGTTGTCCACCGGCATCCGGCCCGCCTCGGCGATGACGACGACCACGAGCGCGACGAGGGCGAGCAGGCTGGCGGGGAACACGACCTGCTGCGGGTCGTCGAGCGTGGAGCCGACGATCGCGCCGAGGTTCGTGGAGCCGACCCGCACCGACAGCGCGAACGTCGACAGCAGGATGGTGGGCTCCACCAGCGCGAGCACGACCATCTCGCGGCTGGCGCCCATGCCGCCGAACGCGGTGCCGGTGTCGAGGCCGGCGAGGGCCAGCGCGACCGTGCCGAGCGCGAGCAGCGCGGTCACGGCGAACAGGTCGGCGGCGCCGTCCAGCGGGGAACGCGTCGTGACGAGCGGGATCACGGCCGCGACGACGAGCGTCGTGCCCGCGAGCACCAGCGGCGCCATGCGGAACAGCGGGCCCGTGCCGTGCGGGGTGATCGGCTCCTTGCGGAGCAGCTTGCGCAGGTCCCGCCAGGGTTGCAGGACGCCGGCGCCCGCCCGTCCCTCCGCCCTCGCGCGGATCTGCCGCATCAGCCCGACCAGCAGCGGCGCACCGGCCGCCACGAGGACGACCTGCAGGACCGTCCCGAGGAGCCCGGTCACCGGATCACCGCCAACGCGATCAGCAGGCCGGTGAAGGCGTAGAAGCCGTACCCGACGTAGCGGTGCACGCTGCCGTTGGCCAGGCCGCGCGCTGCTTCACCGGTCCGGGCGGCGGCCGCGAGGACGGGACGATACAGCCGGTGCTCGACCCGGTCGCCGACTCGCGTCCGGTAGGTCACGCTGTCCACGAGATAGGCCGACTCCTTCACCGGGGTGACGTCCAGGTCGGTTTCGGGGGCGAGGACGTTGTCGAAGACGCGCTGCAGGGGTTCGGCGAACGAGGTCGCGGTGTACTCCATGCGCGGCGACATGGGGCCGGCGCCGCAGTCCCAGAGCCGGGCCCGGCGGCGGGCCGCCCGGCGCGTCGCGGCGACGCGCAGCAGGGCTAGCAACCCGACCACGGCGACCAGCAGGAACGCGGCGATGAGCAGCGGCGACACGGTGGCGGGAAGGCCCGCGAGGCGCAGCGTGACCGGCCCCGTGACGGCGTCCGGCCCCGGAACGGCGAGGGTCACGGTGGGCAGGACGAGCCCGGGTGCCAGCGCCAGGACGAGGCAGCTCGCGGCGGCCACGCCCATCCCGGCGAGCATCGGCGCCGGCGCCTCCCGCGCGTGCTCCACCGCGGAGCTGCGCGCCCGCGCCAGGAACCCGACGCCGAACGCCTTCACGAACGTGGCGATCGCCAGGCCCGCCGACAGCGCCACCACGGCGACGGCGAGCGGCATCGTGACCGCCGTCATCGTCCCGCCGGACGGCAACGCGTGGACGAGGCTCTGCAGCAGCAGCCATTCGCTGACGAACGCGTTGCCGAGCGGGAGCGCGGAGGCCATCAGCGCGCCGACCCCGAACAGCGCCGTGGTGGCGGGCATCCGGGTCCGCAGGCCGCCGAGGGCGTCCAGATCGCGGGTGCCGGTGGCGTGCAGGACCGACCCCGCAGCCAGGAACAGCAGCGTCTTGAACCCCGCGTGGTTGACGACGTGCAGCAGCGCGGCGGTCAGCGCCAAGGCGGATAGCGCCTGCGCACCGGACGCCGCGAACAGCCCGGACGCCCCGACACCGACGAGAACGAGGCCCATGTTCTCGCACGTCGAGTAGGCCAGGAGCCGTTTGAGGTCGCTGGAGACGGCCGCCTGGAGGATGCCGTACAGGGCCGAGCCGCCGCCCGCCACCAGGACGACCAGCCACCACCACGCCGGCCCGCCGCCCAGCAGGTCGAACCCGACTCGGACGATCCCGTACACGCCGAGGTTCACCATCGCCGCGCTCATCAGCGCCGACACGTGGCTCGGCCCCTCCGGATGGGCCCGCGGCAGCCACACGTGCAGCGGCGCGATCCCCGCCTTGGACGCGAAACCGATGAAGACCGCGAGGAACACGGCGGCGCGTCCCCACTCCGGGAGGCCGTCCGCCGCCGCGCGGAGCCGCTCGAACGACTCGCCGTGCGCGGCGGCGGCGAACCCGGCCAGCCCGCCGAGGATCACCACCAGCCCGAGGTGCGTCATGACCGCGTACCAGAGGCCCGCCGTCCTGACCTCGTCCCGGCTCCGGTGCTCGGCCACGACGAGCAGCAGCGACGCGAGCGCCATCAGCTCCCACGCCAGCAGGAAGGTGCTCACGCTCGATGCCGCCGGGACCAGCGCCATCGCCGCGACGAAGACCGGCACCATGACCTGCGGGACGCGTCCGTCCAGGCCGCCGTGCCGGGTGTAGCCGATCCCGTAGACGGCTGCGCACACCGCGACTGCTCCGGTGACCGCGAGGAAGAGGCCGCCGAGCGGATCGAGGGCCAGCCGGACGCCCGCGAGCGGCAGCAGATCGGGCAGCCGGACGCTCCACTCCCCGCCCCGCATCGCCGAAACACCGGCGACGACGGCGGCCGCTCCCCCGCCCGCCGTGAGCGCACCGGCCGCGATCCGCCTAGCCGCGCGCGGCAGGACGAGCCCGGCGACCGCCGCGAGCAGGTTCAGCCCGAGAGCGGCCGAGAACGCGGCGGACGTCATCGCCCGGTCAGTCCGCGCAGCGCCGCCACGATCGCCTCCGGCGCGGGCGGGCATCCCGGCACCTCGACGTCCACCGGGACGATGTCCGCGACCGCGCCCGCGACGCCGTACGCCTCGGCGAAGACGCCGCAGTCCCGCGCGCAGTCGCCCAGCGCAATGACGACCTTCGGCTCGGGGACGGCCTCATGGGTGCGGCGGAGCGCCATCTCCATGTTGCGCGTGACCGGCCCAGTGACCAGGAGCGCGTCCGCGTGCCGGGGCGAGGCGACCTGCCGCGCGCCGTACCGCTCCGCGTCGTACACGGGCCCGAACGCCGAGGCGATCTCCACCTCGCAGCCGTTGCACGACCCCGCGTCGACGTGCCGGACCTGGACCGACCCGGCGAGGTCGCGGGCGCGTCCGGGCAGCGCCGGCTCGGGACGCTCCGGCGCGTCCTCGGCGGCGCGCCCGGTCGTGCGGATCTTGCGGAACAGGTCTCTCACACGATCCCCCGGAGCTCGGATACCGACATGCGCAATTGCCAACTTTAGCAACTCATAACATGCGAAGGCCGCACACCCGTCGAAGCCCGGTCAGCCGCCCTCGTGCCCCCGCCCGGCGGGCCCGGAGGAGCGCATCTCGTCCAGCAGCTCCGCCTGCCCGGACAGCACGCCGGTCAGGATCTCCCGCGCCACCGCGAGCAGCTCCGCGACCCGGGGGCTGGTCAGCGAGTAGACGACCGTCGCCCCCTCCTTGCGCGAGACGACGAGGCCCGCCCGCCGCAGCACGGCGAGCTGCTGCGACAGGTGCGCGGGCTCGATGCCCACCTCCGGCAGCATCTCGGCCACCGCGTGGTCGCGCTCGCTCAGCAGCTCCAGCACCCGGATCCGCGCCGGGTGCCCCAGTGTCTTGAAGAACTCCGCTTTCAGCTGGTAGAGCGGCGCGCTCACCGCGTCCACCCGCGGGCCGTCCGTGGCACCATCGTCCCGGTACCCCTCCGCCGGAGTAGCAACATTCGCAATTGCCAAGGTTAGCAACTCCACCGGTGAGTCCTGTGTGGCGCACGCGTGTTTACGGACGGTGCTCGGCGGAATGGTCGGTCGCGGAAGCATTGGAGGCTGTCCGTGGCCATCTACCAGTACCGCTGCGCGGAGTGCGGGCCGTTCGACGTCTCCCGGCCGATCGGCACGGCCGGGTCTTCGGAGACGTGTGCGTCGTGCGGCGCTGAGGCGTCGCGCGTCTTCACACCGCCGCGCGTCGGGCGCGCGTCCGGCTCGCTCGGACGGGCTCTGGAGGCGCAGGAGGCGAGCGCGCACGAGCCGCGGGTGGTCCGGCGGGTTCCCGAGGGGCCGCGCCGGCCGGCGGCGCCCGCCGATCCGCGGCACCGGCGGCTTCCCCGTCCCTGACCAGGGGTTCGCTCAGAGATCTCGGAGGAAGACATGCCCGATGTCGTGTTCAGCGTCGACCAGGCGAAGTCCATGCGCGACCAGCAGGTGCCCGGCCACAACCGGTGGCATCCCGACATCCCGGCGGCGGTCACCGTGCGTCCGGGGGCGGAGGTCCGCGTGGAGTCGCGCGAGTGGATGGACGGGCAGGTCGGCAACAACGACTCCGCCAACGACATCCGGGACCTCGACCTCACCGTCAACCACATGCTCAGCGGGCCGATCGCGGTGGAGGGCGCCGAGCCGGGCGACCTGCTGATCGTGGACGTCCTCGACATCGGTCCCGTCCCGCAGGAGACGGGCAACATCGCGGGCCAGGGCTGGGGCTACACCGGCATCTTCGACCGGAACAACGGCGGCGGGTTCCTCACCGACTGGTTCCCCAACGCCTGCAAGGCCATCTGGGACTTCCACGGGCAGATGGCCACGTCCCGGCACATCCCCGGCGTCAAGTTCACCGGCATCACGCACCCGGGGCTGTTCGGCACCGCGCCGTCCGCCGACATGCTCGGCCGGTGGAACGCGCGCGAGCAGGCCCTCATCGACACCGACCCCGGCAAGGTGCCGCCGCTCGCCCTGCCGCCGGAGCCGCAGGGCGTGCTCGCGGGCCACCTCGCCGGCGACGACCTGGCCCGGATCGGACGTGAGGGCGCCCGCACCGTCCCGCCCCGCGAGAACGGCGGCAACCAGGACATCAAGAACTTCAGCCGCGGTTCCCGGGTGTTCATGCCCGTGTTCGTGCCGGGCGGCCTGCTGTCCACCGGCGACCTGCACTTCAGCCAGGGCGACGGCGAGATCACCTTCTGCGGCGCCATCGAGATGGGCGGGTTCATCGACCTGCACATCGACCTCATCAAGGGCGGGATGGAGAAGTACGGGGTGACGACGAACCCCATCTTCATGCCGGGAAACGTCGAGCCGCGCTACGACCAGTTCATCTCCTTCATCGGCATCTCGGTCGACCACCGGAACGACACCAACCACTTCATCGACGCCACGCTGGCCTACCGGAACGCGGTCCTGAACGGCATCGAGTACCTGAAGAAGTTCGGCTACACCGGCGAGCAGGCGTACCTCCTGCTGTGCGCCGCACCGATCGAGGGGCGGCTCAGCGGCGTCGTCGACATCCCCAACGCCTGCTGCTCGCTCTACCTGCCGACGTCCATCTTCGACTTCGACGTCCGGCCGAACGCCGACGGCCCGCAGCGGGCCGACCGCGGCCAGTGCGCGGTCACCACGTAGCGGCCGGCCGTCAGCACGTAGCAGCGCCGCGATAAACGCCCTCGCCCGGGAACGGGCGGGGGCGTTTCTCTTGCACTGTGCAACGGTCCGGGCGTACCTTGGCCAAGTGGACAATGCAAGTGAACAAGGCGATCGGCCAACGAGCGCCGAGCAGGGCGCCGCGACCCGGGCGGCGATCCTGGACGCGGCGGCCGCGCTGATCGGCGAGCTGGGCTGGGGCCGGGTCACCATGCGCGGGATCGCCGCGCGGGCCGGGGTGCCGCACGGCGCGATCAGCTACCACTTCCAGGGCAAGGACGACGTGCTGCGGCAGGCCGCCGTGGCCGGGACGCTGCGGGCGCTGGCGCAGCCCCTCGCGATGGCGCGGGGGGCCGGGAGCGTCCGGGAGATGTTCGAGGGCACCCTCGGCTGGTTCGCCGCCGGCGGCTTGCAGGACCCGTCGGTGGCCCTGCTGCTGGAGACCGTGCGCCAGTCCGGCCGCGACCCCTCGCTGCGCGAGCCCCTGTCCGCGGAGGTGGGCAAGTTCCGGTCCGCGCTCACCGAACTGGTCGAGCGGGACCAGCGGGACGGCAGGGTCACCCCGAGCCTGCCCCCGTCCGGGACGGCGACGGTCGTCGCCGCGCTCCTGGACGGCCTGCTGCTGCACCTGATCCTCGACCCCGAGCTCGATCTGTCGGACGCGGCCGAGGCCGTGCGAACCTTCCTGAGAGGCGGATGATGGGACAACGACGCTGGGGCACCCTGATGGCCGAGCACCGCCGGCTGGTGATCACCACCTGGATCGTGCTGCTGATCGCCTGCGGGGTGAGCTTCCCCTTCCTCTTCAAGCAGCTCAAGGCGCCCAACTACGGGGTGGAGGGCGCGCAGTCGACCCGGGCCTCGGAGTTGGTCCAGCGGTACTTCGCCGGGCACGGCGACGAGCAGGACGTGATCGTCTTCGACACCGCGCAGGGCCGGATCAGCGACCCGGCGCGCAAGGCGGCCGTCCAGCAGGTCGTCGCGCAAGCCGAGCGGGAGACGGGCGTGGTCACGGTGATCGGCCCGTTCGACCCGCAGGCTCAGGGCCAGGTGTCCGCCGACGGGCGCGCCGCCCTCGCCCTCGTCGCGCTCAAGGGCGACTCGCACGAGCTCCCCACCCGCGCGGCCGACCTGCAGGACGCGATCGACGGCGCCGCCGGGGCGGGCGTCGCGGCCTACCTGACCGGCTACTCCCCCATCACCAACGACCAGACGGCCGTGGAGAGCGCGGACGCCGAGCGGGCCGAGTCGGTCGGCATGCCGCTCGCGTTCGTGGTGATGGTGCTGGCCTTCGGGGCGGTGACGGCGGCCGTGCTGCCGCTGGTGCTGGCGATGGCGGGGCTGGTCCTCACCTTCGGCGTCATCTACCTGCTGTCGTTCGGGTTCACCTTCGACGCGTTCCTGCTGACGATCGTCACGATGATCGGGACGGGCATCGGCATCGACTACGCGATGTTCATCGTCAGCCGGTTCCGGGAGGAGCTGGCCCGGCGCGGGGTGACCCGGGACGGGCCGCGGCGGGACGCCGACATCGCGGCGGCGGCCGGCGCCGCGGTCGCGACGTCCGGGCGGACCGTGCTGTTCTCCGGCGTCGTCGTCGCGATCTCGGTGTGCTCGCTCTACATGATGAAGGCGCCGGTCTTCCGGGAGATCTCCACCGGCGTGCTGATCTCGGTGGTGTGCACCCTCGCCGCCGCGCTGACCCTGCTGCCCGCCGTCCTCGCGGCGCTCGGCCCGAAAGTCGACGCCGGGTCGCTGCCCGAGCGCTGGCGTCCGGCGGACGTCCGGCCCGGCGCGCACGCCGAGCACGGGCCGTGGGCGCGGTGGGCGCACCTGGTGATGCGGCGCCCGATCGTCTTCGGCGTGATCGCCGCCGCGCTGCTGGTGGCCGCCGCGCTGCCCGTCACCGGGCTGAAGTACGGCATCGACCTCGGCACCGCGTCGCTGGACGGGCGTCCGACCGCGAAGGCGCAGGCCGTCCTCGAACGGTCCTTCAGCCCCGGCGCCGTGTCGCCGGTGCAGATCGTCGTCACCGGCGCGGACGGCGGCGCGCTGGACGCCGCCGGGCAGCGCAACGCCGCGCAGCTCGCGTCGCTGGTCGCCAAGGACCACCGGGTCGCGGCCGTCGAGTCCACGCCCGGCTCCGGGCGGGTGCTGATCAACGCCGTCCCGTCGGTGCCGATCGACTCGGAGCAGGCGGAGGCCCTCGTCAAGGACGTCCGGCACGACATCGCCCCCCGCGCGGCGGCCGGCCAGGAGGTGCTCGTCGGCGGCGCCACCGCCACGTTCGTGGACCTTTCGCACGAGACCACCAGCAAGCTGCCCTGGGTGATGGCGCTGGTGCTCGGCCTGTCGCTGCTGTTCCTGCTCGTGGTGTTCCGCAGCATCGCGCTGCCGATCAAGGCGGTCGCGATGAACCTGCTCGTCACCGCCGCCGCGGTCGGCATCACCGTCGCGGTGTTCCAGCACGGGCACGGTGAGAGCCTGCTCGGCTTCGAGAGCACCGGGTTCCTGCAGGTCTACCTGCCCATCACGGTGTTCGTGCTGCTGTTCGGCCTGTCCATGGACTACGAGGTCTTCCTCATCCGCCGCATGAAGGAGGCATGGGAGGACGGCCACGACAACGCCGCCGCCGTCGCGACCGGCATCGAGCACACGGCCCGCCCCATCGCCGCCGCGGCCGCGATCATGGTGGCGGTGTTCGGCGGGTTCCTGACGGCCGGGATCCTGGAGCTGAAGGAGTTCGGCCTGTCCCTGGCGGTCGCGATCGCGCTGGACGCCACGCTGGTGCGGCTGGTGCTCGTCCCGGCGCTGATGAAGCTGTTCGGCGACTGGAACTGGTGGCTGCCTGGGGGCCTCGGCAGGCGGCTGCCGCGGCTCAACGAGGACGGCGTCCGCCCGGCGGCCGGGCAGCGTCTGGCCGGCTGAGGCGCCGATGCACTCCCCGGACAGGACGGCGCGCACGGTGATCTGCGACCAGGCGCTGCGGCTGTTCGCCGCCGACGGCGCCGACAACGTCAGCCTGCGGCAGGTCGCGGCGGCGGCGCAGGTGTCGCCGAGCCTGGTCGTCCACCACTTCGGCGGGAAGGCGGGCCTGCACGAGGCCGTCAACGAGCGCAGCCTGGCCGTGTTCGGGCGGTTCGCGGAGAGCGCCGCGGGGGCCGGCGAGGACTTCCTGCCGCGCCGGCTCGCCGCCTTCCTGGACGGGGACGCGCCGGTGCTGGCCCACCTGTGCCGGCTGCTGCTGAGCGACGAGCCGGCCGGGCGGCAGATCTTCCGGCGGTGGCACGCGCTGAAGCTCGCCTGGCTCGACTCCCTCCCCGGCGCGGCCCGCGCCGGGGAGGACCGGTCGCTGTGCGCCGCCTGGCTCACGGTGAACGAGCTCGGCGTCCTGCTGCAGCGGCACCAGCTCCGCGGGCTCCTCGGCGGGGACCCGCTCGGGCCGGAGGAGGCGGCCCGCTGGGCCGGGGTCGGCACCGGCGTCTACCGCGACGGCCTGGGCGGGCGGTGAGCGATGCGCTACAGCGTGCGGAACGCGGCGGCCGGTGCCCGGCGCGGGGACGCCGGGAACGCGGCGGCGGGACGGCCGAGCCGCGCGACGAAGAACACCCGTCCGACCATGCCGAACCGGCGCTGGAGCGCGAGGCGGAGGTCGGGGTGCTGGATGACGATGCTGACCGGGTGCAGGACGAGCCCGGCGGCGGTCGCGTCCAGCCAGTAGTCCGCGAGCGCCGACGCGGCCGCGAGGGTGTCGGGCAGGCCCGGCTCGGCGACCGGCAGGCCCATCAGGACGATGACCGGCGAGCGGCGCACGACGGCGGCGAGCTGCCCGGCGAGGAGACGGGGATAGCCGACCCGGCTCAGCGCGCGCATAACGGGCGGCGCGAGGGCGAGCCGCCGGGCCCAGCGGCCGTGCGGGGGCAGCGGCCCGAAAAGGTGCTCCAGGGTGAACCCGTCGGCCGCGCTGGCGTTCCACCGGATGAACGAGTGCGTCTCCCGCCAGGCGCCGCCGTGCGCGAAGTCGCGTCCGCCGTGCGCGGCGACGAAGCGGGTGAACCGGGAGCGTTCCGGCCAGGACCGCAGGTGCCGGACGACGACCGGCAGCCCGTCGCCCCGATGCCGGGCGAGCGCTGCGAGCAGCGCCGGTTCGACCTTCTCGGGACGGAACGGCGCCCGGTTCGTGTGCCTGCGCCGGGCGAGGGCGCGGAGATCGTCCAAGGTGCCGTCCGGGTCCCCGTCGCGGCGGAACTCGGCGACGCACAGCGGCTCCCATGAATCGGGAAGGCCCAGGCCAGAGGGGGCCGGCCGAGATCGCGCGACCGTCCACCCCTGCGCGGCCAAGGCCCGCTGGAGCAGTCGCCAGTACAGGCCGCAGCTCAGCTCCATCTCCAGCGCGTGCGCGGGCAGCGCGCCGAGGCTGCGCTCACGGTCGGCGGCCAGGACGAGGAAATGCCCGTCCTCGGCGGAACCGAGCAGCGCCGCCGCCGCGCGCCGGGCCGGGGCGCTCGCCATCCGCGCGAGGCACCAGGGCTGGCAGTTGTGCGACGACGGGCTCAGCACGGCGACGTCGAGCGCCGCGGACAGGGCGTCCGCGAACGCGGGGGCGGCGGTGCGCGGGGGCGTCTGCGCGGTCATCGTTGCTCCGTTCGCTAGCGAGAGGTCACCACACGAGGGCGAAGGCGTATCCGCGGATCTCGGCGGCCCAGCCGTGCCGTGGCCACGGCAGCGCGTGAGCCGCATCCCGGAGCCGCGGCCCGGCCGACCAGGTGAACGTGCCGTCCGGCCGCCAGCCGGTCAGCGCGACCTCGCGGAAGCCGATTCGGAGCCCGAACCCGAAGGACTTGAGCACCGCCTCCTTGCAGGCCCAGCGCAGGGTCGGCGACATCTCCGCGAGCACGCCGTCCGAGCGGAGCACGCGGACGAGGGCCGGCGAGAGCACGCGGTCCAGTTCGAGGTCGATCCCGACCGGACGAGGACCGCACACCGCGACCGCGAGCCCGCCCGAATGGGAGATGCCGATGCCGACCGGTGCGTCCACGAACGGCTTCCCGGCGCGCGGCCCGCTCTCGACGGCGGCGACCCGGATCGCGCGGGTCGCCCGGCGCGCTCCGGTGTGCGCGCGGACGGCGTGCTTGGCGGCGAGCCGTCCCGCCAGCCATTCCGTCCGGCGCCGGGCCGAACGGAATGTCGCGGCCCGGTCGCCCTCCCCGGCGGCCAGGTGGCGCGCCATCAGGGCGGCCACCCGCTCGGCGGGCTGCCGGCCCAGCCAGTCGGCCGACACCGCCGCGACCGTCAGGCCGCCGGGCAGGTGGACGACGCTCAGCGGCCGCGCCGGATCCAGCGGGACGAGGTCCGCCGAGATCCCGGCGCGTCCGGTGAGCGGCTCGGTCAACGGTCGACGTCGGGCGGGAGCAGGAACGGGTAGGTCCGCCGCCGGATCCGGTTGTGCCAGAACCGGTCGGCCTTCCGCAGGCGCTGGATCAGCTCCCACATCCGCGCGTCCTCCCGGTAGTAGGCGGCGACCTCCTCGGCGGTGATGGGCCGCTCCAGGCGTTCGGCCGCCTGCTCCAGGAAGACCGGGACGAGGTCGCCGAGCCGTTCCTTGTGCAGGTTGCCGAGGAAGTCCAGGACCACGCCCCGCGTCGAGTAGAACTTGTCGAAGATCGACCTGGTCATCGAGAGCCGGACGGCGTCGCGCAGCGCCCACGGCAGCGAGGTGAAGAACAGCCGCACGTCCAGCTGCTCCCGGCCGCCGCCGTCCCGCATCAGCGGGGTGGTGATGTCGAGGTAGACGAGGTCGCCGCCGATGTCGGTCCAGTTGGACGCCTGCGCGTCGAGCCCGAGGCCGGGCGAGACGGCGCGGTCGACGGCGTCCAGGAACCGCTTGAAGAAGCCGCGCGCCCACTCCTCGCTCTCGGTGTGCAGCAGCTTCGAGCACAGCCGGTCGCCCGGCAGCTCCTCCTGCACGCAGTACGCCACGATCTGCCCGGACGGCCGGACCCGGTGCCACAGATTCGTCTCGGCCACCTTCAGGCCCCGCTCGTCCAGCCGGGACAGGTAGGTGTCCAGTGACCTGCGGTACCGGTCGAACCGCTGCCGGGACGGGAACACGGGCAGCCGCTTGCACGCGAACTTGCCCGCGTCCGTGTCGAGCCTGAGGACGAGCGTGACCTCCCCGTAGCCGAGGACGTCGAGGGCGGTGTCGTCGGTGGTGATGAGCGCCCGCTGCACGCCGCGCTCCAGCCTGGCCAGCTCCTCGTCCGGGACGGTGAACGCCATGCGGGCCTCAGAGTTCCCCGTCGAGGGCGTCGTCGAGACCGCGCGCCGACCGCATCCGGACGGCGAGCGCGAGGACGGCGAGGACGGCGGCGATGCCGAGGACGCGGCGCAGGTTCATGTTCTCTCCTTCGGTGGGGGGTGCACCGGTGCCCGGTCAGGCACCGGTGAAGACGAGGACGGCGTTCTGGCCGCCGAAGCCGAACGAGTGGCTGACCGCCACCTCGATGTCGCGCTCGCGCGGCGCACCGGCCACGACGTCGATGTCGATCTCCAGGTCGGGGGTGTCGTGGTTGGCGGTCGGCGGGACGGTGGCGTGCTCGATCGCGAGGACGGTGAGGGCCGCCTCGATCGCGCCGGCCGCGCCGAGGGTGTGCCCGACGGCGCCCTTCGCCGAGGTGACGGCGGGCGCGCCGCCGAACAGCCGGGTGACGACGTGCGCCTCCACCGCGTCGTTGAGCGGGGTCGAGGTGCCGTGCGCGTTGACGTGGCCGACGTCCGCCGGCGCCGCGCCGGCCTCGGCGAGGGCCTCCCGGACCGCGCGCACGACCTGCGTGCCCTGCGGGTCGGGCGCGGTCATGTGGTGGGCGTCGGCGGAGGCGGCGTACCCGGCGAGCCGCGCCCGGATCCGCGCGCCGCGGGCGCGCGCGTCGGCGGCGCGTTCCAGCACGAGGACGCCGCTGCCCTCGCCGATGACGAAGCCGTCGCGTCCGGCGTCGAAGGGCCGGGACGCGGCGGCCGGGTCGGCGGTGCGGCGCGACAGCGCGCCCATCTGCGCGAACCCGGCGACCAGCAGCGGCGTCACCGGCGCCTCGGTGCCACCGGTGAGGACGACGTCGCAGTCGCCGCGCTGCAGCAGCCGCCTCGCGGTGCCGATCGCGGTGGCGCCGGACGCGCACGCGGTCGCCGTCACCGGGTTCGGGCCGGTGGCGCCGAACTCCATGGCGAGGTGCCCGGCCACCATGTTCGGCACGATCATCGGGATGACCAGCGCCGACACCGCGCGGGGGCCGCGCGCCAGCAGCCGCTCGTGCTGCGCGGACGCCGAGGTGTGCCCGCCGGACCCGTTGCCGATGACGACCCCGACCCGCGCGCCGTCCCAGCTCGCCGGGTCCAGGCCGGCGTCCGCGACGGCCTCCCGGGCGGCGGGGACGGCGAGCTGGACGTGCCGGTCGTGCATGAGCGAGCTGCGGCGGCCGACGTGCTCGGCGGGTGAGAAGCCGGGGACGGCGCAGGCGATGTCGACGGGCAGCCCGGCGAGGCGGGGGTCGGCGGCGGCCGTGGACCGTCCGGCGCACACCCCGTCCCAGGTCGCGGACGTGCCGATGCCCGCCGGGGTGACGAGGCCGAGGCCGGTGACGGCGATCTCGGGGGGCCGGTCACGCATCGCGGCCCCCGTCGAGCCGGGGCCACCGCAGGGTGACCGATCCCCAGGCCAGCCCGCCGCCGAACGCGGTCAGCAGCACCCGGTCGCCGGGCCGCAGCGTGCCCGCCGCGTGCGCGTGGTCGAGCGCGAGCGGGATCGACGCGGCGGCCGTGTTGCCGACCTCGGCGATGTTGCTGACCGCCCGCTCGCGCGGCAGGCCCAGCTCGTCGGCGAGGTGGTCGGTGATCCGCTGGTTGGCCTGGTGGCAGACGAGGTGGTCGACGTCGCCGGGCGTCCATCCGGCGCGGTCGAGCGCCGCCTGCGACGACTGCGCCATCTGCTGCACGGCGCGCCAGAACACCGCCTTCCCCGCCATCGCGAAGTAGTGCTCGCGGGGATCGGGCTCGGCGCCCGACAGCCGCTGCCGCGACCCGCCCGCCCGGACGGTGATGAGGCCGGCGCCGCCGCCGTCGCTGCCGAGGTCGAACGGGCCGAGCGCACCCGGTTCGGCCGGCTCGCCGCCGCGCAGCACGACCGCGCCCGCGCCGTCCCCGCAGATCCCCGAGGTGGCCCGGTCGGCCGGGTCGCGGACGCCCGGGCACGCGTCGGCGCCCACCACCAGCACGCGGCCGGCGATGCACGCCGCCGTCCAGCCCCCGCCGGCGCCCAGCCCCCACACCCAG
>NZ_JABXFD010000108.1 GCF_013372625.1 Actinomadura sp. BRA 177
CGTGACCTCCGTCGGTGTGACGGGGGGTACGGGACCTTGTGTACGTGCTGAGTGGGTTGCGGCCCCTCAGTCGTGGACCGATGACAGCGATCCTGCGATTGATCCTGGCGTGGTCACTGATGTCCCCTATGGCCCGAAAGAGCCACTATGACATCACAACGTGTACCCTTGCCACCACTCAGCGCAACAAGCAAGTTCCTGGCGGTAGTTGCGTGCAAACATCCCCGCGGCCGCGGGGATGTTTGCACGCAACTACCGCCAGGAACTTGCTTGTTGCGCTGAGTGGTGGCAAGGGTACACGTTGTGATGTCATAGTGGCTCTTTCGGGCCATAGGGGACATCAGTGACCACGCCAGGATCAATCGCAGGATCGCTGTCATCGGTCCACGACTGAGGGGCCGCAACCCACTCAGCACGTACACAAGGTCCCGTACCCCCCGTCACACCGACGGAGGTCACG
>NZ_JABXFD010000018.1 GCF_013372625.1 Actinomadura sp. BRA 177
CGTCGTGGGTGGGTCGTCTGTGGTGTCTGCGAGCCGCTTGGGCGGCGGGGGCAGATGTGCGTAGGCGGCGGGACGACGACACCGAACGTGGTGGTCAGCTCCGCCGCGTCCGCCCGGGCCAGTCGATTGTCGGGACCAAGGCCGGGCAGCCGCCCGATGATCTCCGTGTCGTGCACGTAGCCGCCGTTGACCAGCCCGACGCCCTGCGCGCCCGCGACCGCCGACAGCCGCCGGCATCCGGACGGCCGGTTCACCGCGACCGTGGCCGAGTTCCGGCGGCTGTCGGCGGTCGCGGTGAACCGGCCGGCCGGATGCCGGCGGCGGAACTCGTGCAGCGTCATCGGCCCGGCGGACGTCTCGTACTACAGCCACCGGTCGACGATCCGAAGAATGTCTTGGTCGTGCAGCGCAATCGCCTTCACCCCGAACTGGGTAAAGTGGCCGAGGACCTGCCTCTAAA
>NZ_JABXFD010000557.1 GCF_013372625.1 Actinomadura sp. BRA 177
TCCTCTTTCCTCTTGGTCGGCAGCGCCAGAGGTGTAGAAGCGACAGCCTCACCCGCAACCAGCTGTACTCCGAGCTCGACCGGCGGCTGGCCGCCACGTCCGGCGGGCCACCCGGCGGCCCCGAGCACGACCGGCCGTTCCGGGGGACGGCGCTGCGGGTCGAGGAGGCCCTGGCCCGCTGCTCCCAGGACCCGATCGGCAGCGTCAACCCGCCGCCCGGCCCGTACGAGATGACGCAGGCCGTCACCGCCGCCGGGCGGCGCTGCACCATGCCGGGGGCCGGGGCGCTGCGGGTCACCGCCGAGGACGTCGAGGTCGCCCGCGGTGAACGCGGCCACGTCTACCACGACGGCACCGGCACCACCCCCGCCGGCGCCCCGGACCACGTCCGCGTCCTCACCCGCTCGTTCCGCGCCGAGGACGGCACCCTCGCCGCGGTGTCCTACGCCATCTCCCTGGACGAGGTCGAGGGGCCGCTGGACAACCTCGCGCTGCTGCTCACCGCCGTCACCGCGCTCGGCGTGCTGGTGTCGGCCGCCGCCGGCCTGGCGATCGCGCGGGCGTCGCTGCGGCCGGTGGACGAGCTGACCGGCGCCGCCGAGCACATCGCCCGCACCGAGGACCTCGCCACCCGCATCCCCGCCGAGGGCACCGACGAGATCGCCCGGCTCGGCCGCGCGTTCAACGCCATGACCGGCGCGCTGGCCGCGTCCCGGGAACGGCAGCGGCAGCTCATCGCCGACGCCGGGCACGAGCTGCGCACCCCCCTCACCAGCCTGCGCACCAACATCGACCTGCTGCTGCGCGCCGAGGCCACCGGCCGGGACCTGCCGGCCGCCGCCCGCCACAACCTCCTCACCAGCGTCAAGGCGCAGATGCGGGAACTGTCCAGCCTCGTCGGGGACCTGCTGGAGCTGGCCCGGCCCGCCGAGGCGCAGCCCGTCCGCGAGACCGTCGCGCTGCACGACGTCGTCGCCCGCGCCGTGGACCGCGCCCGGCTGCGCGGCCCCGGCCTCACCGTCGGATCCACGGCCCGCCCCTGGTATGTGCTCGGCGACCCGGCGTCGCTGGAGCGCGCCGTGGTCAACCTCCTCGACAACGCCGTGAAGTTCAGCCCGCCCGGCGGGACCGTCGCCGTCCGCCTCGACGGCGGGGAGCTCACCGTCCGCGACCACGGGCCCGGCATCCCCGGCGAGGACCTCCCGCACGTGTTCGAGCGGTTCTGGCGGTCCCCGTCCGCGCGGAGCCTGCCCGGCTCCGGGCTTGGGCTGTCCATCGTCGCCCGCGTCGTCGCCGAATCCGGCGGCCGCGTCGCCCTGGAACCCGCGCCCGGCGGCGGCACCCTCGCCCGCGTCCACCTCCCCGGCACCCCGCAACCCCCCGACTGAGAAGGGCGCGCGGTGATTCTCATGCCGCCTTCATCGGCGCCTCACCGGTCTCCCACGGCCGCCGCCGAACCTCGGTCCCATGAGTCACCTCATCACCGAACGGGGCACGCCCGCCGCGCCGCCGCCGTCCCCGCACAGCGACGGGGGACGGGGACGGCTGGTCGAGGTGGTCGTCCCCGTCCACAACGAGGAACGCGTCCTGGCCGCGAGCGTCGAACGGCTGCACGGCTACCTGGCCGGGACGTTCCCCTACCCGTTCCGCATCACGATCGCCGACAACGCCAGCACCGACGCCACCTGGCGCGCCGCGCAGGAACTGGCGGCGCGGCTCCCGCGGGTGCGGGCCGTCCGGCTGGAGGAGAAGGGGCGCGGCCGCGCGCTGCGGCACGTGTGGAGCGCCAGCGACGCCGACGTCGTCGCCTACATGGACGTCGACCTGTCCACCGACCTGGACGCGTTCCTGCCGCTGGTCGCCCCCCTCATCTCCGGGCACAGCGACCTGGCCATCGGGTCCCGCCTCACCCGCGGGTCCGCCGTCGTCCGCGGGCCCCGCCGCGAGGTCATCTCCCGCTGCTACAACCTGCTGCTGCGCACCGCGCTCGCCGCCCGCTTCACCGACGCACAGTGCGGCTTCAAGGCCGCCCGCACCGAGATCGTGCAGGCGCTGCTGCCGCAGGTGCAGGACGAGGAGTGGTTCTTCGACACCGAGCTGCTGCTGCTCGCCGAACGCGGCGGGCTGCGCATCCACGAGGTCCCCGTCGACTGGGTCGACGACCCCGACTCCCGCGTCGACGTGCTGCGCACCGCCGCGGCCGACCTGCGCGGCATGGCCCGCGTCGCCCGCCGCATCGGCACCGGCGCGTTCCGCGCCCCCGTCGGGCGCCGCCCCGCGCCCGCCCTCCCGGCCGGGATCGGCCGCCAGCTGCCCGCCTTCGCGGTCATCGGCGTCCTCAGCACCCTCGCGCAGCTCGCCCTGTTCGTCCTGCTGCGCCTGGTCATGGGGCCGCTGTGGGCGAACGCGCTGTCCCTGGCCGCCACGACGATCGGGAACACCGCCGCCAACCGGCGGTTCACCTTCGGCGTCACCGGCACCCGCCGCGCCCTGCGCCACCAGCTCGAAGGCGGCGCCGCGTTCCTGCTCGGCCTCGCCCTGTCCACCGGCGGCCTCGCGCTCCTGCACGCCGCCGCGCCCGGCGCGTCCCGGACCGTCGAGGTCGCCGCGCTCGTCACCGCCAACGCCGCCGCCACCCTGGTCCGGTTCCTGCTGATGCGCGCCTGGATCTTCCACCCCCGCCGCCTCGGCCGCGGTGCTCCCGGACGCGTCCCGGCGGCCGGGGAGAACACCGGAGGGACCCGGTCATGACCGAGACGATCACCCCGCCCGCCGAACGGCGTGCACCCGCCGCGCGCGGGCGGCTGCGGCGCCTGCTCCTCGGACCCCCCGAAGATCCCCGCTGGGCCCGGCCCGCGCTGTGGGGCATCCTGGTCATCGCCGGGGTGCTGTACGGGTGGGGGCTGTCGGAGGCCGGATACGCCAACTCCTACTACTCCGCCGCCGTCAAGAGCGGCACCCAGAGCTGGAAGGCGTTCTTCTTCGGCTCCCTGGACGCCGGCTCCTACATCACCGTCGACAAGCCGCCCATGGCGCTGTGGGTCATGGGCCTGACCGCCCGCATCCTCGGATTCGGGACGTGGAGCCTGCTGCTCCCGCAGGTCATCGAGGGCGTCGCCGCCGTCGCGGTCCTGTATGCGACGGTGCGGCGGGCGTTCGGGCACGCCGCCGCGGTCACCGCGGCCGCCGTCCTCGCCCTCACCCCGATCACCGTCGCGATCAACCGCGACAACAACCCCGACACCCTGCTCGTGCTGCTCATGGTCGCCGCCGCGTGGGCGTGCCAGCGCGCCATCGCCACCGGGCGGCTGCGGCCCCTGCTGCTCGCGGCGTTCCTGGTCGGCTGCGGGTTCAACACCAAGATGCTGCAGGCGTTCCTGGTCGTCCCCGCCCTGGCCCTGGCCTACCTGATCGCGGCGCGGCCGGGGATCGTGCGGCGGGTGCTGCACCTGCTGGCCGCCGGCGCCGTCCTTGCGGTGTCGTCGCTGTGGTGGGTGCTCGTGGTCGACCTGGTCCCCGCC
>NZ_JABXFD010000528.1 GCF_013372625.1 Actinomadura sp. BRA 177
AGATCAAGAAGCAGACCGGGGTGCCGTGCGGGACCGGGCTGACCCCCGAGCCCGACTCGAACATGGCGGCCCGGGCGCTGCTGCGGTCGTTCGGCGGCGCCGTCCCGGACCAGAACCAGCAGGTCGGGATCAACGCGGACGCGGCCGTGGCTGCCCGCGAGTACATGGCCAGGCTGTTCAAGGAGGCCGTCACCCCGTAGTTCTTCTCCTTGACGCCGGCGTCCAACAACCAGGCGCTCATCGCCGGCACGCAGCCCCCCAGCCCGACCTCCATCCCCGCACGCAGCACCCCCACTCCACCTGCACTTACGCGCCCCCCGCCAAGGCGCCGGCCGCCAGGCTGTGCGCCCAGTCGCCCCCCCACTCCAGCCCGGCAGGCGCCGGCACGCGCCCGCCGCACACCTGCGCATGCCTCCCAGCACCCCCCACCGACCAACACTACAGCGCCCGCACCCCCCCA
>NZ_JABXFD010000015.1 GCF_013372625.1 Actinomadura sp. BRA 177
TCGGTGGCGGCGTGAGATGGGTGAGAGTGACGGTGATCAGGGTCACTCACCAGTTCGTCATCGAGGCGGGGGATGCGTGGGGGGGAGCGCCCGGGGCGGCGGCAACCGGTGACCCGGAAGGGGTGCTGGGCGGGCTCGTCAGCCGGACCCTCACCGCAGCGCGGCACGGCCCCCTGGGCACGGCGCTGCGCGTTGCGGCGATGGCCGTCGCGGCCATCGGCGCGGCATGGCTCCACCGCGTCAACGACCCCGGCGTGCTCTGTCCCCTAAGGGCGCTCACCGGAGTCCCGTGTCCCCTGTGCGGGCGCCCCACCGCGTCCACCGCGCTCGCGTCGGGCCGTCCCGTCCACGCCGGGCCCGCCCACCCGGTCGCCCGGTCCGCCGCGATCGCCTCCGCCCCCCCACCGCGCGCCCGCCGTCCACGCCGGACGGCCCCCCCGCCCCCCACCACCGCCTCGG
>NZ_JABXFD010000515.1 GCF_013372625.1 Actinomadura sp. BRA 177
GCCGATGTCGACCACGACGGGCTCGCCGGGCCGGATCACGCGGTCCGACGGCTCGGCGTGCGGGTTGGCGCCGTTCGGGCCGGAGCCGACGATGACGAAGTCGACGCGGGCGTGGCCCTCGGCGATGATCGCGTCGGCGATGTCGCGGCCGACCTCCCGCTCGGTGCGGCCGGCCTTGAGGAGGCCGGGGACGCGGCGGTGCACGCGGTCGATCGCGGCGCCCGCCTCGCGCAGCGCCGCGACCTCGGCGGCGGACTTGCGCATCCGCAGCTCGCGCAGCACCGACCCGGCGGCGACCTGCCCGGCGCCCGGCAGCGCGGCGCGGAACCGCAGCGCCATGACCGCCCACATCCGGTCGGCGACGCCGACGCTCGCCATGCCCGCCGGGAGGCGGGCGGCGGTGAGCGCGTACGGGTCGTCGGTCTCGTCCCACGGCACCAGCTCGATGCCGAGCGCGCCGGCCGGCGACTCCTGCGCGGCGGGCAGCTCGAGCCGGGGGACGACCAGGAACGGCTCCCCCTCGGCGGGCACCGCCAGGCAGGTGAGGCGCTCCAGCTCCTTGGCGTCGTAGCCGGTGACGTAGCGCAGGTCCGGGCCCGGCGTCAGCAGCACCGCGCCGAGGCCCGCCTTCGCCGTCGCCTCCCGCACCCGCCCGATGCGCTCCGGCGGATACAACTCCGTTGTCACACCCGTCTCCATTCGTCGGTCCTGTCCGATGGCCGGTACCAGGATCCCAGGAGCGGCGGAGCGGCGCGGCGTCGGACCCGCGTGGGAGCATGTGCGCCATGAGCGGGTTGATGCTGCTGGACACGCCGTCGCTGTACTTCCGCGCCTTCTACGGGGTGCCCGAGTCGGTGACCGCGCCCGACGGGACGCCGGTGAACGCGGTGCGCGGGCTGATCGACATGATCGCGCGGCTCGTCCAGGACCGGTCGCCGGACCGCCTGGTCTGCTGCATGGACGCCGACTGGCGGCCGGCGTTCCGGGTGGCGGCGCTGCCGTCCTACAAGGCGCACCGGGTGGCCGACGACGGCGGCGACCAGACCCCCGACGCGCTGGAGGCGCAGCTCCCGGTGATCGACGCGGTGCTGGACGCGGTCGGCCTGGCGCGCGCCGGCGTGCCCGGCTACGAGGCCGACGACGTGATCGGGACCCTCGCCGTGCGCGGCGCCGCCGACGGGCCGGTCGACATCGTGACCGGCGACCGCGACCTGTTCCAGCTGGTCGACGACCGCGCCCCGGTCGCCGTCCTCTACACGGCGCGCGGCATCCGGAACCTGCAGGTCATGGGCGAGGCGGAGATCGCGGCCAAGTACGGCATCCCGGGCCGCGGCTACGGCGAGTACGCGACGCTGCGCGGCGACCCGAGCGACGGCCTGCCGGGGGTGCCCGGCGTCGGCGACAAGACGGCGGCGGCGCTGGTCACCCGGTTCGGGTCGGTCGACGGCATCCTCGCGGCGCTGGACGCGGGCACCGACGAGGGGTTCCCGGCGGGCGCCCGCCGCCGGATGGAGGCCGCGCGCGAGTACCTGGCCGCCGCCGAGACGGTGGTGCGGGTCGTCACCGACATCGACGCGCCGGAGCTGGCGAAGCTGGAGGACCGGCTGCCCGCCGAGCCGCGCGACGCCGAGGCCCTCGTCGAGCTGGCCGACACCTGGAATCTCGGCAGCCCCGTCAACCGCCTCCTGAACGCTCTTTCGCGTTGAGCGCCGCGATTTCGCTGCAATTTTCGCCAAAAGTGTCATAAGACGCAGACAGGGCGTTCTCCGGCGGGCAGCATCCGAGGCGGTGACGGGTTCTCCTGGAAACGTGCAGAGACGTTCACAGACGACCGGTATCCGCGGCATTGGGCCTCACCGCCCCACTCCCCCCATTTGCCGCGGGTGCCGGTTCACCCGATCCCGCACCGGAACGGACGTGCGGTGAGCGAGCGGGCCGCCTCCCCCGGCGGAGGATTCTGGGACGAGCTGGACGGCCGCGAGCGCACCGCGCTCCGGGACGCCGGGCGGCCGCGGACCTACCGGCCGCGGGCGCCGCTGTGCTACCAGGGCGACGACTCCGACCACATCATCGTCATCGAGGCGGGCTGGGCGAAGGTCGTCTCGTCCAGCCCGGACGGGCACGCGGTGGTGCTCGCCGTGCGCGGCCCCGGCGACCTGGTGTGCGAGAGCGCGGTGCTCGGCCGCCGGGAGCGGTCGGCGACGGTACAGGCCCTCGGCGAGCTGCGCGCGCTGCTGGTGCCGGCGAGCCGGTTCACCGCCTTCCTGGACGCCCATCCCCGGGTGTGGATGCTGGTCAGCGGCACCTTCGTGCGGCGGCTGGACGACGCGGGGCGGCGGGTGCAGGCGCACGTGTCGGCGCAGGGCGCGCGGCGGCTGGCGATCCTGCTGGCGGGGCTCGCCGAGCTGTCGGCCCGGCAGGCGCCGGCGGGCGCGGGCGGAGAGATCGCGATCGGGCCGCCGCTGTCGCAGGAGGAGCTGGGCAGCTGGATGGACGCCTCCCGGGAGACGGTCGCGCGGGCCCTGGCCGTGCTGCGCGACGCGGGGCTGGTCCGCACCGGGCGCCGCCGGATCACCGTGCTGGACCCGGCCGGGCTGCGGGCGTACGCGGACACGCCGGACGGCTGACCCGGC
Source organism: Actinomadura sp. BRA 177 (assembly GCF_013372625.1). Classification (GTDB taxonomy): domain Bacteria; phylum Actinomycetota; class Actinomycetes; order Streptosporangiales; family Streptosporangiaceae; genus Spirillospora. The sequence goes on from NZ_JABXFD010000515.1 coordinate 2,634, forward strand.
CACCGCCTTTACATTGTAGATTCCGATCGGTCCGCCCGTTCCGTCCCGTACGCTCGGTGCTGTGCCGCGCCGACCGCTGCGACTGCGTACCGCCGAGGCCGACGCCGAGGTCCGCTCGGGGCTGCACCGGATCCGCGCCGAGTTCTCGGTGCCCGGCCCGTTCCCGCCCGCCGTGCTGGCGGAGGCGGCGGGGCCCGCGGCGCTCGCGGACGGCCGGGCCGACCTGCGCGACGTCCCGTTCTTCACCCTCGACCCGCCCGGCTCGATGGACCTGGACCAGGCGATGCACCTGGAGCGGCGCCCGTCCGGGCACCGGGTCCGGTACGCGATCGCGGACGTCGCCGGGTTCGTGCGGCCCGGCGGGGCGCTCGACGCCGAGGCGCACGCGCGCGGCGTCACCCTCTACCTGCCCGACGCGAACTCCCCGCTGCATCCGCGGCCCCTGTCGGAGGGCACCGCGAGCCTGCTGCCGGGCCGGGAGCGCCCGGCCGTCGCGTGGACGATCGACATCGACGGCGCCGGCCGGATCACCGGCGTGGACGTGCGGCGCGCCCTCGTCCGCAGCCGCGACCGCCTCGACTACGCCACCGCCCGCCACGATGACGGCGACCCGCGCATCGCGCTGCTCGGCGAGATCGGCGAGCGGCTGATCGCGGCGGAGGCGGCGCGCGGCGGGGTCAGCCTGCCGCTGCCCGAGCAGGAGGTCGTGCACGCGAACGGCGGCTGGGCGCTGAAGCTGCGCGGCGACCTCGCGACCGAGGCGTGGAACGCGCAGATCCCGCTGCTGACCGGCCGGGCGGCCGCCCGGCCGGTCAGCCTGCCCCCTATACACCTCTGACGCTGCCGCAGCAGTGGAACATAGTAGACCCCAGCGTCCG
>NZ_JABXFD010000308.1 GCF_013372625.1 Actinomadura sp. BRA 177
GCGGCCGCGGTGAACCCGGTGGACGCCTTCGTCCGGTCGGGCACCTACCGGACACCCGTACCGATGCCCCTCATCGTCGGACGGGATCTGGTGGGCACGGTCACAGGCACCGGATCCGGGGCACGGGGATTCGGGCTGGGCGACCGGGTGTGGTGCAACAGCATGGGCCATGAGGGCCGGCAAGGCACGACCGCGCAGTTCGCCTCAGTTCCCGCAGAACGGCTGTACCGGCTACCGGACGGGACGCACCCCGAAACAGCCGTGGCCGTGGCACAGCCGGCAGCGACGGCCTACCTCGGATGGTTCGTACACGGCGGCCTGCAGCCAGGACGGACGGTATTCGTCGGCGGCGGCGCCGGCAACATCGGATCCGCAGCAATCGCCATGGCCGCACTGGCAGGCGCACGGGTCATCGCCAGCGCACACCCCAACGACCACGCCCGATGCCGCGCAGCGGGCGCGGACACGGTCCTGGACTACCGTGACCCACACCTGCCCGACCGCCTCACCGAACACGCACCCCAAGGAATCGAGGTGTACTGGGAAACCTCGGGTCATCACGACTTCGCCGCAGTGGACCAGGTCGCCGCGGCAGGCTGCCGCGTACTGGTCACCGCCTCCGCACCGGACACCCCGCCGGTACCACTCCCCCACCTCTACACCCGAGACGTCACCCTGCCCGGTTTCGTCATCAGCAGAGCCTCAGCGACCGACCTCGCGGACGCCGCCAGCCTGATCAACCACATGCTCGCACGCGGCCTGCTCACCGCACAGATCGCCGACCGGCTCCCCCTGGCACAAACCGCGGAAGCACACCGGCGAATAGAGGAAGGCCAGGTAAAAGGCCGACTGCTGATCACGGTCCACTACAGGTCCGGAACCCGCCCGTAGGGATCAGGCGCCAAGGCCGGTCCAGCAGCGCGATGATCACCTCGATCCGCGATGCTGACACAGGTCGCCGCGGACCAGGGCGCGCGAGAGCTCGATGTCCAGACCTGGTGGAGTTCCTGGACGGGACGGGACGGGACGGGACGCGGATCGGCGAGGCCCTCGGCGTGCGCGCCGAGGTCATCGACCTGGACGCCGGGCGCGTGATCCCCTACAACGCCAACCGGGACGTCAAAGAGGTCCTCGGCCGCATCGACGCCCAGCGGTTCGGGTGGGGCAGCTCGCACACCTTCCGCAAAACCGTCGCGACCCGGCTCGACGACGGCCTCAGCGCACGGCAGATCGCCGACCACCTCGACCGGAGAAAGATGAGCGGAAAGCTCAGCCGACAAGGGGCGTGGGGGCGGAGCCCCCACACCGGGGGTCTGGGGGTCGCCCCCCAGAAAAACAGGACGGAACGACACGGCGAAGGCGGCCGCAAAGCGGCCGCCGAGCACACGTCGTCCCGAGTGGAGGTGGCGGGAATCGAACCCGCGTCCTTCGGTGATGGGTCAGGGCTTCTCCGGGTGCAGCCTGCTTGGCGTTTTCTCAGTCCCGGCGCTCACGCAGGCGTGTCGCCGACGGGCTCAGTCGCTGTTTGGTGTTCCTACCGGACCCGCGACCGGACTGGTAGGTGGAGTCTCCTTACGATGCCAGGCCCCGGTTCGGAGACGCTACCGGGCTGACAGAGTTCGCTCCTCGCTCAGGCGGCGAGGGCGAACTCGGACTGCTTCTTGTTGGCAGTTATTGGTTTGCTGTCACAGGATTTACGAGGTCACGACAGCAACCCTCGACCCGCTTCCCCTGGCTCGAACGACCGAAGTCGAAGCCGGTCACCCCCATGTTGAGTTGTCAAAGCGGGCGTCCGGGGACGTCCGCAGCGATGACGTTACTAGGTTAACAAGCCGGTCGGCAACGTTATTTCCGGCTGGGGAACCGTGAGCCCCGGTGGGCGCAGTGCCCACCGGGGTCGACCGGCAGGGTCGGGCCGGTCCGGACGGCGGAGCCTCCCCCGAGACGAGGCTCCGGTCTCATCACGGCGACTGGGTCCGCAACCCCCCGAGCGGTTGCCCAGTCAACCGTAATGACGTCCGGGGGGTGGGGGATGGTTGCGTCCGGGGCGTAAAGAGATCCCAAAGTCAGGAGTGGCCGGTCAGGAACCTGGCGGCGAGCTTGGCGGTGTTGACGGTGCCCTCGACGGCGATGGCGAAGGCGCGGTCGTTGTCGGAGCCGACGAACCAGGAGATGGTCTTGTTGTCGCCGCCGCGCACGTAGGTGGCGAGGGCGGCGACGCCGGCGACGTCGCCGGAGACGCGGGCGGAGCGGGCGTTGCCGTGGGTGGCGGTGCGCTTGAGGACGCGTTTGAGGCTCGCGACGGACTCGGCCGGCAGGCTCTGCGGCGCCGGCGCCTGGACGGTCTTGGTGATGTCCTGGCCCTTGAGGACGTACGGGGGCTTCCAGGTGCCGTTCTGCGCGGCGGCGGCGACGAGGGCCATGGCGAGGGGGCTCACCTCGACGTTGCCCTCGCCGACCATCGTGGCGGCCTTCTGGCCGTCGTTGGCGGGGGCGGGCACCGAGCCGGTGAACGCGGGGACGACCAGGCCCCAGTCCTTGCCGATGCCGAACAGGGACGCCTCCTGGACGAGGGCCTGCGCGTCCAGCTTGCCGCTGAGCTGCGCGAGGGTCGTCTTGCAGGACGCGGCGAACGCGTTGGCGAAGGTGGCTTCGCCGCGCGCCTTGTTCGTGAACGTCTTGCCGCCGATGGTGACGCTGCCGGGGCAGGTGGTCTCGGTGGTGTTGTTCATCTGGGCGTGGGAGAACAGGGCCTCCGCGGACACGATCCCGAACGTCAGGCCGGGCGGGTAGTGGCCCTCGAACGCGCGGTTCTCGCCGTTCGTCCCGTGGTTGGACACGGCCAGCACCTCGCCGGTGCTCGGCCGCACCACCACCATGGACGCCGCGTACGGCAGTTCCTGGAGCGCGTAGTCGGCGCGCGCCTGGTAGCCGGGGTCGAGGGTGGTCTGGACGCCCTGCGGCTCCTGGCCCGGCCAGGACCGCAGCTCCTCGGTGTTCTTGCCCGTCTCGTCCTGCGCCACGACGCGGACGGTGGGGGTGCCGGCGAGGCGGCGCTGCTGGAGCAGCTGGATGCCGCTGACGCCGATCGTGTCGCCCGGCTGGTAGGGGGCGCCGACCTGCTGGAGGCGGTCGGCGGTGGCGGGGCCGAGGTGGCCGATCAGCTCGGGCGCGTACGCGGGGGCGATCGGCGCCCTGGTCCCCTCGAAGTGCAGGCCGGGGATGGCGTTGAGCCGCCGGATGAGCGCGTTGTGCGCGGGGACCTGGAGGGTCAGCAGGGGCAGGAACTCCTGCGGCGGGGCGGAGCGGACGCGGCCGAGGAGGCGCTCGGCGTCGAGCCGGCGGCCGCCGTCCATCTTGGTCTGCTTGGCGAGCTGGTCCAGCGTCTTCGCCGGGTCGGCGAGCTGGCCGGGGTACACGCCGACGTTGTAGGCGCCGACCTCCTGCAGCACGGAGCGGCCCTGCGTGTCGGTGATGGGGGCGCGCTTCGGTACCTCGGTCACCACGGCGAGCCGCTGCCCCGGCTTCAGCTTGGTGTTGATGACGGACGGGCTCCAGACGACCTTCCACTGGCCGCCGACGCGCTTCAGGTGCATCAGGCCGGGGTACTCCCACGGCTGGCCGTTCTCGCCGAGGTCGATCTTGACGGTGAAGCGCGCGTCGGCCTCGTCGCCCTTCTTGACGATCTGGTCGACGTCGCTGCCCTGCACCCCGGTGCCGAGGGACAGCCGCAGGGACGCCGCGTCGAGCTGCTGCCGGACGCGGCCGAGGGCCTCCGCGACCTCCTCCCGGTCGGCGCCGGTCGTGTGGCCGGCGGCGGCCTCGTAGTTGCCGACCTGCCAGGCGATCAGGAAGTCGCGGACGACCGGCATCGCCGACGGCTCGGCGAGGGCGCCCGGCATCATGGTCGCGCCGACGGCGCCGCAGGCGACCAGGGCGCCGCCCGCCAGCGCGATCGCGCGCCGCGGAATCCGGGGCGGTCCGCCCCGCCGGCCTCGGTTCTTCATCGACACCTTTCACCGTCTCCTGAACCGGGCCGCCGCCGCCTTCTGCATCTCGCGGTCGGCTTCCCGCTTGGCGATGGCCTGGCGCTTGTCGTAGGCCTTCTTACCACGGGCCAGGCCGATCTCGACCTTGGCCTTGCCGTCCTTGAAGTACAGGGAGAGCGGGATCAGCGTCCAGCCCGGCTCGGACGACTTGGCGATGATCTTCTGGATCTCGCGCTTGTGCAGCAGCAGCTTGCGGCGCCGGCGCGGCGCGTGGTTCGTCCAGGTGCCCTGCGTGTACTCGGGGATGTGGACGTGCTCCAGCCACACCTCGCCGTCCATCACGTGGGCGTAGCCGTCGACGAGGGAGGCGCGCCCGGCGCGGAGCGCCTTGACCTCGGTGCCCATCAGCACCATGCCCGCTTCCCACGTGTCGTCGATGTGGTAGTCGTAGCGGGCGCGCTTGTTCTGGGCGATGAGCTTGCGCCCGGTGTCCTTCTTGTCCTTCTTGCGCCCGGTGTCCCGTGCCACGTCATCAGTCCTTGTCCGGCATCGTCGCGTGCAGGCCCTGCAGTACCGTCCGGGCGCGCCGCTCGGCCTCACTGGGCGGACGGTCGGCGGAGACGGCCACGTCGGGCTCGATCCCGACCCCGTCGAGGTTACGGCCGCCCGGGGTGCGGTAGCGACCGACGGTCAGCTCGATGACCGACCCGTCGGCGAGCTCGATCGGTTCCTGGACCGAGCCCTTCCCATATGTACGCGATCCTACGATCACCGCGCGGTCGCGGTCGCGCAGGGAGCCCGCGACGATCTCCGCGGCGCTCGCGGTGCCGGCGTCGACGAGCACGACGACCGGGACGTCCGGGTCGCCGGGCGTGGTCACCGTCCGGTGCTGGACGGGCCTGCCGCGCGGCTCGTAGGTCACGACGGGGCCGGCCGACAGGAAGGACGACGCCGTCTCGACCGCCTCGTCCAGCAGCCCGCCCGGGTTGCCGCGCAGGTCGAGCAGGACGCCGCCGGTGGGCCGGCCGGACGGCGACCGCCCGGTCACGGCGGCGCGGACCTCCCGTCCCGTCCCGCGCGTGAAGGCGCCGACGCGGATCAGGCGCGCGTGGTCGGGAAGAGCGGTCACGGTGACGTTTCCTCCCTGGACCGATGTGCGGACGAGATGGAACCGCCTGGTTCGACGGTCGCGCTCCACGGTTAGTTCGACGGCCTCGTCCGGACGTCCGCGCAGCGCTTCCGCCACCCGGGAGATGTCCCAGCCGGCCACGGGCCTGTTCCCGACGGCCGTGACCACGTCCCCGGCCCGCACCCCGGCGCGCGCGGCGGGGGTGCCCGGCTGGACGCTGGCGACCAGCACGCGGTCGCCGCGGGCCGCGCCGCCGAGCCACAGCCCGACGCCGCTGTAGCGCCCGGTCAGCCGTCCTTCGACGTCGTCGTACTCGCGGGCCGGGTAGTAGCGCGCCCACTTGTCGCCGAGGCCGCGCAGCATGCCCTCGATGGCGGCGCGGTCGAGTTCGCCGCGGCCGACCGGCTTCGCGGCCCGGCGGCCGATCTGCGCGGCGGCCTCGTCCAGCACGGATCCGCCGCCCGCGACGGCCGCGTGCCGCTCCGAGCCGGAGCCGCTCACGACGCCGAGGCCGTACGCGCAGACGAGCGCCGCCGCGACGGCCGCGCCGCGCAGCACCGGTCCCCGCGGCCTCCTCAGCGGAGGCACGGGCTCAGCGGCGGCGCGGACCTGGACATGCGGCAAGTGTAGGGCGGCCGGACGCGCCGGACCGGGCAGTTGGCCCGGATCCGGCCGGCACGTCAGATCTTCAGGTATCTGCGCAGCGTCAGGAACGACGCGACGGCACAGAGCAGCACGCCGAAGCAGATCGACAGGACGATGACGGCTATCACCGTGCTCCAGCCGAGCTGGCTGACGAGCTGGACGTCCCCCGCCAATCGGTCGATCAGCAGTTTCTTGCTGAACACCAGCAGGATCGAGGCGAACATGCCGCCGATCAGCCCGGCGATGGCGCCTTCCAGGATGAACGGCAGCTGGATGTAGGTGTTGGACGCGCCGACCAGCCGCATGATGCCGGTCTCGCGGCGCCGGTTGAACGCCGACAGCCGGACGGTGTTGCCGACCAGCATCACCGCGGCGATCACCTGGATCAGCGCGATCGTCAGCGCGGCGACCTGCAGGCCGTTCAGGATCCGGAAGAACCGCTTCAGGATCTCCTGCTCGTTGATGACGGTGTCGACGCCGGGCTGGCCGAGCATCGCCTGCGCGACCGCCTTGTACTCCTCCGGGTTCCTCAGCTTGACCCGGAACGAGTCGGGGATGTCGCCCTCGCGGGTGCTCTCCACGAAGCCGGGCGAGCCGGCGAAGCGGTCCTTGAACCGCTCGTACGCCTGCTGCTTGTTCTCGTACTCGACGTCGGAGACCTGCGGCATCTTCTCCAGGCTGCCCTTGAGCGTCTGCCGCTGCTGGTCGGTGACGTCCTGCTTCTGGCAGCTCGGATTGGAGCTCGTCTTGGCGCACAGGAAGATCGAGACCTCGATCTTGTCGTACCAGTAGCCCTTGGACGCGTCGACCTGCTGCCGCAGGAGCAGCCCGGTACCGAAGAGCGCCATGGCGATGGCGACCGTGATGACGAGGGAGATCGTCATGGTCATGTTCCGGCGGAGGCCGATCCAGATCTCCTGGAGAACGAACTGTACGCGCATGCCTCGCTGTCCTTGATCGCCTTGGGTCCGCCCGGAGCGCGGGCGGCCTCATGAGGGAACGCGGCCCGAAGCGGGCGGTCCCCGCCTTCGGGCTGTCGTACGCCCCGGCGGGAATCGTTGGTTCAGATGGTCAGTACGCCTGGCCGTACACGCCGCGGGACTGGTCGCGGACGACGCGGCCGTCCTCCAGCTCGACGACGCGCTTGCGGAACGCGTCGACGATAGCGGCGTCGTGGGTGGCCATGACGACGGTGGTGCCGGTCCGGTTGATGCGGTCCAGCACCTTCATGATGCCGATCGAGGTGGCGGGGTCGATGTTCCCGGTGGGCTCGTCCGCCAGCAGGATCATCGGCCGGTTGACGAACGCCCGCGCGATCGCGACGCGCTGCTGCTCGCCGCCGGACAGCTCGTCCGGCATCCGGTGGCCCTTGCCCTCCAGGCCGACGAGGTCGATGACCTCGGGGACGACCTTCTGGATGAACCGCCGCGGCTTGCCGATCACCTCGAGGGCGAACGCGACGTTCTCGAAGACGTTCTTGTTGGGCAGGAGGCGGAAGTCCTGGAAGACGCAGCCGATCCTGCGGCGCAGGTGCGGCACCTTCCAGTTGCTCAGCCGGCTCAGGTCCTTGCCCGCCACGTGCACGTGACCCTGGGAAGGACGCTCCTCCTTCAGGATGAGGCGCAGGAAGGTCGACTTGCCCGAGCCGGACGGACCCACCAGGAACAGGAACTCGCCCTTCTCGATGGCGACGTTCACATGCTGCAGGGCGGGCCGGTTCTGGCTCGGGTAGACCTTGGTGACGTTGTCGAAATGGATCACGGCTGCATCACGGCGGTTCGCTGTAGGGGTTGGGGAGCGGCCCGGCCCGCGGCCACGGACTGGTCCGTGGGCACTTGCCTGCGCCGCCCGGCTTCACGACCGGGTGGGACGCGGAGCCTTCGAGCAGTGTAGAGGGGACCGGGAACCAACTCGTCCCACTCGGCGCGGTACGGGCTCGGGAGGGCGTCACTCAGCCCGATCGGTGCTTTCTGTCCGATCAGTGCCATGTGATCCGTCTCCCGACGTCCGGCCGTATTCCTACCGTCCAGGTCCCGGACTTGCCGGAACGACCATACAGTCCGGCTACGCTGGATGATGGGGAAAGATACCTAATAAGTGGACGGACACCGAAGAAGCGGACGCTTCCCCGCACGGACCCACGTGCCGATCCCGGAGATTGGGGCCCACGACATGAGCTGCGAACATCTGATCTGCGCTCAGTGCTCGAACCCGGTGGTGGAGGGGCGCTGCCCCACCTGCCGGGCGGCCAAGTCGGAGATGCACCGGCACGGCCCGTCCATCCCGCCCGCGCTCGTCCTGGCCGCGCTGGTGGCCCTGCTGTTCGGCGCCCTCGTGCTGCGCCGCGTCTACGGCTGACCGCCGCGGCGCGCTAGGGCTTCTTCAGCGGCGGGGTCGCCGCCTTCGTGACCGCCCCGTCGTCGGCGATCATGTGCGCCTTCGACTGCGACTTGCCCTTCTTCGCCTTCGGCGGATCGTAGGCGGCGAAGTGCAGGGTGGCGGTCGTGTCGACCTCGTTGCCCTCGACCGTCCCGTCCAGCAGGTGCTCGGCGTTGTCGGGGATCTCCGGCTTGGGCGTGTCCGGGTCCTCGGCGACGAGCGAGGTGTTGCGGAACAGCGAGTAGACGATCAGCCCGCCGCCGCTCTCCGTGCGCAGCCCGAAGTAGGGGAACGGAGTCGCCGTGTAGACGGCCCGGTACGTGAGGTCCTTCTTCTTGGCCTTCTTCTTCGCGCGCTTGTCGTCCTTGTAGAAGCCGGTCGTCACGTCGCTCGACTTCATCACCTTGGCGGCGACGCTGCCGCCGCCCTCCGCGGCGATCGTCGCCTGGATCCCGCCGACGTCGCGGGGACGGATCAGCAGGGACGTGTCGTCGGTGCTCAACGCCTCCGCGTAACCGTCGTCGTCGATCGCGACCTTCGGTTCCTTGGCCTTCTTCTGCATCAGCGTCGCGAGCGTGAGCTTCCAGTGGTCGGACGGCCCGCGCAGCACGAACGCCATCAGCGTCCTGTGCTCGCTCTTGCGCTTGCCCACGACGGAGCGGTCGACCGACACCACGAACCACTGCGGGTAGGCGGCGTCCTTCAGCTTCGGCACGTACAGCTTGGGCTTGCCGTAGACGAAACGCCGCACCGGGTCGCCGTCGTAGGCCGCCTTGCGGAACTCGGCCGCGGTGAGCTGGGACTGGCCGTCGGACGTCCAGGTCAGCGCGAGCCGCTCGTCGCCGGCGGCGCGGGCCACGTCCTCGTCGGTGACATAGGTGCGGAACGCCTGCTCGGCGACGTCCGGGGTGAGCGGCACCGGGGCCGGCGGGGACGTCTCGGGCACGCTGACGGTGGGCCGCGCCTCCGTCGCGCCCTCGGCGCAGCCCGCGGCCGTGAGCGCCAGGATGAGCGGCACCGCGACCGCGATCACCCGCAGGAACCTGTGCAAAGACCCGTCCCCCGGACCGAACTCCGTGCCGGCCGTCGTCGGCCGACCTCCTCGGCCCGTGATTCTGCCATCCACATGATATTGCCCCTACGACCGCCGCCGTCCGCGAGGCGATAAGCAGTGCCGGACGGCGATAAGCTCGGACCGTGGCAGGCATCGAACCCGAAGAGCAGCTCAAGGAGCTCGGCGCGACACTGACCAGCATCGAGCAGGTGCTGGACCTCGACGCCATGCGCCGCGACATCGCCGAGCTGCGCGAGCAGTCCGCCGACCCCGACCTGTGGAGCGACCAGGAGCGCGCCCAGTCGGTGACGCGCCGCCTGTCGCACCTGGAGAGCGAGCTGAGCCGGGTCGAGGGCCTGCGGCAGCGGCTCGACGACGCCGCCACGCTGTACGAGCTGGCCAGCGAGATGGAGGACGCCGACACCCGCGCGGAGGCCGACGAGGAGCTCGCGGCGCTGCACAAGGCCGTCCAGCAGATGGAAGTGCGCACGCTCATGTCGGGCGAGTACGACTCGCGCGAGGCGCTGGTCACCATCAACGCGCAGGCCGGCGGCGTGGACGCGGCCGACTGGGCCGAGCAGTTGCAGCGGATGTACCTGCGCTGGGCCGAGCGGCACGGCTACTCGACGGAGGTCTACGAGACGTCCTACGCCGAAGAGGCCGGGATCAAGTCGACCACGTTCACCGTGAAGGCCCCCTACGCGTACGGGACGCTGCGCGGCGAGCACGGCACCCACCGGCTGGTCCGGATCTCCCCGTTCGACAACCAGGGGCGGCGGCAGACGTCGTTCGCGGGCCTGGACGTCGTCCCCGTGGTGGAGCAGAGCGACCACGTCGACATCGACGACAGCGACCTGCGGGTGGACGTGTACCGGTCGTCCGGGCCGGGCGGCCAGGGCGTCAACACGACCGACTCGGCGGTGCGGATCACCCATGTCCCGACCGGAATCGTGGTGTCCTGCCAGAACGAGCGGAGCCAGCTGCAGAACAAGGCCACGGCCATGAACGTCCTGCAGGCCAAGCTCCTGGAGCGCCAGCGCCAGGAGGAGGCCGAGAAGATGGCGGAGCTGCGCGGCAGCAGCACGACGAGCTGGGGCACGCAGATCCGCAACTACGTGCTGCACCCGTACCAGATCGTCAAGGACCTGCGCACCGGCATCGAGGCGGGCAACCCGACCGCGGTGCTGGACGGCGACCTCGACGAGTTCATCGAGGCCGAGATCCGCTGGATGCGCCAGCAGGAGACGGCCTGACCCCCTGATTTCGCATTCGCAGCGTGACTGTGCGGTCACTCTGCGAGGATGGCGCGTGGTCCGGATCACCGTCGCCATTCGGGGGGCCTCATGGCACGCACGCACGCACCGATCCTCTTGCCCGGCCTGCTCGCCGCGGCGCTGGCCGCCGGCTGCTCCGGCTCCGGCTCGTCCGCCGAGGCGGCCAAGCCCAGGGGGGAGCCCGCGCTGACCAAAGCGCAGGCGCAGCAGGTCCTCACGTCCTACACCAAAGGGGCGAACCACGCGGGGCGGCGGTTCAGCGGCAAGGCGCTGCGCGCCGTCGAGGCCGACCCGCAGCTGTCGATGGACGCGGCCGCGCTGAAGCTCCGGCGGACCGTCCGGCAGCGTCCGCCGAAGCTGGCGTTCACGAGCGCGACCTTCTACATCCCCCGGCTGACCGGGTACCCGCACTGGTTCGCCGCCGACGCCGCCACCGGCGAGGGCGACCGGACGCTGCGGCACGCGCTGCTGTTCACGCAGGCCAAGGCAGGGGCGCCCTGGCTGCTGGCCGCTGACCCGTACCCGACCGAACCGGCGCTGAGCAAGATCGCCCTCGACCCGGAGGGCTACGCCACACCGGTCGACCCCGGCGTCAAGGACCTGGCGATCGCGCCGGCGAAGCTGCCGCAGGCGCACGCCGCACTGCTCACGAACGGCCCGAAGGCGTCCGGCGCCACCCTCCTCGCCGACGGGGCGAAGACCAGCGAGACCTACAAGGCGCTCAAGCAGGGTGAGCAGACGCTCGCCGGACGCGGCGTGACGCTGTCGTCCCGCTTCTCCCCCGCCCCGTACAAGGTGTACGCGCTGCGCACCAAGGACCGCGGGGCGATCGTCTGGTATGTCCTGAAGCAGAACGAGGCGTACTCCGCGGCGAAACGGGGCAGGTTGGCGGTGAGCGGGGATCTTGTCGGGCTCGCCCCGGCCAGTTCCGCCAGGACGCGCATGGACACGACCGTCCTCGTGCAGTACCTGGCCACCGTTCCACCCAAGGGCCGCGCCACGGTCAGCGGCATGTACCGCAAGGCCATAGCGGTGCGCGGCTCCTGAGCTCCGTCGGGTGCCGGGCGGGCCCGCTCTTCTGACCGCTGCGCAGGACCGTCCCGGCACCCGATGGGTTGGCGCACGACCCTCTACACTGGCGCCGCAAGTCCGACAATTCGTCCGTCGAGGTGGGTCGTGCGCCGTGTGCCTCACGTGGCCCTGGCCGCGCTGCTGGTCACGCTCGCCGGGTGTTCCGGGTCCGGTTCGGGCGCCGGGACGGACGCGGCGCAGCCGAGCGGCGAGCCCGCCGTGACGGCCGATGAGTCGCTCGACGTCCTCAAGGACTGGACGGACCGGCACAACAAGGTGGAAGGACCAGCAGGTCCTCGGCGTCTTCGTGAGGAGCAAGAAGAAGGACGACTGGCGCGCCGCGCACTGGCTCACGTTCCAAGGGAAACCGCCACAACTCGCCTACGACGCACAGGGCTACGCGATCCCGGCACCCGACCGGGGGCTGCCCGCCGCGCACGCGAAGTATCTGGCGAGCGGTGACGAGAGTGCCGTGGTTCCCGATACCTACTCGCGGAACGCCCGCACGAAGCAGATCGGTGACTGGACGTCCGAACCCGGCAAGCTCACGCCGGGGCCGGGTTCGTCCTATGCCTTGCGCACCAAGGACGGTGGGTCACTGGTCTGGTACGGCCTGAAGCAGGAGCAGACGCTCACCGATGGCGAGGAAGACACCCTCCCCGCCGAAGTCCGCGACTACCTGGCCGAGAACGATGACAAGCCGGGCAAGACGCTCCGCACCACCTGGCAGTGGCTGGCCATCGGGTACTCCCCGCCGTCCGGCAAGGCCCGCGTCCTAGGCGAATCCGTCTCCCTGACCTCCGCCCGCTGACAGCGTACGGCGCCCGCCCCCCAGAGCGGGACGGGCGCCGATGCTCACGCTTCGCTGCTGGGAAGGGAGCTGGCGGTGACCAGGGTGCGGATGGCGCCCAGGGCCACCGAGAGGGTGGCCAGGTCGAAGCTGTCGCTCTCCCAGATCTCGCTCAGCGTCTGCTGGGCACGCTGGACGGCCGGCTTGTTCTTCTCCGCCCAGTGGATCATGCGTTCCTCGGGGCGTCCGCCGGACTCGCTGGTGATCAGGACGTCCCGGGTGAGGGCCGAGTGCGCCGCGTACAGGTCGTCGCGGAGCGCGGAGCGGGCCAGCGTGCGCCACTTGTCGTCGCGCGGCAGCGCGATGATGCGCTCCCGCAGCCGGGACAGCTGGAGGCGGTCCGCGAGGTCGAAGTACACCTCGGCGACCTCCTCCACCGGGCGGCCCGTCTCGTGCGCGACGCCGACCAGGTCGAACGTGGAGTAGGCCGGGACGAACGCGGCGCACTGCTCGGCGAGTTCGTCCGGGACGCCCAGTTCGGCGAAGCCGTCGCGGCGCTGCTCGAACGCGGCCAGGTCGAGGCCGACGAGCAGTTTCGACACGTGCGCGCCGAGGGTGGCGGCGCCGCCGCTGAAGAAGTCGATGCTCTCCTGTATGTCGAACGGGGGCCGCCGGTTGTGCAGCAGCCAGCGGGCGGCGCGCTCGGTCAGCTTGCGCGCCTCCAGCCGCATCGCGACCTGCGTCGACTCCTCCACCTGGTGGGACAGGCTCTCCACCGCGTCCCAGAAGCGCGGCATCTGGAACACGTCGCGGGCGACGAGGTAGGCGCGGGCGATGTCGGACGACGACGCGCCCGTCTCCTCGTTCATCCGGAACACGAACGTGGAGCCGCTCGCGTTGACCACGTCGTTCACCACGGCGGTGGTGATGATCTCGCGGCGCAGCGGGTGCCGGTCCATGTAGGGGCGGAACCGCTCGCGCAGCGGGGTCGGGAAGTAGTCGACCAGCCACGACTCCAGGTAGGGGTCGTCGGGCAGGTCGGACGCGACGATCTCGGCGTCCAGCGCGAGCTTGGCGTAGGCGAGCAGGACGGAGAACTCGGGGCCGGTCAGCCCGTGCCCGGACTGCCGCCGCTCCGCGAGCGCCTTGTCGTCCGGCAGGAACTCCAGGTCCCGCTTCAGTCGGCCGTCGCGTTCCAGCTTGCGCATGTACCGGGCGTGGACGTGCAGCATCGAGGGCGCCTGCGCGCGGGACGCGGCGAGCACCACGTTCTGCGCGTAGTTGTCGCGCAGGACGAGCTGCCCGACCTCTTCGGTCATCTCGTAGAGCAGGCCCTCGCGCTGCTTGCCGGTCAGCTCGCCGTCCCGCACGACCTGGTCGAGCAGGATCTTGATGTTGACCTCGTGGTCGGAGGTGTCGACGCCGGCGGAGTTGTCGATGAAGTCGGTGTTGATGATGCCGCCGCCGCGCGCGAACTCGATGCGGCCGAGCTGGGTGACGCCGAGGTTTCCGCCCTCGCCGACGACCTTGCAGCGCAGCTCGGCGCCGTCCACCCGGACGGGGTCGTTGGCCTTGTCGCCGACCTCGGCGTTGTTCTCGATGGACGACTTGATGTAGGTGCCGATGCCGCCGTTCCACAGCAGGTCGACGGGCGACTTGAGGACGGCCCGGATCAGCTCGTACGGGGTGACCGCCTTGACTCCGTCCTCGATCCCGAGCGCGGCCCGCATCTGCGGGGTGACCTGGATCGACTTGACGGTGCGCGGGAAGACTCCGCCGCCCTTGGAGATCAGCGCGGTGTCGTAGTCGCCCCAGCTGCTGCGCGGCAGCTCGAACAGGCGGCGGCGCTCGGCGAACGAGGCGGCCGCGTCCGGGTCGGGGTCGACGAAGATGTGCCGGTGGTCGAACGCGGCGACGAGCCGGATGTGCTCCGACAGCAGCATCCCGTTGCCGAACACGTCCCCGGACATGTCGCCGATGCCGACGACGGTGAAGTCCTCGTTCTGGACGTCCTTGCCGAGCGCGCGGAAGTGGTACTTGACCGACTCCCAGCCGCCGCGGGCGGTGATGCCCATCGCCTTGTGGTCGTAGCCGACGGATCCGCCGGACGCGAACGCGTCGCCGAGCCAGTACCCGTAGTCGGCGGCGACGCCGTTGGCGATGTCGGAGAACGTCGCGGTGCCCTTGTCGGCGGCGACGACCATGTAGGGGTCGTCGCCGTCGTGCCGGACGACGTTCGCCGGCGGGACGACCTTGCCGTCCACGAGGTTGTCGGTGAGGTCGAGCAGGCCGGAGATGAAGTCCTTGTAGCAGGCGATTCCGGCCTGCTGCCACGCCTTCCGGTCGACGGCCGGGTCGGGCAGCTGCTTGCCGACGAAGCCGCCCTTCGAGCCCGCCGGGACGATGACCGTGTTCTTCACCGCCTGCGCCTTGACCAGGCCGAGGATCTCGGTGCGGAAGTCCTCGCGGCGGTCGGACCAGCGGAGCCCGCCGCGCGCCACCGACCCGAACCGCAGGTGCACGCCCTCGACCTTCGGCGAGTACACGAAGATTTCGTACATCGGCTTCGGCTGCGGCAGGTCGGGGATGGCCTGCGGGTCGAACTTCATCGCCAGGTACGGCTTGCCCTGGTAGTGGTTCGTGCGCAGGGTCGCCTGGACGAGCGCCAGGTAGGCGCGGAGGATGCGGTCCTCGTCGAGGCTGGCGACCTCGTCGAGCTTGCCCTGGAGCTCCTCGGTGATGCCGAGGCTGCGCTCCTCCTCGCCGCCCTGCAGGGACGGGTCGAGGCGGCTCTCCCACAGCCGGACGATCAGCCGGGTGATGGAGGCGTTGCGCAGCAGCACCTGCTCCACGTACCGCTTGGAGAACGTCGTCCCGGCCTGCCGCAGGTAGAGGGCGTAGGCGCGCAGGATCATCGCCTCGCGCCAGTTCAGCCCGACGTGCAGGACGAGCGCGTTGAACCCGTCGTTCTCGATCTCGCCGCGCCACAGCGCCGTGAACGCGTCCTGGAAGAGGTCCTTGATGGCCTCCTCGGGGACGTTCCCCGGCGGGACGTACCGCAGCCCGAGGTCGTAGATCCAGAACCGGCGGCCGTCGGACGTGCAGATCTCGTAGGGCCGCTCGTCTATCACCTCGACGCCCATGTTCTGCAGCAGCGGCAGCACCCGGGACAGCGAGATCGGCTCGCCCAGCCGGTAGATCTTCAGCCGCCGCTCGCCGGGCTCGGCGCTGTACGGCTCGTACAGGTTGATCGAGGTGTCGGCGTCCTCGGTGAGGTCGTCGAGGCGGCGCAGGTCGGCGACGGCGGTGCGGGCGGGGAAGTCGGCCTTGTAGCCCTCGGGGAAGGCCTCGCCGAACGCGCGGCCGAGCGTCCCGGACCGCTCCTCGCCGCACTGCTCGATGACGGCGTCGGCGAGGTCGTCCTCCCAGGAGCGGGTGGCGTTGGCGAGCCGCTCCTCCAGTTCGGCGACGTCCACGTCCGGCAGCGGGCGGCCGCGCTCGCCGCGCACGACGACGTGCAGGCGGGCCAGCAGCGACTCGGTGACGTTCGCGCTGTAGTCGACGCTGACGCCCTCGAACGCCTGCTTCAGCAGGTCCTGGATGCGCAGCCGGACCTTGGTGGTGTAGCGGTCGCGCGGCAGGTAGACCATGCACGACATGAAGCGCCCGTACAGGTCCTTGCGGAGGAACAGCTTCAGCTGGCGGCGCTCGCGCAGCCGCAGCACGCCTAGCGAGATCTTCAGCAGGTCGTCGACGGAGATCTGGAACAGCTCGTCGCGCGGGTAGCTCTCCAGCACCTCGACGAGGTCCTGCCCGTCGTAGCTGTCGGCGGTGAACCCGGCGCGCTCCAGCACCTCCTCCAGCTTGCGCTTCAGGACGGGCACGTGCCCGATCGACCCGCTGTAGGCGACGTGCGTGAACAGGCCGAGGAAGCGGCGCTCGCCGACGACCTCGCCGGACTCGTCGAACTTCTTCACCCCGATGTAGTCGAGGTACAGGGGGCGGTGGACGGTGGAGCGCGAGTTCGCCTTCGTCAGCACCAGCAGGTGCTTCTCCGTCGCCCGCTCGCGGACCTCCGGCGGCAGCGCCGCGAAGCTGTCGGACTCGCGCTTGTCGCTGCGCAGGATGCCGAGGCCGGTGCCCGGCTCGGGGCGCAGCGCGGTGTCGCCGTCGGTCAGCGTGTAGTCGCGGTAGCCGAGGAAGGTGAAGTGCCCGTCGGCCAGCCAGTCGAGCAGCTCGACGCCCTCGGCGAGCTCCTTGTCCGGCAGCGGGGGCCGCGTCTCCTTGATCGCGTCGGCGATCTGGCGGGCGCGGGCGCGCATCTTGAGTTCGTCCTCGAACGCGACCCGGACGTCCTGCAGGACGCGCAGCAGGTCGCTCTCCAGCTCGTCCAGGACGGCCCGGTCGCTGGTGCGGTCCACCTCGATGTGGATCCAGGACTCGTCGACGTCGGTGTCGCTGTCGAGCTTGTGGCGGAACGCCTTCAAGTGGCCGGCGACGTCGCGGTCCACGCCGAGCAGCGGATGGACGATCAGGTGCGTGGCCAGGTGGTGCCGGGTCAGCTCCATCGTCACCGAGTCGACGAGGAACGGCATGTCGTCGGTAACCACCTGCACGACGGTGTGGCCCGGGTCCCAGCCGTGCTCCTCCAGCGTCGGCGTGTAGACGCGGACCTTCGCGCGTCCCTGCGGCCGCTCCTCGCCGAGCGACCGGTGCGCCATCGCCGGGCCGCCGACGTCCACCGGATCGCGCGCCAGCAGGTCCTCGTGGGCGACCTGCCGGTAGTAGAGCCGGAGGTAGTCGAAGACCTCCTCCGCGTCCCCGCCGCGCGCCCCCGGGCGCTGCGCGCACGTCTCAGCGGCCCGCCTGAGCAGGTCGTCCTTCGCTTGATCGAGCATGCCGCTCATCAACAACTCCCCTTGAGACCCTTCGCCACCTCGTTGTGGCGCCGCTCACTGCACGAGCGTAGCCAGGAATCGCCGCAAAGCCGACCTGCTATGCAGCGAGGTCAACGTGGCCTGTGCCACCCTGCCAGCCCACCTCGCCAGCCCGTCCGGCCCGCGCGCCGGTTCCCATGCCGGGGGCGCGCGGGCGGGGACGTCGGGCGGGGACGTCAGCCGGTGCCGGTGCCCTCCGCGCCGGTGCCACCGGTGCCCGGGGTTCCGGGCGGGCCGGACGGGTCCGGCGGGGTCTCCGGCGGCGTCTCGGGCGGCGTCGTCCCGGGCTTGGTCGTCGACTTCGTCGGGGTCGGCTTGTCCGGCGTATCGGACGGCGTCGGCGTGCCGGACGGCGTGATGCTGCCGGTCGGCGACGGGCTCCCCGTCGGGTACTGCGTGTACCCCGGGGTCGTCTGCTGCTCTGTGGGCATGTGCGTCGTCGGCGGCGCCATGCTCGGCATGACGGTGCTCGACCCGGGCGGCGCGCTCGGGTCGCTGACCTTCTGCCCGGCCTTGCCCTTGTCACCGGAGCCGAGGACGAGCACGGAGGAGACCACGACGACCGCGACGAACAGCGCGGCGGCGCCGGCCAGCAGCGCGGAACGTCCGGAACCGGCGAGCGCGTACTTCAGCCCGCCGCCCCGGGGCTCGCCGACCACGACGAGGTCGGGGGGCAGCGTGTTGCCGGCGCCCCACTCGGCCGGCGTGGGCGGCCGGTCGTCCTCATCGCCGGGCAGGCCCGCGTCGTGGAAGGCGGCGGCCGCCGGGGTCGCCTCCGGGTCGCGGAACACGTCGTCATCGTGATCGGCGTCGTCGTCGAAGACCGGGTCGTCGCCGAACACCGGGTCCGGGTCGAACACCTCGTCCTCGTCGGCCTCGGCGGCCCGCACGGACCCGGCGGCGAGCATCGCGGTCTCGTCGGCCGCGCCGGACCGGGCCGCCACCGGGCGCCCCGCCGACTCCTCGTGCCCGAGCAGCCGCATCAGCACCTGCCGGGCGCCGGGCCGGTGCTCCGGCTCCTTCTCCAGGCAGTCGAGCACCAGCTCGCGCAGCGACCCGTCGAGGTCGCCGAGGTCGGGCTCCTCGTGCAGGATCCGGTTGATCACGGCGGGGATGGTGTCCTGCCCGAACGGGGGCTCCCCGGTCGCCGCGAACACCAGCGTCGCGGCCCAGCAGAACACGTCCGCGGGCGTGCCGACCTCGTCCCCGCTGATCTGCTCGGGCGCCATGTAGGACGGGGTGCCGATCACCCGGCTGGTGAGGGTGGCGCCGGCGCTGATCGCGCGGGCCACGCCGAAGTCGATGACGCGCGGGCCGTCCGGGCCGAGCAGCACGTTGTGCGGCTTGAAGTCGCGGTGCACGATCTTGGCCTGGTGGATCGCGGCGAGCGCCGTCGCGGTGCCGACCGCGAGCCGGTCCAGCCCCGCGCCGTCCAGCGGGCCCTCGTCCAGGACCTGCTGGTTCAGCGACGGCCCCCGCACGTACTCGCTGACGATGTAGGGCCGGTCGCCGTCCGCGTCGGCGTCGATGACCTGGGCCGTGCAGAACGGCGCGACCTGCTTGGCGACCTCCAGCTCCCGCAGGAACCGGGCGCGCGCCTTGTCGTCGGACGTCAGCTCGGCGTGCAGCAGCTTGATCGCGACCTGCCGGCCGTCCTCGGCAGCGCCGAGGAACACCGTCCCCTGGCCGCCCTCGCCCACCCGGCCGATCAGGGCGTACGAACCCAGCCGATCCGGGTCACCGGACCGCAGCGCCCCAACCTCCATGCGTGGAACCGTCCCTCTCTTGATCGACGGGCCGCGTCGTTACGAGCCCGGATCACCCTCCGACTGTGTGACGCCCGAGACCCGAGGGAAGTTCACCCGATCCTGCGACCTTACGGAGCGATCTGACCGTTGAACCACCCTAATGCCGTCCCTTCCCACAGCGATACAGCCGAGCCAGGTGTCACACAAGCGAAACTGTACGCATGACAACGCTCGACGGCCGGCGCGTCTACACGCGGGGCGACCTGATGGCCGAGCACGGGCTCGGACGCAGCACGCTGGAGAAGTGGTACCGCGAACGCGCGTCCAACGGCCACCCGGAACCGGCCGGGACGGTCGGGTCCCAGCTCGCCTGGGACGCCGGCGAGTGGGACCGATGGTACGCCGCGCGCCGCTCCCATGACGTCCCATCGGGCCTGGTCACGCGGGACGAGCTGGCGGCGCGGCACGGCGTCAGCCGCCACCGCCTCAAGCAGCTGTGGGCCGAGCGGGCCGCGAACGGCCATCCCGACGTCGCCCACCGCGCGGGCAAGGCCATGTACTGGGACGAGGCCGCCTGGACGGCCTGGTACCGCTCGCTTGAGGCTCGTCCCGCGGAGGAGGGGCCGGACGATCTCGTCACGCTGGCGGAGGCGGCGCGCATCCTCGGGCTGGCCCAGACGAGCGTGACCGTCTACGCCAAGCGGCCACCGGCGGGCTGGCCGGAACCGGCCCGGGTGGAGCCGCTGGGCGGCGGCCGCGTCCGCCGCCTGTACCGCCGCCGCGACGTCCTCGCCTACGGGGCGCGGGCTAAGGGGTGAAGTGGGTGAGCACCTCGGGGTTGGCCATGGAGTCGCGGTTGGCGGCCTTGTCGACCGGGGTGCCCTGGAGGATCTTGCGGACGGGGACCTCCAGCTTCTTGCCGGAGAGCGTCCGGGGGATGCCGGGGACGGCGGTGATCTCGTCCGGGACGTGCCGGGGCGACAGCGACGAGCGGATCTCGCGCTTGAGGCCGGTCAGCAGGTCGTCGGTGAGGGACGCGCCCTCGGCGAGCTGGACGTAGAGGAGCAGCCGGCCCTCCTGGCCGAGGCGTCCGGTGTCGATGACGAGGCTGTCGGTGATCTCGTCGAACGCCTCGACGACGCGGTAGAAGTCGGACGTGCCCATGCGGACGCCGCCGCGGTTGAGGGTGGAGTCGGAGCGGCCGTAGATGACGCAGCCGCCGTCCGGCAGGATCTTGATCCAGTCGCCGTGCCGCCACACGCCCGGATACATGTCGAAGTAGGAGTCGCGGTAGCGGTCGCCGTTCTCGTCGTTCCAGAAGAAGACGGGCATCGAGGGCATCGGCTCGGTGATGACCAGTTCGCCGACCTCGTCCGTGACCGGTTTGCCGTCCTCAGCGAACGCCTCGACCTTGGCGCCGAGGCCGCGGCACTGGATGACGCCGGCGCGCAGCGGGAGCAGCGGCGAGGGCCCGACGAACCCGGTGCACAGGTCGGTGCCGCCGGAGAAGGAGCCGAGCAGGAGATCCTTGCCGACCGCGTCGTACACCCACGCGAAGCCTTCGGGCGGGAGCGGTGAGCCGGTGGAGCCGATGCCGCGCAGCCCGGACAGGTCGTGCTCCTCGCCGGGGCGGCGGCCCTCCTTGGCGGACGCCGTGATGTAGGGCGCGCCCACACCCATGTAGGTGACGCCGTTCTCGGCGGCCAGGGTCCACAGGTCGAGCGGGGCGCCGTCGTACATGACGATGGTGGAACCCACCAGGAGGCCGCCGATGAGGTAGTTCCACATCATCCAGCCGGTGGTGGTGAACCAGAAGAACACGTCCTCGGGGCCGAGGTCCTGGTGGAACGACAGGGCCTTGAGGTGTTCGAGCACCACACCGCCGTGCCCGTGCACGATCGGCTTGGGCAGACCCGTCGTCCCGGACGAGTAGACGACCCACAGCGGGTGGTCGAAGGGAACGTCCTCGAACTCCAGCGTGTCGCAGTCGGCGCGGGGCAGTTCGCCGTAATGCATGCCCACCCGCAAGCCTTCGGGGGTCGCGGCGGGGTCGAGGTAAGGCACGAGGACCGTGGCGGCCAGGCTCGGCAGCGCGGCCTCGATCTCCCCGACGATCTCGCGCCGGTCGAACTGCTTGCCGTTGTAGGCGTAGCCGTCCACGGCGATGAGGACCTTCGGCTCGATCTGCGCGAACCGGTCGATGACCGACGACGACCCGAAGTCGGGCGAGCACGACGACCAGACCGCGCCGAGCGACGCCGTCGCCAGGAAGCAGATCAGCGCTTCCGGAATGTTCGGGACATAGGCGGCGACCCGGTCGCCCTTGCCGACGCCCAGATCGGCCAGCCCCGCGCGGACCTCCGCCACGTGCAGCGCCAGCTCCCGGTAAGACAGCACCCGGTGCCCACCGGCCTCCGACCGGAAGATCACCGCCGTCTCCTCGGGCGTCTCCTCGGCCCGCCGCAGCGCGTTCGCCGCGTAGTTGACGGTCGCGCCGGGGAACCACTTCAGGCCGTCCACCGGCATGGGCCCGCCCGTCCGGACGGGGCCGTCCCCGCGCTCGCCGACGACACCGAAGTACGACCAGATGGCGTCCCAGAACGCGTCGACCTCCGTGACCGACCAGCGCCACAGCTCGTCGTAGGACTCCGTGCGGACGCCCCGCTCCCACAGCCAGTGAACGAACCGCGTCACCCGCGCGTCGGCGACGACGCCCTCCGACGGCTCCCACAGCGCCGAACCCTCGGACACCCCACCGGCCATGTCGCTCCCTCCACTCCGCGCCACGGTGCGCGGACGATCCCAATATCGGCCCGGCTCCGCACACCGCGCAACCTGCCCGTTCCACCCGCCACTACGCGCGGCCCCACCCCATCCCAAGCGAACCCCTGCCCGCGAGCAACCACGACCACCCACACAACACCCGCTCCGATAATCCTCGCCGCCCACATACCCGAGGTTTTCCACAGAATCGAATTCCAGTTCCCCCGCCCGCCGCACCGCCGGAGACTGAAGGCAGCACAGGAGGAGAAGACATGAGAAACCCACAACCAAGCCAGCCCAACCACACACCCGGAAAAAGGCGTGCGCGGCACCAGAGTCCCGACCTGCCCCCGGCCAGACGCACACCCGGCACACCACGCAGAATGTGGCCTGCCCGACGCCAGAGACCCGACCTGACCCCCGCCGGACACACACCCAGCACACGCAAGACGTGGCCAGCGCGACGCCAAGACCCGACCTGGACCCGAGCGGACGCACACCAGACACACCACACAGGACGTGGCCTGCGCGACGCCAGAGACCCGACCTAGACCCGATCAGATGCGCGCCCGGCACACCACCCAGGATGTGGCCTGCATGGCGGCGGGCGCCGTGGGACGACGGTGGGTCAGAGGCGGGTGAGGTCGGCGACGGCGGTGACGACGGCGCGGGTGTCGGCGAGGGTGGCGAGGACCGTCTCGGCGCCGGCGGCGCGGAGTTCGGCCTCCGTGGCGCTGCCGGTGGCGACGGCGATGATCGGGGAGCCGGCGATGTGCGCGGCTTGGACGTCGCGGGGCGAGTCGGCGACATAGACGGTCGCGGACTCGGGATACGTCGTGCCGTGCCGCTCACCCGCGCGCGTACGGGCCAGTTCGAGGAGGGCGGCCTTGCTGTAGACGCCGTTCTCGTAGCCGCCCGCGCCCAGGTCAAGGCGGTCGGCGAGGCCCAGCTCGCGAACCTTCAGCATGGCGTTCGGCTGGATCGAGCCGGTCAGCACGGACTGGACGACGCCGGGGACGTGGGCGAGCGCCTCGACGGCCTCCCCGGCCCCGGCCAGCACCCGGCCGTGGGCGCGCAGGTCGGCGCGGCGGGACGCGAACGCCTCGGCGAGCGCGTCGAAGAACGCGGGCAGGTGATCATCCGTGGTGACGACGTCGTTGAACGCGAGGGTCTCGAAGATGATCTCGGACTCGGTGCGGCCGGGGGTGGGGGCGAGCCGGACGAGCGGCCGCCCGATCGTCCGCTGGAAGGCCTCGGCGTAGGCGTCCCGGGTGACCCGCCCGACGTCGACCAGGGTGTGATCGATGTTCCACAGCACCAGACGGTTCAGCGTCGACATCCCGTTCCCATGCGCGGTCGGTGGAGCGTGAGCGGGCGCCGTTCCGGGCACCCGCGGCGGTCAGCGAGCTTATCGTCCGGCCTCCGCTCGCCGCCCGCAACCACCCGCGCACGGGACGGTTCGCTACCCCATGTGCGGATAGCGGTAGTCGGTCGGCGGGACGAAGGTCTCCTTGATGGAGCGGACGCTCGTCCAGCGGGTCAGGTTGAAGACCGATCCCGCCTTGTCGTTGGTGCCGGACGCGCGGGCACCACCGAACGGCTGCTGCCCGACGATCGAGCCGGTCGGCTTGTCGTTGATGTAGAAGTTGCCGGCGGCGAAGCGGAGTTTGTCGGTGGCCTCGGCGACGGCTGCGCGGTCGTCGGCGATGATCGCGCCGGTGAGGCCGTACTCGGAGACGCTCTCCATCTGGTTCAGCACGGTGTCGTAGTCGCCGTCGTCGTAGACGTGCACGCCGAGGATCGGCCCAAAGTATTCACGCGTGAAGATCTCGTCGGTCGGATCGGACGACTCCAGGACGGTCGGACGGACGAAGTAGCCACGCGAGTCGTCCAGCTCCCCACCGGAAAGGATCTTCATGGTGTCGATGCCGCGAGCGCGTTCAACGGCCGCCCGATGCTTGGCGAACGCGCGCTCGTCGATGACGGCGCCCATGAAGATGGACAGGTCCTCGGCGACGTTGCCCATGGTGAGAGCCTCCGCCTCGGCGCAGAACTCGTCGCGCATCCCGTCCCAGATGGAGCGGGGGATGTAGGCACGGGACGCGGCGGAGCACTTCTGCCCTTGGTACTCGAACGCGCCGCGGACGAGCGCCGTCTTCAGCACGGCCGGGTCAGCGGACGGGTGCGCGACGACGAAGTCCTTTCCTCCAGTCTCGCCGACAATGCGCGGATAGCCCCGGTAGCCCGAGATGTTCTCGCCGATGCCGCGCCAGAGGTTCTGGAACGTGGCGACCGACCCGGTGAAGTGCAGCCCGGCGAGATCAGGGTGTCGCAGCGCCACATTGGACACGGCCCGCCCGTTCCCGGTGACCATGTTGATCACGCCGGGCGGCAGCCCGGCGGCCTCCAGCAACCGCATCGTGAAGTGCGCGGCGAGCTGCTGCGTCGGGGACGGCTTCCACACGACGACGTTGCCCATCAGCGCGGGCGCGGTCGGCAGGTTCCCGGCGATCGCGCTGAAGTTGAACGGGGTGATGGCGAGGACGAACCCCTCCAGCGGCCGGTACTCCAGCCGGTTCCACACGCCCGGCGACGACAGCGGCTGCTGCTCGTGGATCTGCCGCGCGTAGCCGACGTTGAACCGCCAGAAGTCGATCAGCTCGCAGGCGGCGTCGATCTCGGCCTGCTGCACCGACTTGGACTGACCAAGAATCGTCGCCGCGTTCAGCGTGGCCCGCCACGGCCCGGCGAGCAGCTCGGCGGCGCGCAGGAAGATGGCGGCGCGGTCCTCGAACGCCATGGCCCGCCACGCGGGCGCCGCCTCCTGCGCCGCGACGACCGCCTCGGTCACGTCCGCCTCGGTGGCGTCGCCCATCCGGCCGAGGACGTGCGCATGATTGTGCGGCTCCACGACGTCGACCGGCGTGCCCGCCCCCATGCGGTGCTCCCCCGCGATCGTCATCGCCAACTCGGTCTGCGTCCCGCCGAGCTCCTTGATCCGCGCCTCCAGCACGGCCCGCTCCGCACTCCCCGGCGCATACCCCTTCACCGGCTCGTTCACCGGTACCGGCACATTCGTGACGGCGTCCATCCCACGGCTCCCTGCACTCCGACGACGTTGTCGACCTGCCAAGGACCTACCCGCCCCAAGCGAAATATCGACTCAAGACTTCCTGTGCCACCAACCAGAGGACGTCGCCCCCCACCATCCACGACAAGGCAGACGACGTCACCGACGAGGCTGCCGAACTACCCGCCAACAGCAGAACGTTGGCTCAGGTGAGGAGGTGGGGGAGTTCTTGGGTGGCGTACCAGAGGAGTTCGTGGCCTTCGGCGCCGTCTACGGTGAAGCGGGCGTCGTCGTCGCCGGCTTCGGCGGCGGGTAGGGCTTCGACTGCGGCGGTCATGTCGGGGACGGCGTCTGGAGCGTCCACGTGGCCCGAGGCGATCTTCTTCCACGGGATGGGCGTGGAGAGTTCGACGAGGGCCCGGTCGCCGTTGCCCAGGTCGGTGTTGGACCAGGTGATGGCGGCATCGGGCATCTCGGCGGCCAGCACCACCCGGCGGCGCGGGGCGGACGGGTCGGCGGCGAGGAGGCGGAGGGAGGCGCGGGCGGCGGCGGACATCGCCGCGTACTCCAGCTCCTCCAGATCGCCGCTGGCGTACCACTCGCGGAGCGCGGGCGTGACCGCGTGGGCCGCGAGCGGCGCGGGGCCGATCTCCCGCGCGGCGTGGACGCCGGCGAGGAGCGTGAGCGTGGACGGCAGGTAGACGCGCATGACGAGCAGCAGTCTGCCAGACCGGTCAGGGCAGAAGGTCCAGCGCGCGCAGTTCCGCGATCGTGGTGTCGGGGTGGGTGTGGTGGATGCCACGGATCCCGAGGGCCTCGGCGGCGCGGATGTTGTGTTCGATGTCGTCGATGAAGACGCATTCGGCGGCGTCCAGGCCGAGCAGGTCCAGGGCGTGCCGGAAGATCCGCTCGTCGGGCTTGCGCATGCCGACCTCGGCGGAGATCACGACGGCGTCGAACAGGTCGGCGAACAGGTCGCGCGGGTACTCGTTGCCCCACGAGTTGGACAGCAGCGCGGTGCGGGTCCCGGCGGTGCGGGCGGCGCGGAGCGCGTCGTACATCGGCTCCACCGGGGCGAACGCGCCGAACATGCGGGCGATGAGGCCCACGGCCTCGACCGGGCCGCCGTCGATGGTGAGCAGTTCGGCGGCGAGGAGGCGCTCGAACTCGGCCACGGCGAGGGAGCCGTCCTCCAGCCCGTGGATGGGGTTCGTCCCGGCGCCGTCGTAGGCCTGCTTCACCCAAGCCCGCATGACGTTCTTGTAGTGCTCGGTGTCGATGCGGTCGGCGGCGAGCCAGACGGCGATGGCGTCGGCGAGGGGGGACGTGAGCACGCCGCCCCAGTCGGTGATGACGGCTTTGACCGGTCGTTCGGAGGGCACGGCCCGATGGTAGGTGATCCCGGCCCCATTGACCGAATCCCGTTCTGCCAGAATGCGCCCATGGACTTCGAACTCAGCCCGAAGGCACGCGAGTACCAGGAACGCCTCCAGGAGTTCATGGACGGGTTCGTCTACCCGGCGGAGCCGGTGTACGCGGCGTGGCGGGCGGAGAACGACCCGCACGCGCTGCCACCGGTCGTCGAGGAGTTGAAGGCGGAGGCGCGCGAGCGCGGCCTGTGGAACCTGTTCCTGCCGGACGTGTCCGGGCTGACGAACCTGGAGTACGCGACGCTCGCCGAGCTGACCGGCCGGTCACCGGATCTGGCGCCGGAGGCGGTCAACTGCGCCGCCCCCGACACCGGGAACATGGAAGTCCTGCACATGTTCGGGACGGACGAGCAGAAGCGGCAATGGCTCGACCCGCTGCTGAACGGCGAGATCCGCAGCGCGTTCGCGATGACCGAGCCCGAGGTCGCGAGTTCGGACGCCACCAACATCACGACCTCGATCGTCCGGGACGGCGACGAGTACGTGATCAACGGCCGCAAGTGGTTCATCACCGGCGCCGCCGACGAGCGCTGCAAGATCTTCATCGTGATGGGCAAGACCGACCCGGACGGGCCCGTCCACCGGCAGCAGTCGCAGGTCCTCGTGCCCCGCGACGCCCCCGGACTGAAGATCGTCCGGCATCTGCCGGTCTTCGGCTACCAGGACCAGCACGGCCACTCGGAGATCGTGTTCGAGGACGTCCGGGTGCCGGTGGCCAACCTGATCGCCGGCGAGGGCGACGGGTTCATGATCGCGCAGGCGCGGCTGGGGCCCGGCCGCATCCACCACGCCATGCGGGCGCTCGGCATGGCGGAGCGGGCGCTGGAGCTGATGTGCCGGCGCGCCGTCGACCGGGTCGCATTCGGCGGGCCGCTCGCCAAGCAGGGCGTGGTGCGGGAGCAGATCGCCGAGTCGCGGATGGCGATCGAGCAGGCCCGCCTGCTCACGCTGAAGACCGCCTGGCTGATCGACCGGCACGGCTCGAAGGGCGCCCGGTCCGAGATCGCCGCGATCAAGGTGGTCGTGCCGCGCATCGCGCACGAGGTGCTCGACCGTGCGATCCAGGTGCACGGCGGCGCCGGGGTGTCCGACGAC
The DNA here is from genome assembly GCF_013372625.1 of Actinomadura sp. BRA 177. GTDB lineage: Bacteria > Actinomycetota > Actinomycetes > Streptosporangiales > Streptosporangiaceae > Spirillospora. Next base: position 27,375 of record NZ_JABXFD010000308.1, read on the forward strand.
ACGCCGCTCGCCGCGATGTACACCTGGGTCCGCGCCATGCGGATCTTCGACGGCCCGGACGAGGTGCACGTCCGCACCGTCGCCCGCCAGGAACTGCGCCGCTACGAGCGCTGACCCGGCGGAACGTGTCCGCGACCATGCGATCGGTACGGGGACGATCGCATGGTCACGGATCCCCAATCGGCCGGCGTCTCCCCCGCCGGTCCGTCCCCCGGTCCGCCGGCCCCTCGCCGGACGGTCCCCGGACTAACTCCTCCGGTCCCCTGGCCTACACGGCCCGTCCCCGTTCCCCTTTCCCCGGTTCACCGACCCCTGCGTCACGGCCCGACCCCGGCTTACTTCTCGCCGGTTCGCCGATCCTGCACGGCCGTTCCTCAGTTCCTTCTTCGAGGTCGCCGGCCCTGCACAGCCGGTCGCCCGTCCACTCGGTCCTACATGGCCGGGTCCCGGTCGCTCTTGCCGGTTCGCCGGTTCTGTGCGGTCGGTTGCCGGGCTCCTTCTGTTGGTTCGCGGGCCTGTGTGGCTCGTCGCGGTCCCCTCTTCCGGTTCCGTCGGCCCCTCGCCGGGCGGTTCCGGACTTGCTCCTCCGGTTCACGGCCTGTGCGGCCGGGCGCCGGGCCCCTTCCGGTTCGCCGGCCCTGCACGGCCGGGCTCCCCGGGCTCTTCTCGTGGTTCGTCGGCCCTTCCGGGCCCTCTCGTTGGGGCTCTGCGGCCCGTCGGGGTCAGGCTGAGCGCAGCCTTTGCAGGGCTTCGCGGACGCCGCCGTCTGTTTCCTCCAGGACCGTCGTCGCTCGGGCCGCTGGTACCTCGCCCAGTAGGGAGACCAGTGCGACGCGGGTGTTCCCCCCCGCTTCGGCCAGCGCGTTCTCGCAGGTGCGGGCGTCCATGCCCGTCGCCTCGGTGAGGATGCGCACGAGCCGGGCGCGCAGCTTGGAGTTCAGCGCGTTCACGCTGACCATCAGGTTGGAATAGGTGCGCCCCATCCTGATCATCAGCGTGGTGGAGAAGGAGTTGAGCACGAGCTTGGTCGCCGTGCCCGCCTTCATCCGGGTGGACCCGCTGATCACCTCGGGGCCGGTGGCGAGGGCGATGTGCACCTCCACCTCGTCCCCGTACGGCGTGCGCGGGTTGCAGCTGATCAGCGCGGTGCGCGCCCCGCCCGCGGCGGCGGCGCGCAGCGCCGCCACCACGTACGGGGTGCGGCCGCTCGCCGCGATGCCGATGGCGACGTCGCCGGGCCGGACGTCGCGGGCGTCGCGGCGGCCGAGGTCGGCGTCGTCCTCCACGTCCGAGACCGCCTGGGACAGCGCGCCCGGGCCGCCGGCGTGGTGCGCGACGACCCGGCCCCAGATGCCGAACGTCGGCGGCAGCTCGGCGGCGTCCAGTACCGCGAGCCGGCCGGACGTGCCGGCGCCGAAGTAGTGCACCCGGCCGCCCGCGCGCAGCGACTCGACGGCGAGGTCCACCAGCCGGGCCACCTCGGGCAGGACGGCGGCGACGACCATCGGCACGGTCGCGTCCTCGGAGTTGATCAGGCGCAGCACCTCCATGGTCGGCAGTGTGTCGACGTCGAGGGTCCGGGGGTTCCGGCCCTCGGTGGGGAGCTCGCAATCGATCACCGACGCCTCCGGTCGGGTCGCACGGTCCGCCCGCGGACCGCCTCGAATGTGGCTTCCAGGGCCTTGCGGGTCGGCCCGTAGGTGCGCTGCGCCACTCCGACGAAGACGCAGTCGACCACGGTGAGCTGCGCCAGCCGGCTGGCGGTGGCGCCGGAGCGGAAGGTCGTCTCCCGCGCGGCCGTCGTCAGGATCAGGTCGGCCGCCTCCGCTATCGGGGACTTCGGGAAGTTGGTGAGCGCCACCGTCTTGGCGCCCCTGGTCTTGGCGACCTCCAGCGCGTCGATGGTCTCCACCGTCGCGCCGGTGTGCGAGATGCCGATCGCGACGGCCCCCGGGCCGAGGACGGCGGCGCTGGTCAGCATGATGTGCGCGTCCGCCCACGCCGAGCAGACGCGGCCGATGCGGTGCAGCTTCTGCTGGAAGTCGGCCGCGACGAACGCGCTGGCGCCGACGCCGTAGACGTCGACCCGGTCGGCGGCGACGACGGCGTCCACGACCTGTTCGAGCATCTTGATGTCGAGCTGCGCGGCGGTCTCCTCGACGGCCCGCGCGTCGGCGAACGTCACCTTCTCGACGATCTGTTCGAGGGAGTCGTCGGGGCTGATGTCGCTGCCGATGACCCGCCCGCCGGACGCGCTCTGCGCCCGTCCGGCCTCGGTCGCGAGGGTCAGCCGCAGCTCCGGGTAGCCGTGGAAGCCGATCGCGCGGCAGAACCGGATGACGGTGGTCTCGGACGTTCCGCAGGTCTGGGCGAGCTCGGTGATGGTGGAGTTGGCGACCCCCTCGGGGTCGTCGATGACGCGTTGCGCGACGCGTCGTTCGGCGGGGGGCAGCGAGGGCAGCAGCGAGCGGACCCGCACCACGGTGCTCAGCGGTGTGGTGTCCCTGCCGGACGCCGCCGATTCCGGTGGTGCGCCGTGCTCCCCCGTGATCCCCCGCTCGGGGCCCTGGTCGGGGCCGATGGGTTTCCTCATGGAGGAAATTTTCTTACGGACAGGATGTCACGTCAACGGTAGAAAAGGCTACGGTCGCCATGTGTTGACCCATTTGGCCGGTCCTTACGTGGTCGGTATCGACGCGGGTGGCACGAAGACCCGTTGCGTCGTGCTGACGCTAGGGGGTGCCCTGGCCGGTTCCGGCACCGGCCCAGGGGCCAACCCCAACTCCGGAGGCGACACCGCGGGGGCGCTGACCAGCGCCCTGCGGGAGGCGCTCGGGGACCTGGACCGAACCCATATCCTCACCGGCGTGTTCGGCATCGCCGGTGCCGGCTCGGCCGGCCGGCCCGCCGCCGTCACGGCGGCGCGGCAGGCCTGGCAGGCCGTCGGCCTGCGCGGCTCGCCCGCGGTGGTGACCGATATCGCGGTGGCGTTCGCCGCGGGAACCAGCGAGCCCAAGGGCATCGTGGTGTTCTCCGGCACGGGCGCCGGCGCGGCGGTCATCAGCGACGGCGCGATCGTGCAGCGCGCGGACGGCTACGGCTGGCTCGTCGGGGACGAGGGTTCGGCGGTCTGGCTCGGGAAGGAGGCCGTCCGGGCGGCGCTCGCCGCCTACGACGGCCGCGGCTCCCCGACGCTGCTCACCGATTCGGTCCCCCGCGCGCTCCTCGGTGCCACCGTGGTCGCGGAGATCGACGCGGAGCGGCGAAGACCCCGCCGCCCGAGGGCGCTGGCCATGGCCGGCGCCCCTTCGTCGTCACCGGGCGGCTCGGTGCTGCCACCGTCGGTGCTGCCGCAGGCCGCTTCGCTCGGCTCCGGAGGGGCGCCCCTCGGCGGCGACCACGGCGGAGGCGGCGGGACGGGCACTGCCGTGCTGGTATCCGACGCCGCCCGCCCGCAGTCCGTCCCCTATCCGACGTCCGCCTCCTATCCCCCGTCCGGCAGCGGGCCGCCCGGCTCGCCCGGCTCGCACGGGCCCCCGGGCCATCCCGGGCATGCGGGGCATACCGGGCCACCGGGCTCGCTGGGGCCGCCGGGGCACCCGGCGGCCCCCGGTCCGCCGGGGCACCCCGAGCTGCCCGGCACCCCGCCCGATCCGCGGCTCGCCCAGGCGATCATCAAGGAGGTGTA
>NZ_JABXFD010000588.1 GCF_013372625.1 Actinomadura sp. BRA 177
GGCCGTGTGTTCGTGGTATGGTTGCTTGTGTTTTTGTGAGGAGTCGGCGACCCCTGGAATCTACGTGTGCCTGTTCGTCGGCAGCGGCGGATGTGTAGAAGAGACGGGTTCAGGACGAGCGTCCAGTCGGTGTCGGGCCAGGCGGCGACCATCTCGTGGAGGCTCGGCATGATGAAGCGGGACGAGCCGATGGCCTCGTTCATCCACTTCAGGGACGTGAAGACCTGGATGGACGTCCGGCCGTGGATGGGGACGGGGCGCCACGGGAAGTCGGGGTCGCCCGGCACGATGCCCCACGGGGTGTCCGTCTCGGCGGGGACCAGGACCTGGGCGCCGAGCAGGGTCTTGTAGAAGGCGTCGGTGTCGCGGCGGCGGGCGACGTCGAAAAGGCGCTGCTCGATGTCGTTCTGGGGTTCGAACTGGTCCGTCATGCGCTGGGCGGCGCGCTGGTCGGCCCAGGTGGCGAGGCCCGGGAGCTGCTGCGCGAGGACGGTGCCGCCGGCGGGGGAGCCGGAGTTGATGGCGAGCAGCCAGTCGTGGTTCGGCCAGTAGCGCAGGGCCACGGTGAACGGCAGCTTGATGTATTCGGTGCCGGCGCCGGACGCTTCGAGCAGGCGTTCCGGGGACGTGAAGACCGGCACGACCGTGGAGCCGTCCACTTCGCGGGTCTGCCACGGGAACCCGGGACGGCCCGGACGCAGCGTGAAGTCCATGTCGTTCGGGACGGGCAGCAGGACGTCGGTGTCCGCGAGCGTCTGCAGGAAAAGGTCGTGGTCGTTGTTGGCGGCGGCGCGCAGCAGTTCGCGTTCCACGTCGTTGGCCGGCTGGAACTCCGGGCGCGGCGACTGCCGGGGCAGCTCGCGGTGCTGGTCGCGGAGCTCCTCCCAGGCGGCGGGCGCGCGGCCGACCTGCGGTGGGCGGCCGTCGCCCTCGGCGACCTGGCGGACGAACCAGGCCGGCATCCGCGCCTCGATGGGCAGCACGGTGCCGACGCCGGGGGCGGGCGCGTCGATGGCGAGCCACCAGCGGGCGTCCGGCCATGTCTCGGCGATGTCGCCGAACCGGACCGTCATGAAGTGCTGGTAGGACGGCCCGAGGCACGCCCGCATCGCCGACGCGGAGGTGTAGACCAGGACGTGGACGCGGCCGTCCTCCTCCTGGGTCGGCCAGGACGGCTGCGTCTCGTTGGCCAGCACGCCGTCGACCAGTTCGGGCGGGACGGGGACGACGAGTTCGCTGTCCGCGAGGAGGCGGAAGTAGCTCTCCTGGTCCCCGGCCCGTACGGTCTCCTGCAGTCGGTGTTCCAGCTCCGACGTGGGTCGCCACGCGTCGGCCACGGTCGCCACCCCCTGTTTCCTCCGTGCGACTGCCCACGCTACATGGGCGAACAGGACCAAAGAGCATAATCACCTGACTGCCCGCGGGTGTGTGCAGGTCAGCGCGCTGTCAGCCCGGCGAGGGCGGCGAGCAGCCGGTCGACGTGCTCCTCGCCCGTCCCGATGCCGAGACTGGCGCGCACGGCGGTGTCCCCGCCCGCCAGGTGCCGGACGAAGGGGTGCGCGCAGAACCTTCCGTCCCGGATGCCGATGCCGTGCTCCTCCGACAGCGTAAGCGCCACGTCGCGCGCGTTCCAGCCGTCCACGGTGAACGAGACGATTCCCACGCGCGGTGCCCGTCCGCCCCAGAGGTTTAGTTCTTGGACGTGCGGCAGCGCGGCCAGCCCGGTGCGGAGCCGGTCGACGAGGGCCTCCTCTCGGACGGCCAGATCGTTCCAGAAGGGGGAAATCGTCTCGCAGGCGGCGGCCAGCGCGATCGCACCGAGGACGTTCGGTGACCCTGCCTCGTGCCGTTGCTCCGCCGACGCCGCCCATCGGGTCGTCCTGCCGACCGACGCGCTCGCGCCGCCGCCCTTCAGGTAAGGGTCGGCGGCGCGCAGCCAGTCCGCGCGTCCGGCGAGGACTCCGGCGCCGAACGGCGCGTACAGCTTGTGGCCGGAGAACGCGACGTAGTCCAGGCCGAGCGCGGTCATGTCGAGCGGACGGTGCGGGACGAGCTGCGCCGCGTCCACCGCGATCCGGGCGCCGTTGCGGTGCGCGACCCGCGCGAGTTCCTCGATGGGCCACAGTTCGCCGGTGACGTTGGACGCGGCCGTGACGACGAGCAGCCGCGGCCCGATCGGGCAGGAGCGGAGCGCGCGGTCGGCGGCGGAGATCGCCTCGGCCGGGGTGGCGGGCGCCGGAAGCCGCACGGCCCGCTTCCACGGCAGCAGCGACGCGTGGTGCTCGGTCTCGAAGACGACGACGCTCGTCCCGGCGGGGACGGCGTGCGCCAGCAGGTTCATGGAGTCGGTCGTGTTGCGCGTGAACACGACCGCCGATCGGCGCCACGCCCCGACGAACGAGCGGACGGTCTCGCGAGCCTCCTCGTACGCGCCGGTCGTGACCTGCGACGCGTACCCCGCCCCGCGGTGGACGCTGCTGTAGTACGGCAGCGCCCGGACGACCGCGTCCTGCACCGCCTCCAGGCAGGGCGCGCTGGCGGCGTAGTCGAAGTTGGCGTAGGGGACGTGGCCGCCGTCCCGCAGCGGCACCGGGACGTCCGTCCCGATCACTCGCGGAATCCGGCGAACCCGGACCCCCTCGGGACGCGTCACAGCAGGCGTGGTGGGGGAGAGCAAGGCGGGCATACCGGGACCTTCCGGGTCAGGGACCCCGGATGACAGGTCGGGATCCGCGCTTGCCGGAACGCGGTGCCGCGTCCGGCCAGGTCCTCACCCGGGGCACCCCATCGCGGACGAAGGGTTGCCGGCCAGCAAGCCGGGGCTTGACGCTGGCGCTCATGACCTAGTGCGGAATCATATACGGGTCCGGTCGGGGATCAAGCAGGAGGAAACGATGCGGTACGGGGTGGTTCGGGCGCTGGCCGGAGGCGTGATGGTGCTCGGCACCCTGAGCGGCTGCGGCATGCTGGGCGGCAATTCCGGTCAGGTGTGCACCGACACGAAGAAGGCGTTCCAGCAGTACATCACGCAGGTCAGGGGCATCCCGGCGGCCGAGCCCGCGCAGTGGCGGCAGCCGACCGAGCGGCTCGCGGGACGGCTGGACGGGCTGGCGAAGAAGGCCGACGACGCCGACCTGAAGAAGGCCCTCAAAGCGGAGGCGGACAAGCTCCGCGCCGCCGCCCCCGCCGTCGGCACCGGCGACGTCGCCCAGCTCAACACCGTGATGAAGGAGACCCCGGCGAAAATCGGCCAGGCCTGCGACTAAGCCCCGCCCACGTCCAAAGAACCGACGCAACCGAACACCTGACCCGCCCGAGAAGCCCGGTGTGACCGGATCCCCGGTATGGCCAGACGCCCGAGGTGACCGGATCTCCGGTGTGACCGGATCTCCGGTGTGAGTAGGCGTCCGGTGTGGGTGGAGGGGCGGGCGGGGTTGGTGGG
>NZ_JABXFD010000014.1 GCF_013372625.1 Actinomadura sp. BRA 177
GAGGATCCCCCAGTGATTTAGTCTGAGCTCTACTCCCCCCCGGGCCTGACGGAGACGTAGAACGTCCCCATGGCGGAGGGCAACCGCTGCATCTTGGAGGACGTCGACGGGCGCTACCGGCATATGAAAGTGGAACAGAAGGGCAAGGACAAGCAGTGGGACGCGGAGTAGAGCATCGACGGAGACCTTGAGGTCGACCCGAGCAACGTCGCCGGGCTGCCGGAGAACTTCAACCGGCTGGGCGGGTCCGACATCTGGGAGAAGATGTCGCAGAAGGAGCGGTACGAGTTCGGGCGGCACCAGGGCTCGTGGTTGTTCGGCCAGTTCCTGCACGGTGAGCAGGGGGCGATGAACGTGTCGGCGCGGATCGTGAAGTCCGTCGCCGACCTGGACTCGAAGTTCTAGGCCGCGACCCAGAACATGGACGGGGCGCGGCACGTCGAGCTGTACACGAAG
>NZ_JABXFD010000517.1 GCF_013372625.1 Actinomadura sp. BRA 177
GAGTATGCCACCGGGACGATCACGGCGACCTGCCCGACCTGGACGCCCGACAGCGCCAGCCTCGGGGTGTCCTCCATGCAGCCGGCCGGGCGGGGCCTGCTGCCCGGCAGCGGGTTCACCGCCGCGAACGGCTACCCGCCGCTGTCCCCGCTGGACGGATCGACGGCGCGGGCCGCGTCCGGCACCGTCCTGTACCTGGTGCTGGTGGCGCTGCTGTCGCTGGGCGCGGGGACGGCGCTGCGGGAGCCGGCGGCGGCGATCACGGCGGTGCTGGCGCTGCTGTGGATCGTCCCGGTGATCACCCGGCTCGCCGGGGACGCCACGTGGCAGGACCGCCTGGAGAAGGTGTCGCCGATGCCAGCGGGCCTGGCCGTGCAGGCGACACGGAACCTGGACCGGCTGCCGATCGGGCCGTGGCAGGGCCTCGGCGTGCTCGCCGCCTACGCTGCGGCGGCGCTGCTGGCGGGCGGCGTCCTGCTCGCCGTGCGGGACGCCTGAACGGTCAGGCGCGCGAGGAGGTGTCGTCGTCCTCGCTGATGACCTCGCCGCGGACCACCGGTCCCGGCGGGGTCTCCACGCGCTCGGGGCCGGGGCCCCGGCCGAACGGGTCGAACCCGGCGCCGCCCAGGCCGGGCGGGAACACGGTCGCGGCGCGCTCCTCGGCCGCGCGCATCCGCCGCGCGGCGAACGACGACAGGGCCCGCCGGGCGACGGGCCGGGTGAACGGCAGCACCAGCAGCAGCCCGAACACGTCGGTGACGAAGCCGGGGAAAAGCAGCAGCAGGCCGCCGGCCATGGTCAGCGCGGCGTCGCCGAGCTCGCGGTCGCGCAGCACGCCGGTGCGGACGGTCTCCTGGAGCGCGCCGTAGGCGCGGCGCCCCTCCCGGCGGACGAGCCACGCGCCGAGCACGGTCTCGGCGACCAGCAGCCCGACCGTGGGCCACGCGCCGATCGCCGCGCCGACCTGGATGATCACGAAGATCTCCAGCGCGGGCAGCAGCAGTGTTCCCAGGACGATCAGCAGCGGCAGCATGGCCCCATTTTCGGGTCGGAAAAGCCTCTACCCTGTCAACGCCGGGACGCCCCCGATCGTTTCCCGCCAGAACGCCCCGATTGCGGCGGGTTTCAGCCGGGCGGGCTCAGCGGAGTGGGCTCAGCGGGGCGGGCGGAGTTTGCCGACGCGGTCGGACATGCCCCACTGGGTGATGCGCAGCGCCGCCTCGGCCATCACGTCCCGGCTCATCTTGCTGGTGCCGTGCTCGCGCTCGACGAACGTGATCGGCACCTCCACCACCCGCAGGCCCTGCCGCAGCGCGCGCAGCGCCAGGTCGATCTGGAAGCAGTAGCCGCGCGAGTCGACCTCCTCCAGCCCGATCTTCGCCAGCGTCGCGGCGCGGAACGCGCGGTAGCCGGCGGTGGCGTCGTGCAGCGGGATGCCGAGCATCAGCCGGGCGTAGGTGTTGGCGCCGCGCGACAGCGCCTCCCGCCGCTTGGGCCAGTTGCGGACCTTGCCGCCGGGCACCCAGCGGGCGCCGATGACCAGGTCGGCGTCCTCCAGCGCGGCCAGCAGCCGCGGCAGCTCCTCGGGCTGGTGGGAGCCGTCGGCGTCCATCTCGACCATGACGTCGTAGCCGTGCTCGGCTGCCCACCGGAACCCGGCGATGTAGGCGGGTCCGAGCCCGTCCTTGCCCTTGCGGTGCAGGACCTTGATCTGCTCGTCCTCGCCGGCCAGCGCGTCGGCGACCTCGCCGGTGCCGTCGGGGCTGGCGTCGTCGACGACCAGGACGTCCGCCGCCGGGACGGCCTCGCGCACCCGCCCGGCGACGCGCTCGAGGTTGTCCCGCTCGTTGTAGGTCGGGATGATCACGAGCACCCGGCCGAGGTCGGCTGGGATCTCCATCGGTGTCAATTCCCCTCGTTCTTCCTGGCTGTCCATGCCGCCGCGAGGACGGCGCCGAGCGCGAGCGCCGCGAGCACCCACTCGGGCGCCTCCCCGAGCCGGTCCGACAGGGTCCGCGCGGTGCGCGCCGGGACGGTCCGGACCTGGATGTCGGGGACGAACTCGCGGGACTCGTCGAGCATCCGGCCGTCCGGGGCGACGATCGCGCTGATCCCGCTGGTCGCGGCAACCAAGATCGTACGGCCATGCTCGACCGCGCGCAGCCGCGACATCGCGATCTGCTGCGGCGGGATGCTCGTGCGGCCGTAGGTGGCGTTGTTGGTCTGCACGACCAGGACGTTCCCGCGCGCCACGTCGCGGACCTCCTTGTCGTAGGCCACCTCGAAGCAGATCACGTCGCCGATGGTCACCGGCCCGAGCCGCATCACCCCCGAGCGGGTGCCCTTGGCGAAGTCGCGCGGGATCCGCTCGAACCGGGTGATCAGCTTGGTGAGGATGTCGCGGAACGGCAGGTACTCCCCGAACGGGACGGGATGCCGCTTGACGTAGTAGTCGCCGGGGCCGGTCTTGGGGTCCCAGACGATGCCGCGGTTCTCGACCTTCTTGCCGTCGGGGGTGTCGGTGAGGGCGCCGACGAGGACGGGGACGCCGACGTCCTTCACCGCGCCGTCGATGGCGTTGTAGGCGTCGGGCTCTTCGTAGGGGTCGAGGTCGCTGGCGTTCTCCGGCCACACCACCAGCTCGGGCCGGGGCACCTCGCCGGCGCGGACCTTCGCGGCCAGCTCGTGGGTGGCCTTGACGTGGTTGTTCAGGACGGCCTTGCGCTGGCCGAGGAAGTCCAGGCCGAGGCGCGGCACGTTCCCCTGGATCACCGCGACGGTGACGGGGCGGCCGGACGTCGGGGTGGGGATCAGCAGCCCGCCGCCGGCGACGGCCGCGATGAGCGCGAGGCCGCCGGCGATGGGCGCGAGGGCCCGCCTGCGGGGGATCTCCCGCTCCCGGCGGGCACGGTGGGCGGCCACGGCGGCGTAGGCGAGCAGCCCGCCGATCAGCGCGGTCAGGAACGTCACCAGGGGCGCGCCGCCGTAGGACGCGTACGGGGTCAGCGGCGTGGCGGTCTGGCTGAACGCCAGCCGCGCCCACGGGAACCCGCCGAACGGGACGCGGCCGCGGATCAGCTCCTCGGCGACCCACAGCCCGGCCGTCCAGACGGGCCAGGCGGGCAGCCGGGCGACGACCGCGATCCCGGCGCCCATCGGCAGGAAGTAGGCGGCCTCGACGAGGCTGAGGATGATCCAGCCGTCCGGGCCGATCCGGGAGATGCCCTCCAGGACGGGGATGAAGAACGCGGCGCCGGCGACGAACGCGAGCCAGGCGCCGGTGCGGGGCCGCTGCCCGCGGACCGCGAGCGTGAGCATCGCGACGCCGACGGGGGCGAGCGGGGTGAGGTCGATCGGCGGGAACGCCAGCCACATGACCAGCCCGCCGGCCAGCGCCAGCAGGGTGCGGGGCCAGCCCGCAC
>NZ_JABXFD010000335.1 GCF_013372625.1 Actinomadura sp. BRA 177
GCTGAGACGGGTTGCGTAGCCGGACCCGCGCACGGATACCGCCCAGGTCTTCCAGGGCGATGCCGTGCGTGGTGCGTTGAGCCTCGGTCACGATCTGCTTGGAGATGCGGTGGTTGGTGTCGGCCGCGAAGCGGGCCTCACGACCGGACAGGTGGCGCAGCAGCCGTTTGGCGGACTTGGTGCCCTTGGCTTGGAGTTTGGTGCGCAGCCGGCGGTTGCGGTGCCGGATCTGGTTGATGTGCTTGCCAGAGTGGACGGTGCCGTCGGACGCGGTGGCGATGTTGACGATGCCCAGGTCCACCCCCGTAAAACCGTCCGGAACATATTCGGGGGCCTGCGGGACCTCGCAGGTGGCGTACAGGTAGAAGCAGCCGCCGCGCCACACCAGGTCCGACTCGCCCCGCCGGTACGCGGCCAGCACCGCCGCCTGCTCGGCCGAACAGGCGAAGCCGATGCCTTGGAGCCTGCCGCGGACCGTCCAGATGCTCACGGTGCGCTCGTCGATCCGCCAGGACAGCGACCGGTCGTCGAAGGGCTGGGCGGCGTCCTTGCGGAACCGGACCGGTGCGCTCTCCGCTCTGGTCCGGCGCCGCGAGCCGACCGGGCCGTAGTTGCCCGCCTTGAGGTTCTGGGCGAGCGTGGCGTAGGCGCCGGCGACCTTGCGGATGCAGTGGATCGCCGGCTGCGCCGACAGGCCCATCGCCTTCAACTCGTCATAGACCAGCCGCTGCAACATGGTCTTGCCCGTCACGCCGGTAGCGTGCGCACGGCGGGAGGCGTGCCCGGCAGCCTGGTTGCACAGCTTCAGCGTCTCCCCCAACGCGGCCTCTGTGGCGGCGTCGGGGAGCAGCTTTACCTGCACCACCAACTTCACCCCAGCACCTTAACACAAAGTATCCATATGAGTACGCTAAGTTTTGAGTTTCGTCATCAGCGAGGGGGTAAGGCCAGCCGGGTCCAGAGGACGAACCCGTCCGGATCGGGATCACCGGAGGCGACGCCGAGGGTGAACGGGTCGCCGGGCAGGGCCCGGGAGCGGGGGGCGGCGGCGCGGGCGGTGCCCGGCAGGGCCGTGGCGGCGGTGGCGGCGAGGCCGGTGGTGACCAGGAACGTGCGCCGGTTCAGCGGGCGTGCGGAGTCGGCCATGGAGGAGCGACCTTTCGGAGGGATCCGGCATTGATCGCCGGACAGCCTCACGAAGATCGGTGACCGATGGGCACCGCGCGGATGACGCCCGCCGCAACAAAGACGATCTTTTGGGCGGCGCTAGAAGATCATGCAGGGCGGCGCGAAGGATGCTAGGCTGGCAACTTGCGACTTGCGCATAACAAACCTCATCCTATGAATAGGAGTGTAGCCGAAGCATGGGACTCCGTCAAGCGGACGCTGTCAACCCCGACCGCGATAATTCCGTGCCGGTCAACCCGGAGCAGGCGTACGTGGACCGCGTGTATGCGCGGCTCGACGTCGAGCGGGCGAAGGCCGAGGCCGCGCTGCGCGAAGGGCCGGCGGCCGGCGGCGGCGCCGCGTTCCAGGCGCGGGTGGAGAGCGCCGTCGCGACCGACGAGGCGGCCCGCCGGCTCGCCCGGCTCGGCGGCGTCGAGGACGGCCTGTGCTTCGGCCGGATCGACCACCGCACCGGCGCCGACGGCCCCGGCGACACGTTCTACATCGGCCGCATCGGGCTCCGCGACGAGGACCACGAGCCCATCCTGATCGACTGGCGCGCCGCCGCGGCCCGGCCGTTCTACACCGCCACCCCGGGCGCGCCCGGTACCCTCGCGCGCCGCCGCCACCTGCACCTGCGGCACCGCGAGGTCGTCCGGCTGGACGACGAGGTCTTCGACCTGGAGGGCCTGGACGAGGCGGAGCGGAGCGGCATCGTCGGCGAGGCCGCCCTGCTCGCGACCCTCCGCCGCGGCCGGACGGGCCGGATGAGCGACGTGGTCGCGACCATCCAGGAGGAGCAGGACCAGGTCATCCGCTCGGGCTTGCAAGGCGTGCTCGTCGTCCAGGGCGGTCCCGGCACCGGCAAGACGGTCGCCGCCCTGCACCGCGCCGCATACCTGCTCTACACGCACCGGGACGTCCTCGAACGGCGTGGAGTGCTCATCGTCGGCCCGAACGCCACGTTCCTCCGTTACATCGAGCAGGTCCTTCCCGGCTTGGGCGAGACCGACGTCGCCTTGGCAACGGTCGGCGAGCTCTATCCCGGCCTAAAGGCGACCGCACGGGAAACCCCTGCCGTCGCCGTCCTCAAGGGCGACCTTCGCATGGCCGACCTCGTACAAGCGGCCGTCCACGACCGGCAGCGCGTGCCCGCTGACGGCCTCCACATCGACATAGACGGCCTCACCCTTACCGTCGACGCCGAAGAGTGCGAACAGATCCGCGACCGTGCCCGCGCCTTGCGTCTCCCCCACAACGTCCAGCGGCGCCGCTTCGTCCACGACATGCTGGAGGCCCTCGCCCTCAACCGAGCCGAGCAGTACGACCGCATCATGGACGAGCCCCTAGAGGAGATGGCCAAATCAGGCGGTCTCCCAGACTGGCTTCAGGAACTCATCGACGAGGCCGAAGACGAACCCCTCCTGGACGAAACGGACCTCCGCCTGGCGAAGGAAGCCCTCTGGCAGGACCCGACCGTCCACAAGACCCTCAACGAACTCTGGCCCGAACTGACCCCGCAGCAGCTCCTCACCGACCTCTACGCCTCCGCCGACACGCTCACCCGCCTAGGCGCCCACATCAACCTCCCCGACTGCACGCTCCTGCACCGCCCGTCCAACTCCCCTTGGACCATTTCCGACGTCCCCCTCCTGGACGAGGCCGCCGAAAACCTGGGCAAGGACGACTCCGCCGCCAAGGCCCGCCAACGCGCAGCCGACGCAGCCCGAGCCGAAGAGGAACGCTACGCCCGCGAAGTAATCGAGTCGGCCGGCACCACAAACCTGCTCTCGGCAAGCGACGTCATCTCAGCAAGCGAACTGGCCGAACGCCACCACAACGACGGCCCGCCCCTCACCACCGCCCAGCGCGCCCTCGCCGACCGCGAATGGGCCTACGGCCACGTGATCGTGGACGAAGCACAGGAACTCTCCGAAATGGCCTGGCGCACCGTCATGCGCCGCGTCCCCACCCGCTCCCTGACCGTCGTCGGCGACATCGCCCAGACCGGCAGCGCCGCCGGCGCCACCACCTGGGCCCAGATGCTCGACCGCTACGTCCCCGGCCGCTGGCGCGAGCAGCGCCTCCTCGTCAACTACCGCACCCCGGCCGCCATCATGCGAGTGGCCGCCGACGTCCTCGCCGCCGTAGACCCGGGCCAGACCCCACCCGACCCCGTCCGCCACGACGGCCCGCCCCTCACCACCGCCCCAACCCCTCCG
>NZ_JABXFD010000013.1 GCF_013372625.1 Actinomadura sp. BRA 177
GCATCGGCAACGGCGACGGGTTGGAGGGCGCCTACGGCGGGCGCGTCCTCGGCACCTACCGGCACGGGCCCGCCCTCGTCCGCAACCCCGGCCTGGCCGACCTGCTGCTGCGCTGGGCGGTCGGCCGAGACCTGCAGCCGCTGGACGACTCCTGGGCGGGCCGCCTCCGCGAGGAACGCCTGAACGCCGTCGCCGGCTGAGTTTGGGCCTGGCCGGACGGCGGCGCGAGTGCCCCCGTGGCGATCATGATCTGCTGCCGTCCGAGCCGCCGGGCCCTGCTCCGCTGGAGCGTCGTCGTCCCGGGTGCGTCGCTGCTGCCGGAGACCGCGTGGGCTTCGGCCGGCGTGCAACCGGTGCACCCTGTCTCTTGTTCACATCTGAACCTGCCGACGGAGGGGATAGGAGCGCATCGCGTCGTAGGCGTATCATGAACAGAAAAAACCACCACACGACA
>NZ_JABXFD010000484.1 GCF_013372625.1 Actinomadura sp. BRA 177
GACCACTACGCGGCGCTTGATTTCAGCGGGTTCGTGAAGATGACGGACGCGCTCGGCGGCGTTGACGTGACCATCACCAAGGACACCTTCGACCCGCTGCACGACCGCCGGTGGAAGGCGGGGCACCAGCACCTGGACGGCAAAGAGGAGCTCGACTTCGTCCGGCAGCGGTGGAACCTGCCGAACGGGGACCTCGACCGGATCAAGCGGCAGCAGGCGCTCATGCACGCGCTGGCGGAGAAGGCGCTGGACACCCGCAACCCGCTCAAGATCGACCGGTTCATCCGGGCCGTGACCGGCTCGGTCACCGTGGACGACTCGGTGACCGCCGGGACGCTGCGCGGGCTCGCGCACCGGCTGCTGAAGACGACGCTGATGGAGTACCTGACCACCCCGGACGCGAAGCCGGCCGAGCGGGACGGGCAGAGTGTCGTACTCCGGGGAGGTGTACTGG
>NZ_JABXFD010000518.1 GCF_013372625.1 Actinomadura sp. BRA 177
CCGCCACCATGCCAGCAACGTCGACCGATCCACCTGCGCGATATCGGCCGCCCTGTCCACCGGGACCTTCGCCTCCAGCATCCGCACCGCCTGCAGACGCTCCTCGAACGTCGACCTACGACCCTTCTTCGCCATACCATGATCATCCCACCCAAACGATCTTCAAAGTGGGGAAACCAACGATCTTCTTAGATCCCGCAGAGCTTCAGCTGCGCCACCCCGGTCCGCACCGAAGCCTCGGCCGAGGCCGATGGTGAGGCACTCGCCAAGGCCGTCGGATGCGAGGAAGGCTCACCCGCCTGCCTCCGCGCCGTCCCCGTCAAGACGCTGCTGGAGACCTTCGACGCAGCGGGCATGAGCGCCGGCCCCGTCGCGGGCGGCGACCGCGTCCTGCCACTGCAGCCCGCAGCGGCGATCGAGCGAGGCCGCTTCAACCGGGTGCCGGTCATGCACGGCAACACGTTGGACGAGATGCGCCTGTTCGTCTCGCTCTACTACCCGCGTCCGATCACCGCGGCACAGTACGAGGCCATCGTCCGCGCCACCTACGGTGCCGACGCCGACGCGGTGCTGGCGCGCTACCCGGCAAGCGACTACCCCGACCCCAGGATCGCGCTGGCCACGATCCAGACCGATGCCGGTGGCGCCCTCTCGTCCTGCCTGCACCAGGACGCGTTCCAACTCCTCAAGCGCGCGGGCGTCCCGGTATACGCCTACCAGTTCGCCGACCGCACGGCCCCTCCGCTGATCGACGTCCCCGGCTTCGAAGAGGGCGCCGAGCACGCCACGGAACTGACGTTCCTGTTCCCGGGCCTGCTGGGCGAGCTGAACCCGGAACAGCAACGCCTCTCCGACACAATGGTCGCCTACTGGACGTCCTTCGCCCACAACGGCAAACCTGCGGCGCCTCACGCCCCGCGCTGGCCCCGTTTCCACTCCTCGGACGACGTCCTGTCCCTGGCGCCCGGCTCCGGCGGCATCCACCGAACCGACACCACCAAGGCCAGTATGTGTTCTTTCTGGAACTCGCTCTGACTCGCTAACCGAGGCGCTCGTCAAGGTGCACGGTGACATCATCACCGACGTCCTTGCCGAGCGCCTCGCGGATCTCCGCCTTCACGGCCAGCTTGTGGTTGCCGTCGCCGAGCGCCATGAACGAGCCCTGGAAGGGATGCCCGTCGATGGTGCCCTTGACCTTCACGAGCCCGCGCGTCCGGAAGAACGCTGCCGACTCAGGCCAGATGACGTACGTCCACCCGCCCTTGGCAGGACTCTTCTGCAAACGGGCCGTGAACTCCTTGTCGAGCGGCGTGGTCATCGTTCCCCTCCTACGGGACGGCGTGTGCATGGATGCAGACCATCGAAGACGGTGATACTCATCGAACGGCCCCGGTACATGAGGAGCCTCCCACAACGACCCCGCCGCCGATCGCCTCCTTGAGTCGGTTACGACACCGAGCCTGGGGCTGGGGCTCGCCGGGCAGGTACCTCCCGAAGAGCCGCCCTCCGGTTACCGCTGTAGCCGCCTCTACCGTGCCCCCCAAAATGGTGCGGCCGGGACTTCCTCCCGTTGGTTTATGCGCGTGTTTATTGGGTCGTGTGCGTGGGTGGGGGCGGGGGATGTGCGCGTATCCGTGGATCGTGTACGTGGCCGGAGCCTTCTCCCGTTGGGACGTGCGCGGGTTCGCTCCGGCCTTGTGCGTGGCCGGAGTCTTCTTCCGTTGGGGCGTGCGCGGGATTGCTTGGGGTTTGTGCGTGGCTGAGGTCTTCTCTCGGGGGATGTTCGCGTATCTGCGGGTGGTGTGTGACCGGAGTCTTCTTCCGCTCGGACGTGCGCGGGATTGCTTGGGCCTTGTGCGTGGCTGAGGTCTTCTTTTTGCCGGGTTTAGTGTGGTTGCGGTGGTGGATGGCTGAGGTGGCCTCCCGAAGGCAGGCGCGCCCGTTTCTCTTGTCGCCGCTTGCTGTCACGTTGGTTGCGGTAGGTGGTGGGGGTGAGTGTTTATTATGCGGCCCGGTGCGTGGTTGCTGTTCAGCTGCGCTACGCGCAGCACGAAGAGATCGGCGAGGAACTGGCCCCGTGTTACGGCCACAGCCTGATGTGCGATGCCCTGGGAGATCCGTGGGAAATGGGTTGATGAGGGATGGGCGGCGAGGGGTTAGCGCGTCTCGATACCCCGGTCATAGGCGTCGGCGCGCGCGAAGCGCGCGCTTTGGGCAGTACCCGTGCCTGCCCTTCCCGGACGCACACCCCCAGCCCCATGACCTCAACCAACGTGACCCCAGCTGGTGACCGCCTGAACGTTTCGCACCAGTGCCGCAGGGGCCACCTAAGCTGTCCACCTGTAGCAACCACCCCAATCCCGATAAAGCCGCGCTCGGCCGTCTCTGACCGTTGGACAGGCACTGACCGCAAGGAGCATCCTTTCTCTCGGAGACCTGAAAATAAAGGTGACAGTAATGTGGCGTGTCCAAAATGTCCAGCCATGCTGGCGACGGTTCGCGCTAAAATTGAGGGACGAGTTCGAGTTGGGAGGTGAACCTCGTGTCGACGCCCGCCATAATCGTTGCTCCCCAGTGTGAGTGGGAAGACCGGGAGTGGTTCCCTCCTGGGCCGCAACTGGCCATCTGCCTTTCCGGTGACAAAAGCCGCCTGGCCGACCTGACCGATGATGAACTCCTCCAGGTAGCCGCCGCCGCACGCCGCCAAACCTCGTGGGCACAGGCCCGAGAATTGGCCGCCATCGCCGAACTCACCCAGCGCCGCACCCGCGCCGAGGCCGACGCCGACCCCGACTATCGGATTCTGTCCGCCCGCGAGTCGGTCACCGAAGAAGTCGCCGCAGCCCTCACCATCACCAGCAACGCCTCAGCCACCCTCCTTCACCTGGCCGAACAACTCACCGGCCCGCTCGCCGACACCGGGGCCGCCCTCGAAGCCGGACGGGTCGACCTGGCCAAAGCCCGCGTCGTCAGCGACCTCACCGCCGACCTCCCTCCAGAGATCACCCGACGGGTCCAAGCCGCCGCGCTGGAGAAGGCGTCCACCCAGACCACCGGGCAGCTCCGCCGCCGAATCAGGCGAATCGTCCAGCGCCTGGCACCCGAAGCCGTCGAAGAACGCAAGCAAGAGGCCGTCCGGCAACGACGCTTGGAACTCTGGGACACCCCATCCGGCACCGCCGACCTGTCACTGTGCGACCTGGCCGCAGAAGACGCCCACGCGATATTCAACAAGATCACCGCCGCCGCCCACGGCATCAAGATCGACGGAGACCCCCGCCCCCTGCAGAACATCCGAGCCGACCTGGCCACCCAACTCCTACAAGGCGCCGAACTCCCCACCGCCATCCGCACCCTCCTAACCCAAACCTGCAC
>NZ_JABXFD010000604.1 GCF_013372625.1 Actinomadura sp. BRA 177
TTATTGTTTTATGTTCCGACCCGAAGTCCGCTGTCGCTCTTGGTGTCCTTCTCGTGGTCTCGGGTATGTTCATCACATACAGCCCCCCTCGCCCACACCCGCCGCCCGGCACCGCCAGCAGTCGGCTAGCCGGCGATGCGGCGCATGTTGGCGTCGTATTCGCCCATGGGCGACAGACCGACGGCCGCGCGTAGGGAGCGTTCCAGGGTTACGCCTTCAATGGGTATTTCTGTTAGGGCGCCGGTGGCCAGGTCGCCGGCCACTACCAGTTCGCTGATCAGGGCCGGGCCGGCGCCGGCTACGACTGCGTTTCGGACGGCTGTGCTGGAGCCGAACTCCAGGAGGGGCGGGGCCAGGTCGAGGCCGTGGGCGGCCATTGCCTGGCGGGCCGCCTGGCGGGTGCCGGAGCCTGATTCCCGGCTGATCAGCGGGGTGGCGGCCACCTCGGCGGGCGGGATGGGACGCTTCCGGCGCGTCCAGGGGTGGTCTGGTGGCGCGACGAGGACCAGGCGGTCGCGGGCGACGGTCCGGGAGCGGAGGCCGGTGGGGCGGCCCGGTGACTCGATGAAGCCGATGTCCACTTCGCCGTGGCGTGCGAGTTCGCAGACGTGCGAGGAGTTCGTCACCTGCATGCCTACGTGCAGGTCGGGGTCGGCGCGGCGCAGGTCCCCGATCCAGGCGGGCAGGAGGTGCTCGGCGATGGTGAGGCCGGCCGCGACCGTGAGGTTGCCGGTGTGCTCGCGGCGCAGCGCCTCGGCACCGTCCGCGAGCGCGTTCAGGGCGTCCAGGACGCGCTGCGCCCAGCCGGTCACCAGCGTCCCGGCGGGAGTGAGGGACGAGCCGCGGCGGGTCCGGTCGACGAGCCGGACGCCGAGCCGGCGTTCCAGCAGGGACAGCCGCTTGCTCGCGGACGGCTGGCTGATTCGCAGTTCCCCGGCGGCGGCCGTCAGGCTGCCCCGCTCGGCGACCAGGACGAGCAGCCGCAGCGAGTCGATGTCGGGGTGCGGGGCCATGCCCTCAGGCTATGACGTGAGGCCGAATCGGCTGGTACCGGACGTGCCGGGTGCGCGGAAGCCTCGGATGTATGAGCACTTTGGAAGCGGTCCGCCCCGAGCGGGTGCGGTCTTGGTGGGAGCGGACGGGGCCGGGCCTCGTGGTGGCGGCGGGCGGCGCCGGCGTGGCGATGATCGTCAACCGGTTCGTTCCCGCGCTGAGCGCGCTGACCGTCGCGGTGCTCATCGGGGTGCTGGTCGGCGGGGCACTGCCCGGGGCGACGTCATACGGGTTGCAGTGGGCCACGCGTTCCTTCTTGCGGGTCGGTGTGGTCTTTCTCGGGCTTCAGCTCAGCCTCACCGAGGTGCTGCGGCTCGGTCCCGGCATGATCGCGGTCGTCGTGGTCACGGTTGGGCTCGCGTTCGCGGGGACGCTGGGGTTGGGGCGGCTGGTCGGTGTTTCGCCTGGTCTGGGGCTGATGGTCGCCACCGGCTTCTCGATCTGCGGGGCGTCGGCGATCGTGGCCATGGACAGCGTGGCCCGCAGCCGGAAGGCGGACGTCGCCACCGCGGTCACGCTCGTGACGATCTACGGCGGCGCCGCCATCGCGCTCGTCCCGTTCCTGGGCGCCCGCGTGTTCGGGCTGGAGCCGGAGACGATCGGGATGTGGGCCGGGCTGAGCGTCCACGAGGTCGCGCAGGTCGTGGCCGCCGCGTCCCCCGTCGGCGCGGCGGCCGTCGGCACCGCCGTGGTCGTGAAGCTGACCCGGGTGGTGCTGCTCGCGCCCATGGTGGCGGGGATGGGCGTCATCGAGCGCAGGACGGGCGGCGGCGCCGGCGGGAAGCGCCCGCCGGTCGTGCCGCTGTTCGTCGTCGGGTTCCTGGTGATGCTGCTGCTGCGGAGCGCGGGCGTGGTGCCCGGTCCGGTGCTGGCGGGGGCGAAGGAGGTGTCGACGGTGCTGCTGGCGGCGGCGATGTTCGGGCTGGGGACGTCCGTCCGCGTCCGCTCGCTGCTGCGGACGGGACGGCGCGGTCTCCTCCTCGGCCTCCTGTCGACCGTGCTGGTCGGCGCCGTCTCCCTCGCCGCGCTCAGCGTGCTGGGGCACTCGTGAGGATCTCCTTGGGCTGCCCCAGGCGCTCGACCAGGAAGTCCTCCCAGGTGCGGGTGCCGTGGTCGGCGCCGTCGAGGGTGAGGTTGCCGGCGGCCCGGTAGGCGCGTCCGGCCTTCCCCGGGATGCGGACGGGCATCGTCGGACGGCGCTTGCCGCGCACCTCCAGGTAGCCGCGGACGAGCTCCTTCAGCCCGTACACCTTGGGCCCGGCCAGGTCGGGGACGCGTCCGGCCGGTTCGCCGAGCGCCAGTTGCACGAGCCGCGCGGCGACGTCCCGCGCGTCGACCGGCTGGAACCGGAGCCCGCCCGGGATCGGGACGACCGGCATCTTGGCCATGCTCTCCACGACCTTCAGCACCAGGTCGTGGAACTGGGCGGCGCGCAGGATCGTGTACGGCACGCCCGATTCGACGACGGCGCGTTCGGTCTCCACCTGGGTTTTCATCCAGGCCAGCGGGACACGGTCGGCGGCGATCACCGAGATGAGCACGAGGTGCTTCACCCGCGTGCGCGCCACCGCCTGAGCCAGGTTCCGGGCGACCTCGTCATCGCCCTTGTTGCTCCCCGCGAGGTGGAGGACGATCTCGACGCCGTCCAACGCGGCTTCGATCCCTTCGTTCTTGAGCAGGTCGCCGGTCACGTACTCGACGCCGTCCGCGGGTTCGCGGCCGTGGCGGGTGAGCACTCGGACGTCCCGTCCGGCGTCCCGGAGCAGCGGGACGACCTGCCGCCCGATCGTGCCCGTGCCGCCCGTGACCAGGATGGGTGCCGCCATGGTTCCTCCTCGGCTTGTTTCGCGTTCACCCCCACGACTGGACCGGCCGTCCGAAAAGTGACATCGCCCGGACGCGGATTTTGCCGGGCGGACGTGTGCGGGCGCCTGGCCGGGCAAGTGCAGAAGCGCCGGGCAAGTGCACTGGCACTGCGAGCGGATGCGAGGAGGGCGCATGGCCGGGGGAACGACGCTCGACGTCTACACGGGGTTCGATCGGATGCCCATCGCGGGCGAGTGGCGCGCGGGCGGGTCGGGCGGCAGCAGGGCGGACACCGACCCGTACACCGGGGACGTCCTGACAGAAATCGGGCTGGCGGGCGCGGACGACCTGGACCAGGCGTACCGGGCCGCGCGCGACGCCCAGCCGGAGTGGGCGGCGCGGCCCGCCCGGGAGCGTTCCGAGGTCATGGCGAAGGCGGCGCTCATCCTGGCCGACCGGGAGAACGAGCTCATCGAGTGGCTGCAGCGCGAGGCCGGGGCGACCCGGGGCCGTGCCGCCATGGAACTGGCCCTGGTCCGCGCCGTCACGGAGAAGGCGTCCGAGCAGGCCGACCGGGTCAACGTCCGGACGGGCACGGGTTCCGACATCCCGGACAAGGAGAACCGCGTCTACCGCAAGGCGGCCGGCGTGGTGGCGGTGATCAGCCCGTGGAACTTCCCCGTCCAGCTGTCGAACCGGTCCGTCGCGCCGGCGCTGGCGCTGGGCAACGCGGTCGTCCTCAAGCCGGCGGGCGACACTCCGGTCACCGGCGGGCTCTTCCTCGCCAAGGTCTACGAGGAGGCCGGGCTGCCGCCCGGGCTGCTGAGCGTGCTCATCGGCAAGGGCAGCGAGATCGGCGACGCGATCGTCGAGCATGAGATTCCGCGCGTGGTCTCTTTCACCGGGTCCACGCCGGTCGGACGGAGCATCGCGGCGAAAGCCGGGCTGAAGAAGCTCGCGCTGGAATTGGGCGGCAACGGGCCTCTGGTGGTGCTGGACGACGCCGACCTCGACCAGGCCGTGGCGGGCGCCCTGTACGGGAGCTATTTCCACCAGGGCCAGGTGTGCATGGCGACCAATCGCATCATCGTGGACGCGTCCGTTCATGACGCCTTCGTCGACCGTTTCGTCTCCGCCGCCGCGGCACTGCGCTACGGCGACCCGCGTGGTATCGGCACGCAACTGGGCCCGGTCATCAATGCCGGACAGGTCGACTCGATCCGGGAGAAGGTGTCCCGAGCGGTCGAGGACGGCGCCGAACTGATCCTCGGCGGCGACCCGACCGGCCCCACCGGCCAGGTCTTGCCGCCTCAGGTACTCGTCGGCGACAACACGGTGGCGACCGCCGCCGAGGAGGTCTTCGGCCCGGTCGCCACCATTATCAAGGCGAACGACGAAGAGCACGCCCTTCACCTGGCCAACGACACCGAATACGGCCTGTCGAGCGGCGTTTACACCCGCAACGAGGATCGCGGCCTGGATTTCGCCCTCCGCGTCCAAGCGGGCATGACCCACGTCAACGACACGACGGTGAACGACGACGTCCACATCGCCTTCGGCGGAGAAAAGGCGTCCGGCCTGGGCCGTTTCGGCGGCGACTGGGTCGTGGACGAGTTCACCACCCAGCACTGGATCAGCCTCCAGCACCAACCGCGCGAATTCCAATACTGAAAGGGGAGAAATGCAAGCCTCCACATGTACGCGTGGCGCGGTCACCGGCGCCGCGGCACTGGCCCTCGGCGCGCTGACCGGCGCACCGGCCATGGCGGCGGGCGCGCACGGGCGAGGCCGTCCGGTCCCCTCGGGCTTCCGCGCGCAGTCCACCACATGGCCCTCACCTTGGCGGGGCTGGGTGCTCGGCACCGCGCCGTGCCAGGCGGGGCAGTGCACCACGGTCGCCAAGACCCGGGACGGCGGCCGCCACTGGTCGGCGACCGGCGCACCGCCGGCCCCGCTGGCGCCACCCGGCGGCGCCGGAGTCACCGAGATCCGCTTCGTGGACGCCCGGCACGGCTGGGCGTTCGGGCCGTCCTTCTTCACGACGTCCGACGGCGGCCGCAACTGGCGGAAGGCCCCGCTGCCCGGCGACGGACGGCAGGTGATCTCGCTGGCCGCCGGCGCCGGTGTCGTCTACGCGGCGGTCTCGCCCTGTGCGGTGGGCCAACAGTGCGACAAGGCTCCGTCCGTGTGGCGTGCTCGCATCCGTCACGGGAATTGGCGGCGTGTCCCGGTGAAACTGCCGGCCAGGCCCGCGACCGGCGTTGTCCTCGCACTGCACAACCGGACCGCCTACATCGCCGTGCCCGGCCCGGCCGGGCAGGCCGACGCGCTCTTCGCGAGCGTCCGGGGACGCCGCTGGTCGCCCCGGCCGTCGCCATGCAGCAAACAGAACGCCGAAGCCCTCGTGGACGTCGCGCCGATGCCGCGCGGACGGGTGGCGCTGCTGTGCGTGGGCGACGCCGGCTTCTCGAAGGCCACCAAGCATGTCTTCCGCTCGACCGACACCGCCAAGACGACATCGGATGCGGGCACCACACCGCGCCTAGGCATTCAGTCGACGCTGGCCGCCACGCCCGAGGGCACCCTGGCGGTCACGTCCGTGTCGTCCGGGAGCTGGCTCTACCGCAACACCGGCGGCCAGACCTGGGACACGGTTTTGTCCAAGGCCGATGGCGGCAGCGGCTGGAACGACCTGTTGTTCACCACCGACAAGAACGGCTTCGTCGTCCACTCCCCCGCCGCCAGATCGGACGACGGCGGCACCCTGCTCGCCACGCACGACGCGGGAGAACACTGGACGCCGGTGAAAATCGGCCGGACGGCGGCTAGCGGCTAGGGGGCACGACCTTGGTGACGACCCAATGGTTCTTGCCCAGGCGGCGGGTGCGCTCAAATCCAAGGTTCTCGAACATCGCCAGCGTGCCGTTGTAGAGGAATGACGCGGAAGTCGATCGACCCTCGACGTTCTCGGGATAGCTCTCCACCGTCCCGCCGCCGAGCCGCGCGATCTCCTGCAGAGCGCCTTCGAGCGCGGCGGAGGCGACTCCGCCGCGCCGGTGCTTGCGGTCGCTGAAGAAGCAGGTGATCCGCCAATCCGGCAGGGCTTCGAGGCCCTGCTGATAGGCGCGCTTGTGCTTGATGCGCGGCAGTTCCTCGGTCGGCCCGAATTGGCACCAGCCGACGCAGTCGGGACCGTCGAATACGAGGGCGGCGTGTGCTCGTCCCTCCCGGACCCGGTGTTCCTTCTCGGACCGATTCTGCTCGACGGTCTTGGTGCGTCCTACGCCTTCCTCATGGAAGCCCATGCACCAGCAGCCGCCCCACACACCGTTGTTGTTCTCGACCAGCCGGGCGAAGTCCGGCCAGGTGCTCTCATCGAGAGCCCTAACCCGTAAGCCGCCCATGCGACCTCCCAATGGTCATCCTCATGGACCCGACTCTGCCATAGGGGCTATCACCCGGACGAGGGGAACGCCCGCGTCCCGGCTTTCTCCGTCCATATGTCACAGGAGCCTCGGCTGTCTCGTCTCGGGTCTTGAAGACGTCTTCTGCGAAGAACACACCTTGAAGGAGCAGGTCATGAGCGAGCAGACCACACACCAGAAGGTCGCGCTGGTCACCGGGGCGAACAAGGGGATCGGCCGCGGGGTCGCCGAGCAACTCGCCGCGCTGGGGATGACGGTCTTCATCGGCGCCAGAGATCCCCGGCGCGGTGAGGAGGCCGCTACGGCCCTGCGCGCGGCGGGCGGGGACGTGCACGCGGTCAGCCTGGACGTCACCGACCCGGCCACCGTCCAGGAGGCCGCGAACCAGATCGGAGAGCACTTCGGCCACCTCGACGTGCTGGTGAACAACGCGGGAATCACCGGCTCCGGGCAGGTCTCCCCCGCAGACGCCCACGACCAGGTTCCCAGCACCGTCGAACTGGACATGGTCCGGGCGGTGTTCGAGACCAACGTCCTCGGGGTGATCGCGGTGACCAACGCCATGCTGCCGCTGCTGCGCCGGTCGCCGGCGCCGCGCATCGTCAACGTCAGCAGCCACGCCGCGTCGCTGACCCTCGCCGCCGACCCGGACGGCCCCTTCGCGGCACTGCTCCCGTCGGCGGCGTACTCACCGTCCAAGAGCGCCCTCAACGCGCTGACCGTGCAATACGCCAACGAGCTGCGAAAGGACGGCATCCTCGTCAACGCCGTCGCCCCCGGCTTCGTCGACACCGACAGCAACGACCACACCGGTTTCCTCACCGTCGCGCAGGGCGCCGCGACCGTCGTGCGCCTCGCCGCACTCAGCCCGGACGGACCGACCGGCGGCTTCTTCGCCGAGGAAGGCCCGGTGGCCTGGTGATGGGACGCCTGGGCGGCCCTCCGCGCGGCGACCCGGTCCTGACCAGGCGAAGGGTCGCGGGTCGCTAAACGCCGCCGATGGGCACGAGCAGGCCGAAGAGCCGCACCGCGACCCTTCCGTCGGGCAGAGGCGCCGGGGTGTCCGCGACCACCGCCTCCCCACCGGGCCATGCTCGAACCGTTCCCGTTCCACCTGGTCGGGGACGGCCCCGGGGCGCAGCAGACCGTCCACGATCGGATGCAGCGAACCACGCTCGAACTTGTGCAGGGCCCCGCCGATCGCCTCCCGCCACGTGGTGCCGTACCCGGCGAAGCTCTCCACCAGCCGCGGCGTGGCCAGCGCCGGATGCGACACGGCGAAGTCGATCTGGACCATCACCGAACCGGCCGGCGTGGGATGAGCGAACAGCTTCGCCGCGGCCTCCGCCGCACCGCCGAGCCTCACCCCGTGCCCCCGCAGAAAGCCCTCGAACACGGCCTGCGGCGAGGGCACACCGCCGTCCCCCGGCTGGACGGGGTGCAGATCACTGACCAGCGCGGTCTCAGCGAGCGCCAAATCCGACATCTCCGACCCGGCGTTCAGCGCATTGTTGATCGCGGCGAACTCGCTGCTGCGCAACGCGACCCGTTCGAACTCGCCGCGGCCGGCGCGCTCCGCGCGTGCCAAGGCCGCCACGAACACCGGCTCGTCCGAGAGGATCATCCGACCGCTCGGGGCGACCATCTCGTCCGGAAACTCCACCTCCGGCAGCAATCGCCGCGTGAACGCCATCGGCAGGAAGACCAGCAGCCGCTCCGCCAGCCACGGCTCGACCCCGGCCCCCGTCAGCCGTCCCCACACCTCGTCATCGCTCGGCGACTCGGTTCCCGCGCAGAACGCGGCGACCCCCACCTCAACAGCCCCGTCGAACCCCACCGTTTCGCTCACCGCGCCACGGTACCGGGACGGAAGATCACCGCCCGGCTAGACCGGGTACCGGGTGGCCTCGTCGACCTCCGCGCTGCTCGGGTCCGCGATCACCTGGGGCTTCGGCGGGACCTCCTGCCCGGCCACCAGGTCCTCCAGTGGGATGCGCGGCGGCAGGGCATGCCACCGGCCGGCCGTGTCCTCGGGCCGCTCGTTATCGCTCATATGACCACCATGTCGCGCCGATGAGCATGGTGGAAGCCTTCACCGGCGGCGGGCCGCCCCAGGTCACGGCAGGATCGAGATCTTGCCGATGCGTGAGCCGCGGCGGAATTCGTCCTGTGCCGCGTGAATATCACTCAGCCGATACGTGGCGGCGATGCGTGGCCGCAGGGCGCCTGTGCGGGCCAGTTCCGCCAGTTCCGCGAAATGGGCCCGGGTGTGCATCGAGGAGCCGATAAGGCTGAGATTGTGCAGGTAGAGGCGCCGCAAGTCGAACGAGACCACGGGCCCGGCGACCGCGCCGGCGATGACCCAGCGGGCACCGTCACGCAGCGCGGGCAGCACACGCTCAAGCCAGGGGCCGCCCGCCACGTCGGCAACGGCGTCCAGCCCACCGGGCGCCGCCGCGCGCAACTCGCGGTGAAACTCGGCCGGATCCATGTCACGGGAAACGGTCACCTCGGCACCGGCGTCGCGCACCACCTCGGCCTTGGTGCCGCTGGTCAGAGCCACCACCCGCGCGCCACGTGCGGCGGCCAGCTGGACGAGGGCGAACCCGACACCGCCGGAGGCGCCCGTGACGAGGATCGCTTCGCCCTTCATGATGCGGGCGCGCTCCAGCATGCCCATCGCCGTCCCATAGGCCACGGGCAGCGCGGCAAGTTCCTCATCGGACAACGGTGAGGCAGTCATGTCGTGCACCCGAACGGCATCGACCGCCACATAGGTGGCGAAGCCGCCGTCCGCCTCACTCCCCAGCAGCCCGACCGGCACCGCGTCCTCGCCCTCGTCGGCGTAGAACGCCGGATCGACCAGCACTCGACGTCCCACCAGCTCATCGGGGACGTCGGCGCCGACCGCGCTGACGGTGCCGGCGATGTCCCCGCCCTGCACCCGAGGGAAGTCCACCGGACCGCGCCACCCGGCCTTCGCGTCCGGACGTCCCGGCAGCCCGTACGCGCCCTCCCGCGTCCAGATATCGGTGTTGTTGAGCGCCGCCGCACCCACACGCACGAGCACCTGCCCCGGGCCCACCTGGGGCACAGGCCAGCCCTCCCGCACCTCCAAAGCCTCCGGCCCGCCGTGGCGACGCAGCACGGCGGCGGTCATCAAGGATGCACTGCTCATACCGCCATCCTGCTCCCCCACCCAGGAATCACACTTCCCCCGCAGCGCGTCTTCCCGCTGCTGGTGTGGGGCCCGTTGACCGGCGCCGCCGGCCGTTCTTATGTCAGCGGGGGCGGGGTGGGTGTTTGGCTATGAAGAGGCCCTCGGCGGAGACGCAGGTTTCGCCGTTCGCCTTGATCTCGCCCGTCGTGCGGATCTTGCGGCCGTCCACCGAGACCTGGCGGGCGGTGATCGTGAGCGGTTCGAAGAGCGGGGTCAGCTCGTGGTAGCGGATGGTCAGTTCGGCCGTCACGCCCGAGACCCCCGCCCAGCCGTTCGCCACGCCGAGGGTGTGATCGAGGATCAGGGCCGAGACGCCGCCGTGGACGCAGGACGGCGGCCCCTGGTACGGCAGGCCCAGCGTCGTCACCGCCTCGATGGTGTGGGAGTCCACGGCGGTGTACTCGACGGGCGGGGCGATCGGGTTCTCCGGGCCGGTGACCGGGTCGTGGCGGGTCATGCCGTCGCCGCGCCACATGTTGACCAGGCGGTCGTCCAGGGGCGGGGCCGACGACTCCAGGTCGTCGGCCACCGCGTGGAGGCGGTCCGTGATGCCGGCCATGTCGGCGTCCGTCATGTCACCGGAGCGGACGAGGGCGTCGATGACGCGGCGCGCCGCGTCGACGGCCGCGTCCACCCCGGTGGGACGGGTTCCGGACTGCAGGTCGATCGTCATGCGGCGTCCCGGGGCAGGCCGAGGATGCGCTCGCCGATGATGTTCAGCTGGACGTCGGTCGTGCCGCCCGCGATCGACATGTTCCGGGAGTTGAGGAACATCCAGGTCGGGTCCTTCATGCCGCCTTCGCCGAGGCCGGAGAGCGCTTCGGGGCCGATCCAGTCCATGGCGGTCTCCCACACCTGCTGGATGTGCTCGACGCCGATCAGCTTGCCGATGCTCGACTCCGCGCCCGGCTGGCCGCCCGCCAGCGTCCGCAGCGTGGTGCGCAGGCCGAACAGGCTGCTCGACTGGGCGTCGCAGAGGATGCCGCCGAGGGTCGTCAGGCGCTCGTCGTCGGCGTCCGTCGCCAGCTTGAGGAGGGCCTCGCCGCCGCTGCCGAGGGACGAGTCGTTGGAGAGCGAGACGCGTTCGTTGGCGAGGGTCGTGCGGGCGAGTTTCCAGCCGTTGCCCGGGGTGGAGACCAGGAGGTCGTCCGGGATGAACACGCCGTCCAGGAACACCTCGTTGAACAGGGTGTCGCCGGTCAGCTCGCGGAGGGGGCGGATGCCGATCCCCTCGGACTTCATGTCCAGGAGGAAGTAGGACAGGCCCTTGTGCTTCGGGACGGACGGGTCGGTGCGTGCGAGGAGGATGCCCCAGTCGGCCTCGCGGGCCATGGACGTCCACACCTTCTGGCCGGTGATCTTCCAGCCGCCCTCGACCTTCTCCGCGCGGGTGGACAGCGCGGCGAGGTCGGAGCCCGCGCCCGGCTCGGAGAACAGCTGGCACCAGCGGATGTCGCCGCGGAGCGAGCCGGGCAGGAACCGCTCGTGCTGGGCGGGCGAACCGTGCGCGATCAGCGTCGGCACCACCCAGTTGCCGATGATCATGTCGTGCGCGCGGAGGCCGGCGGCGCGCATCTCCTCGGCGATGACCAGCTGGGTGATGGCGTCGGCGCCCTTGCCCCACGGGGCGGGGAGGTGCGGGGACGTGTAGCCGCGGTCGGCCAGGTAGGTGACGCGCTCCTTGCCGTCCAGGGCCTTCGCCGGCTCCAGTTCGGCTCGGATCTCGGCGCGGATCTGCTCGGCCTCGGGCGGCAGTTCGACGCTCAGTTCGCGGCGGACGCCGTCGAGGGTCAGGCGCGCCACCCGGCGGCGCCACGACGCGGTGGAGCCGAGCAGGATGCGCAGCGTCTGCGTGCGCCGCAGGTACAGGCTGGCGTCGTGCTCCCAGGTGAAGCCGATGCCGCCGAGCGTCTGGATGCAATCCTTAGCGGTCTGGAACGCGGCCTGGACGCTCGTGGCCCCGGCGACGGCGGCGGCCAGGGACGCCTCGCGCGCGGCGGAGTCTTCCTGGGCGCGGGCGGCGTCCCATGCGCAGGCGCGGGCCTGCTCGGCGTGCGCGAGCATCCGGGCGCAGCGGTGCTTGACGCCCTGGAACTGGCCGATCGGACGGCCGAACTGCTCGCGGACCTTCGCGTACTCGGCGGCGGTCGTCGTCGCCCAGTCGGCCATGCCGGACGCCTCGGCGGCGAACAGCGCCGCCGCGAGGTCGCGCACCGCCTGTGAGTCCAGATCCAGGACTGAACCGGCCGGTACAGTCGCGTTTTCCAACTCGATCGTGGCCAGGCGGCGGGTCAGGTCGTGGCTGGGGAGTTCGTCCACGTCCACGGCATTCCGGGGGAGGACGAGCCAGGCCGTCGCGTCGGCGTCCTTCGCCGGGACGACGATGACGTCCGCCAGCGCGGCGCCCAGGACGGGGCCCGACACACCGGTCACCGTGACCCCGGAGCCGGAGCGGGAAAGGGTCAGCGTCCCCGCGTCCAAGCCCACCGCGCCGACCGCGCTCCCGCCGGCCAGCGACGGCAGGTGCGCGGTGTGCCCCGCACGCGACAGCACCGCGCTCGCCAGGACGGTCGGCAGGAACGGCCCCGGGACGATGGCGCGCCCCAGTTCCTCCAGGACGACGGCCAGTTCGACCAGCCCGTAGCCCGCGCCGCCCACGTCCTCCGGCAGGTGCAGCCCGAGCAGGCCCTGCGCGGCGAGGTCGGCCCAGAACGCCGGCGCCTTCTCCTGCTCGGCGTCCACCGCGGCGCGCACCGCCGACGGCGTCACCTGCCGGGAGGTGAACGCGCGCACGGCGTCGCGCAGGTCGCGGTGCTCCTCGGTCAGCCCGATGGTCATACTTCAGATCCGTTCGATGATGGTGGCCGTGGAGTGCGCGCCGCCCGCGCACATCGTGACGAGGGCGGTCGACTTGTCGGACCGTTCCAGCTCGTTCACGGCCTGCGTGATGAGGCGGGCGCCGGTCGAGCCGACCGCGTGGCCGAGCGCGATGGCGCCGCCGTTGACGTTGACCTTGTCCATGTCCGCGTCCAGCACGGACGCCCACGACAGGACGACCGACGCGAACGCCTCGTTGATCTCGACGAGGTCGATGTCGGACAGCTTCATGCCGGCCCGGTCCAAGACGTGCCGCGTCGAGTCGATCGGACCGTCCAGGTGGTAGTACGGGTCGGAACCGACCATCCCGGACGCCATGATCCGGGCACGCGGGCGAAGCCCCAGCTCAGCGGCCCGCTCGGCGGACATCAGCAGCACCGCGGCGGCCCCGTCGCTGATCTGGGACGAGTTGCCGGCCGTGTGGATGCCGTCCGGAATGACCGCCTTCAGCCCGGCGAGCGCCTCGGCGGTCGTGTCACGCAGCCCCTGGTCGCGGGTGACCACGCCGATCTCGCCGGTCGGGCCCTCCTTGGTCATGACCGGCGCCTCGACCGAGAGGATCTGCCCGGCGAACCGATCGTCCTCCCAGGCCGCCTTCGCCTTGGCCTGCGACGCCAGCCCGAGCGCGTCGGCGTCCGCGCGGGCGATGCCGCGCTTCTTCGCGATGCGCTCGGCGGCGGTGAACTGGTCCGGGTAGTCGATCTCCCAGCCCTCGGGGGCCGGGCTGCCCGTCCCGGGGGCGAGGGCCTGGCCGAGGAACACCCGGCTCATCGCCTCGACGCCGCAGCCGATGCCGGTGTCGATCGCGCCGGACGCGATCAGCCCGGCGATCATGTGCACGGCCTGCTGGGACGACCCGCACGCGCAGTCGATCGTCGTGCACGCCGTCGTGTAGGGCAGCCCCGCGTACAGCCACGCGTTGCGGGTCACGTTGTTGGACTGCTCCCCGACCTGCGTCACGCACCCGCCGACGACCTGCCCGACCGTCGCCGCGTCGACGCCGGCGCGTTCGAGCAGCCCGCGCTGCGTGACCCCGAGCAGCTGGGCCGGGTGCAGCCCGGACAGGGCGCCGTAGCGCTTGCCGACCGGCGTCCGGACGGCGTCGACGATGACGGCCTCAGGCATGAGATATCTCCTTGTCTCAAAACGACCAGCGCACCAGCACCAGGTGCGTTGACTTGCGGCGTGTTGTTGTTATGGAGCGGCTCATAACAACAACACGCCGCAGGTCAACGACTCGGCGGCGTGAGGACGCGCTTGGCCCAGCGGTAGTCGGCCTTGCCGGACGGGGAGCGGACGATCGCGTCCGTGAAGGTCACCGCGGCGGGGATCTTGTAGCCGGCGAGGTGCTCGCGGCAGTGCGTCCGCAGGTCCTCGACGGTGGCGGACGCGCCGGGCCGCAGCTCCACGACGGCGGCGACGCGCTCACCGAAGCGGTCGTCGGGGACGCCCGCGACCAGCGCGTCCATCACGGCGGGGTGCGACTTGAGGGCCTGCTCGACCTCCTCGGGGAACACCTTCTCGCCGCCGGTGTTGATGCAGCCGGAACCGCGCCCGAGGACGACGACCGTGCCGTCGGCCTCGACCCGGGCCATGTCGCCGAGGATCGTCCAGCGCCTGCCGTCGATGACGGGGAACGTCCGCGCCGTCTTCTCCGGGTCGTTGTGGTAGGCGAGCGGGACGTGCCCGGAGCGGGCGAGGTAGCCGATCTCGGCGGAGCCGGGCGGGATCGGCTTCATGTCCGCGCCGACCACGCTGACGTGGGCGCCGGCGGCGAGCCGCATCAGGCCGTCCGCGCCGATGGCGATGGTGCCGTCCGCGCCCGACTCCGACGCGCCGAACGCGTTGTTGATGTGGATGCCGGGGACCAGTTCGGCGAACTCCGCCTGGACGCTGCTGGACAGGATCGCGCCGCCCGAGCCCAGCACCTTGAACGACGACAGGTCGTATTCGGAGCCGTGGGCGCGGATCGCGTCGGCGAGCGGGCGCGCGATCGCGTCGCCGACCACCGCGACGATCATCGGCTGCTCCCGGTCGATGATGCGGAGCGCGTCCAGCGCGTCGAAGCGGCGTATCAGGATCGTCTTGGAGCCGGTGAGCATCGCCATGAACAGCGTGTAGGACGCGGCGCCGTGCATCAGCGGCATCGTCAGCATGTAGCTGAGCTCGAACCCGGTCTTGGCGCCCTCGACCAGCTCCTCGACGGTGCGCCGCGGGTCACCGTAGGGGTTGCCGCCCTTCAGGGCGGCCATGTAGAAGTCCTCGTGCCGCCAGACGACGCCCTTCGGGTTGCCGGTGGTGCCGCCGGTGTAGAGGACGTAGTGGTCGTCGGCGGTGCGGCCCTCGCGAAGGGACGGGTCGGGCGCGCCGGCCTCGGACGTGTAGTCGCTGACGCTGATCCGCGACGGCCACTCCGGCTTCTCGGCGGTCTCCCCCGTCCGGACGACCGAGACGACGCGCAAATCGGGGCATTCTCCGGCGACACGGGCGGCGGCCGGCGCGAACGCGTCGTCCACGACCAGGCCGGTCAGCCCGGCGTCGGTGTAGAGGTAGTGCAGCTCGCGGTCGGTGTACCGGTAGTTGATGTTGACCGGCACGGCGCGGATCTTCAGGCAGCCGAGCAGCGTCTCCACGTACTCGGTGCCGTTCAGCATGTGGAGACCCACGTGCTCGCCCGGCGCGATGCCCGCCGAACGCAGCCGGCCCGCCACCGCGTCGGCCCGCGCGTCGAGGTCGGCGAAGGTGAGCCTGCGGTCGCCGCAGACGAGCACCGTACGGTCGGGGACGGCCACCGCGACGGCCTCGAAGAGGGTCGCCAGATTCAGCGTCATGCCCGCGAGACTAGAATTCGTTCTCATTGGCGGGCAAGCCGCGTCCCACTCAGCGGTCTCCGTCTTGCACATCACCTGCGCATACCCACTCAGCGGGACGCCCCGGCGGGCGGAACTAGAATTCGTACTAGCCTCCGGCGTGCGACCGAACATCCGATCCGGAGGCTCCGATGAACGCTGACCTGTCCCTGGCGGGCCGTACCGCCATCGTCACCGGCGCGGGCGCCGGGCTGGGCCGCGCCGAGGCCCTCGCTCTCGCCGCGCAGGGCGCACGCGTCGTCGTCAACGACATGGGACCGGCGGCCGACGACGTCGTCGCCGAGATCACGAAGGCGGGCGGCGAGGCCGTCGCGGTGAAGGGCGACGTCGGCGACTGGTCGATGGGCGACACGCTGGTGTCCGCCGCCGTCGACACGTTCGGCTCGCTGGACGTCCTGGTGAACAACGCCGGCGTGCTGCGCGACAAGATGCTGTTCAACCTGTCCGAGTCGGACTGGGACGACGTCATCCACGTCCACTTGAAGGGGCACGCGGCCGTGTCCCGCGCCGCCGCCGTGCACTGGCGCGCCGCGAGCAAGGCCGCCGGCGGCCCCGTCTACGGGCGCGTGATCAACACCGCGTCGGAGGCGTTCCTGTTCGGGTCGGCGGGCCAGCCGAACTACTCCGCCGCCAAGGCCGGCATCGTCGCGCTGACGCTGTCGACGTCCGCGGGCCTCGGCCGCTACGGGGTGCGCGCCAACGCGATCTGCCCGCGCGCCCGGACGGCGATGACCGAGGCGACCTTCAACGAGGGCACCGCGCCCGGCGGGCTGGACGTCATGGCGCCCGAGCGGGTCGGCACGTTCGTCGGCTACCTGGCGTCCCCCGCGTCCGAGAAGATCAGCGGGCAGGTGTTCGTCGTCTACGGCGACATGGTCGCGCTGATGGCCGCGCCGACCGTGGAGCAGAAGTTCACCGCGGCCGAGGGCGTCTTCTCCGTCGAGGAGTTCGGCGCCCAGGTCACCCCGTACTTCGCGGACCGCGACGCGCACAAGACCTACGCCGCCTACAGCGTCGCCGCGCTCGACAACACCGGTACCAGCAAGTACTGATCCGCAGGCCCGCCGGTGGCCGCCCTCGGCGCGAGGGGCGGCCACCGGCGTTCCAGCAGAAGCCCGTGGTCAAAAAAGCGCCGCGTCGCGCAGCGTGGCCTCGGCGCCGCCGTCCACGTAGATGACCTGGCCGGTCATGTGCGTGTTGGCCGGGGCGATCAGCCAGCGCAGCGCCGCCGCGATCGCCTCGGGGCCGGCGTAGCCGTGCAGCGGCATCGGGACGGCCTCGTTCATGACCTGGAACATGGCCTCGTCCTCGAACAGCGGCTTGGTCATCGCGGTCTTGACGACGCCCGGCGCGATCGCGTTCAGCGGGATGCCCGCGCCCGCCCACTCGGGGGTGGTGCACACGCGGCGCATCCACTGGGCGAGCGCCGACTTCGACGACGGGTACAGCCGGCCGCCGGCGCCGCTCTCCTCCACCTTGGTCGCCGCCGCGATCGCGGCCGGCTCGTCGCCGTCCAGGCAGGCGCGGACGGTGGCGTCGTCCACCGGGTGGGTGCCGGAGATCGAGCCGACCACGGCGGCGCGCGGCGCCCCGGCCTGCGCGAGCGCGGGGCGCAGCCCCTCCAGCAGCCCGACGACGCCGAAGAAGTTCACCTTGACCGGCATGATCGTGAAGTCGGAGACGCCGGCGCAGGCCACGACGGCGTCGAGCCGCCCGCCCGCCTTCTCCAGCGTCTCCGCAACCGCGCTCGCGCGGCCCTCGGGGACGCTGAGGTCCGCGCACACGTCGGCGTCGCGCAGGTCGATCCCGATGACGGTGTCGCCCGCGTCCCGGAGCATCGCGGCGAGGGACTCGCCGATGCCGGACGCCGAGCCGCTGACGGCGATGGTGCGTGCCATGTCTGTCTCCTAGGTGTGGGCGCCGCCGTCGACGCGGAAGTCGGCACCGGTGTAGTAGGCGGCGTCGGACGACCCGGCGAACGCGATCGCGGCCGCGATCATCTCCGGGTCGGCGGCACCGTAGTAGGACCGGATCTTCGAGAAGTAGTTGAGGTCGAGTCCGGGCGGGAACATGTCGGGTGACCGGACCAGCGGCGTGTCGACGGCGCCCGGGGAGATCGGCACGACGCGGATGCGACGGGTGGCCAGCTCGGCGGCGAGGCTGAGGGAGAACCCCAGGACCGCGCCCTTGGACGCCGAGTACGCCGTCATGAACGGGTTGCCCTGCGTCGCCGACAGCGAGGCCGTGTTGATGATGACGCCCGTCCGGTCCGGGAGGTGCTTGAGCGACTCGCGGCAGAACAGGGCGGTTCCGACGAGGTTGACGGAGAACAGCCGGTTCAGGTCGTCCACGGTCAGCGTCTCGATGGGGGTCGTCTTGTGGACGCCGGCCACGTTGACGAGGACGTCGATGCCGCCGAGGGTCTCGGCCGCGTCCGCCACGGCGGCGATCACGGCGGGCTCGTCGGTCACGTCCACCGCGCGGGTCGTGAGGGTGCCGGGCCCGGTGACCGCCGCGGCGGTCTCGGCCAGGCCCTTCTCGGCGAGGTCCACGCCGTAGACCGCGGCGCCCTCGGTGGCGAGGCGGATCGCCGTGGCCCGCCCGATGCCGGACGCGGCCCCGGTGAGCAGCACTTTCACGCCGTCATAGCGATTCATGGCGGCACGGTAGCCGCGGCCCCGGGACGTCCGCCGGGACCATCCCGATCACTGGGAGGGTTGCGCGGCGTTGGACCGGGGCGCCAGCAGCAGCCGGCAGGCGAGGCGGATGTCGCTCTCCACGTCCGCCATGGACGCGCGGCCGTTCAGGCTCGACTGGAGCACCCCGTACCAGCACTGCATGAGCAGCCGGACGAGCGTGACGTCCTGCGCGGTCGGGACCTCGACGCCCACGGTGCGCAGCAGGATGTCGCGGAAGGTGCTGTCGATGTGGATCGTGTCGGCGACCGTCGCGACGTGCGCGCTGTTGGACGCCTGCAGCATGGACGCCGACAGGACGGGCTGCGCCAGCAGGCTCCGGCTGGCCTGCACCAGCAGGTCGGCGACCGCGTCCTCGGGCTCGACACCGGGCGCGGGCTGGGCGGCCTGCTCGTGCAGCCGGTCGACCTGCGCCGCCATCACCGCGGTGAACAGGTGCACCTTCGACGGGAAGTACCGGTACAGGGTGCCGATCGCGACCCCGGCCGCCTTCGCCACGTCGTGCATCTGGACGCGTTCGAGGGACTTCTCCGTACCGATGCGCGACGCGGCCCGGAGAATGCGCTGCCGCCGGTCGTGCTGCTCCGGTGAGCTGGGCTCGGCGGACATCCTCGCCGCTGCGATCCTCGCCACGGTCCTCCCTCCGGGTCCATCGGTGTGCTGACTAGGAACAATATCCGGGCTCGCGGCCGTGCCCGCGATCGGCGATACCGGTCAGTGGGACGGGGCGTCCCGCCGCGGTGCGGGCCGCGCTTACGTTGTGCGCGCGCGAAGATCGGGAGGGGATTCACGTGGCAAATGCCCGGTGGGACGACGAATACGACGTGGTGGTGGCCGGTTCGGGCGCCGGAGCGATGGCGGGCGCGCTGGCGGCGGCGTCGGCCGGGCTGCGGACGCTGGTCCTGGAGAAGACCGGGGTGCTCGGCGGGACGTCCGCGTACTCGGGGTCGGCGATCTGGCTGCCGGGCACGCAGGTGCAGCGGCGGGCCGGGATCGACGACTCGACCGAGGGGGCGCGCACGTACCTGCGGGCGCTTCTGGGCGACGACAACTCGGCGCACCGCGAAGCGTTCCTGGAGACGGCGCCCGAGGTGGTCGAATTCCTGGAGAAGGACCCGGCGCTCGAATTCGAATTCCGTCCTTTCCCCGACTACTTCGCCGCGCCCGGCCGGCTCGACATGGGGCGGTCTTTCGTGCCCCTGGAACTGCCGGTCGAGGAGCTCGGCGAGCTGGCCGGGCTCGTCCGGCCGCCGGTCGACCGGGACCGGGCGGGGCGCGGGCACTCGGCCAAGCCGATGGCGCAGGGACGGTCGCTGATCGGGCGCCTGCTGCTCGCCTTCACCGCCACGGGGAACGGCGTGGTGCGGACCGAGACCCCGCTGACCGGGCTGATCGTGGAGGACGGCCGGGTCGTCGGCGTCGAGGCGGGTTCGCTCCGGCTGCGGGCTTCGCGGGGCGTGCTGCTGGCCGCCGGCGGGTTCGAGTCGTCCGCCGGCCTGCGTGCCTCGCGCGACGTGCCGGGCGGCGCGGACTGGACGATGGCCCCGGACGGCGCGAACACCGGCGACGCGATCGAGGCGGCCGCGAAGATCGGCGCGTCCACCGGCCTGCTCGACCAGGCATGGTTCTGCCCCGGCCTCCTCACCCCGGACGGGCGGCCCGCGTTCACGCTCGGCTTCCGTGGCGGGCTGATCGTGGACGGCTCCGGACGCCGCTTCGCGAACGAGTCACTCCCCTACGACCAGATGGGCCGGCGCCTCGCCGCCGCCGAGGGCCCCTTCCACCTGATCTTCGACGCGCGTTCGGGCGGGCTGCCGGCGATCTCCGTCCCGCCGCTGACGACCGATGAGCAACTGGCCTCCGGGCAGTGGGTGCAGGCCGCGACATTGGACGAGCTGGCCGGGAAGATCGGTTTGCCGGCCGACGCCCTGACCGCGACCGTCGAACGCTTCAACGGCTTCGCCGCCAACGGCGTGGACGACGACTTCCACCGCGGCGAGGACCCCTACGACCGCTACTTCTCCGGCGGCAAGCCCTGCGTGGTCGCCGTCGACGAGCCCCCGTACTACGCGGCGAAGGTCGTGCTCAGCGACCTCGGCACGAAGGGCGGTCTGCGCACCGACCCCGACGCCCGCGTCCTGGACGCCTCGGACCGCCCCATCCCCGGCCTCTACGCCGCCGGGAACACCAGTGCCTCGTTCACCGGCCCGGTTTACCCCGGTCCGGGCGTTCCTATCGGTTCGGCGATGGCTTTCGCCTACCGTGCCGTCCAGCACATCAGGAGGAGCAGCACATGAGATCTACCCGAACTCGCGCGGCCGGCCTCGCCGTCGCCGCAGTCGCCTTCGCGGGGACCAGCGGACTCGCCTCCGTCCCCGCACAAGCCGGGGGTCACGGGCACGGGCACGGGCACGGGCACGGGCACGGGCACGGGCACGGGCACGGGCACCGGGGCAGGCTGATCAGCAGCCGTCCCCTGGCGAACGCGGCGGCGCTGCCGAGCGCGTCCAAGAACCGGTTCATCACCTACACGTCCGAGGGCGTGGGCGGGAAGCGGATCACGGTGTCGGGCACGGTCGCCGTCCCGAAGGGCAAGGCTCCGAAGGGCGGCTGGCCGGTGCTGAGCTGGGCGCACGGCACCACCGGCACCGCCGACAAGTGCGCGCCGTCCGCCGACACCGCGAACGGTCCGGCGCACGACTACCTGTCGATCACCGAGGCGTACCTGGACAAGTGGGTGGCGCACGGCTACGCGGTCGTCCAGACCGACTACGAGGGCCTCGGCACGCCCGGCGGGCACCCGTACATGAACGGCGTCAGCGAGGCGAACACGGTCACCGACATCGTCCGCGCCGCCCGCAAGGTCGACCACCGCATCGGGCGCGACTGGTTCGTCGCCGGACACAGCCAGGGCGGCCAGGCGACGCTCTACACGGCGGCCGCGCGGCAGAAGCCCCGCGACATCCGCCTCAAGGGCGCCGTGGCGATCGCGCCCGGCTCCCAGATGAGCCAGACCGTCGCCTACATCAAGTCGCAGGCCCCGGGCGCCGAGATCGCGCTGCCGTTCTTCTTCGTCCTGCTCAACGGCGCGAACGCGGCCGACCCGTCCATCAAGCCGGACGACCTGGTGACCGAGGAGGCCGCGGAGATCGCCGCGGCCGGGCGGACGAACGCGTGCCTCGGCCGGCTCAAGCAACTCAGCGCGAACCTGCCGCTGAACAACGTGTTCCGCCCGGACGCCGACCTCACCCGCTTCGAGAACTACTACAACTCGCAGGAAGCGCTCGGCCTGGACATCAAGGTCCCGACGCTGGTCGCCCAGGGCACCGACGACCGCGAGGTCGTCCCCGCCGCGACGCAGAACATCGTCAACGACCTCTGCAAGCGCTACGGCAACATCGCCTACCAGGAGTTCGCCGGCGCCGACCACCGAGGCAGCATCAACGCCTCATTCCAGGCCGGCCTGGCATTCGCCCAGTCCATCCGCGACAACGAAACCCCGCCCACCACCTGCTGACGCGCGTAGGCGTGGTCTCGTCCCGCCCGGGACGAGACCACGCCCCCGGCCGCCCCTGGGCGCGAGGTTCGCCGCTGGACTGCGCGCGTTCGTCAGGGGGTTTTCGGATGCGGGACGTCCGCCGGCCTGTCGTGTGCCGTACCGGCGGGTTCGGTGCGTGAGAGTGCGGCGAGGAGTTGCAGTTTCTCGTCGCTGTCGCTGCCCTTGTCGGGGTAGTAGACGACGAGGATGACGTCGTCGATGGGGAGTTTGTCGCGGTGGAGCCGTAGTTCACCGACGACGGGGTGGTTGACGGCGGCGGTTCCTCCGTCGAGGTCGCGGACGTCGTGCCGGGCCCACAGGGTGCGGAACCGCTGACTGGACAGTGCGAGTTCTCCGACGAGTTCGACGAACAGCGGGTTGTCGATGTCGTCCCCGATGGTGGTGCGAAGAGCGGCGACGAAGTCGGCGGCGGAGTTCGCCCAGTCCTGTTGGAAGGCTTGTTCCTCGGGGTCGAGGAACAAGGAACGGAGCCGGTTCTGGCCGGGCCGCAGGCGCGGGGAGAACGCGACGGCCATCGGGTTGGAGGCCAGGACGTCGAAGGCGCGGCCTTCGATGAACGCGGGGATCTGCAGGTGGGCGAGGAGTTGGTGCGCCCGTGCCGGTACGCGCTCGGGGCGCTCGCGGCGCGGCGCCCTCGCGCGGACCGCCGCGAGGCCGAGCAGATACGTCCGTTCGACGTCGTCGAGCCGCAGGACGCGCGCGAGTGACTCGAGCACCTGGAGTGAGGGGTTCCGGTCGCGGCCCCGTTCCAGGCGCAGGTAGTAGTCGGGGCTGATGCCCGCGAGCAGCGCGACTTCCTCACGGCGCAGGCCGGGGACGCGGCGGTTGCCGCCGGGCGGGAGTCCCGCCTGCGCCGGGGAGATCAGCTCGCGTCGTGCGCGCAGGTAGCCGCCGAGCCGGTTGCCGGATTCCTCGTCCTTCATGACACCACCGTAAGCCGGTGCGCGCGCCTCAGCGGGGGCCCTGGCAGGACCAGGGAACACGGGGGCTCTGCCACCCGCGGCGAATGCCGTCGAGACTTGCGGCAGCACTGTTCGAAAAGGACAGCGAGCCTCGCTGAAGGGAAGACCTCATGGATCTCTCCAACCGCACCGTCCTCATCGTCGGCGGAACCTCCGGCATCGGACGAGAGCTGGCCCGCCGGTTCGCCGCGGCGGGCAGCACCGTGGCCGTTGGCGGCCGCAGCGCGGAGGCACTCGCGGAACTCGCCGGAGAGGGCTTCGGCACATTCGGCATCGACGTCACCGACAGCGCCTCCGTCGCACGTGCCCGCGACGCCGTGCTCGCCCGGTATCCCGAGCTGGACACCGTGGTGACGATGCCGGGCGTCATGCTCCTGGAGGACCTGCGCGATCCCGCGCATTTCGAGGCGGCCGAGACGACGATCGACACCAACCTGATCGGCACCATCCGGGTCGTCGACGCCTTCACCCCGCACCTGGTCCGGCGGGGCACCGGCACCTTCATCACCGTGACCTCCGGCATCGCCTTCCTGCCGTTCCCGCCCATGCCCACCTACGCCGCCTCGAAGGCCGCGGTGCACGCCTACTCCGAGGCACTGCGCGCGCAACTCGACGGGACCGGCGTCGGCGTCGCCGAACTCGTCCCCCCGGCCGTCGCCACGGCAGGCCAGGAGAAGGTGAACCCGCACGCGCTGCCGCTCGACGACTTCGCCACCGAGGTCATGCAGCTGCTCTCAGCGGTCCCCACCCCCCGCGAGATCCTCGTGAAGGGGGTCCTCATGCACCGCTGGGCCGAGCGCGACGGCACCTACGACGACCTCGTCGCGCAGCGCACCCAGGCCCTGGCCATGCTCCCCGGCCGCGAAGGCTGACCCGCGCGGAGGGCTAGACGAGGTTGTCCTCGACCTTGAGGCCGAAGATGCCGCGGCCCCACATGGAGAGAGCGTGCTCGACGTCGTTCGCGACGTGGACGCTGCCGGCGTGGGCGTCGCGCCAGGCGCGCTCGATGACGTTGCCGCGGTGCAGGGAGTTGCCGCCGGCGGTCTTGAACAGGATGTCGATCGCCTCGATGGCGCGCTCGGTGCCGCGGACCTGGTCGCGGCGGGCGCGCAGCCGCAGCTCCATCGGGATCTTCTCGTTGCGGGCCGCGTACTCGTGGATCTCCCGGACGTTCCGGTCCGTCTGCAGGATCGCGGCGTCGATCTCGGACGCGGCGCGGGCGACGGCGACCTGGGCGTGCGGGTCCTCGACGAAGCGGCCGCCGCCGAGGCTGAGCCGGATCCGGTCGCGCATCCGCGCCACGTAGCGGTCGTGGCAGCCGGCCGCCATGCCGATGACGCTGGCCGCGACGGTGCTGGTGAAGATCGTCCCGAACGGCATGCGGTAGAGGGGACCGGTGTTGACCTTGCGGCCCGGGTTGCGCAGCTGGGCCTGCTCGAAGTTGCGCATGGCGCGGTGGGACGGGACGAACGCCTTCTCCACCACGATGTCGTCGCTGGCGGTGCCGCGCAGGCCCATCGAGTCCCACACTTCGCGGATCTCGTAGTCGCGCTTGGGGATGAGCACCGTCATGAAGTCGACGGGGCGGCCCTCCGCGCCGACGACGAGCGCGCCGAGCAGCACCCAGGACGCGAACTCGCAGCCGGAGGAGAACGACCAGCGGCCCGTCAGCTCGTAGCCGCCGTCGACCGGGGTGAGGCGGCCGATCGGGCTGTAGGACGAGGAGATCAGCGTGTCCGGGCCGGCGCCCCACACCTCGCGCTGCGCCTCGTCCGCGAACAGGCCGAGGTGCCAGGAGTGGACGCCGAGGATCGCGGCGACCCAGCCGGTCGAGCCGCAGGCGCCGGAGATCGCGCGGACCACCTCGTAGAAGGCGACGGGGTCGTCCTCGGCGCCGCCGTAGCGGGTGGGCTGGAGCATGCGGAACACGCCGGCGGCGGTCAGGTCCCGCATGGTCTCCGCGGGGATCTTCCCCTTCTCGTCCACGGACCGGGCCCGCTCGGCGATGCCCGGCAGCAGCCCGCGCACGGCGTCCAGGACCTGGTTGCTCATCCGTCGGCTCCCGTCCTCGTAGTCTGACCATTGCAGCAGACCACGCCGGGGTCCCGCCGGGCGGCTCCGCGTCCCGGCCACCGGGACTCGCCGTTCGGGACGGTGACCTGCGACCTAACGTTCGAATCACCCGTCCATCGCTGAAGGGATGATCCACGTGACCGCAACCGAGTCGGACGCCGTCCGCGCCATCGAGGCGGAGGCGATCTCCTCCCGTTTCGCCCGGGGATGGCACTGTCTCGGGCTGGCCGAGACCTTCAAGGACGGCAAGCCCCACACGGTCCAGGCGTTCGGGCAGAAGCTCGTGGTCTTCACCGGTGCGGACGGCAAGACGAACGTCCTGGACGGCTACTGCCGGCACATGGGCGGCGACCTGTCCCAGGGGACGGTCAAGGGCAACGAGATCGCCTGCCCGTTCCACGACTGGCGCTGGGGCGGCGACGGCCGCTGCAAGCAGATCCCGTACTCGCGCCGCGTCCCGCTGCGCGCCCGGACCGCCTCGTGGCCGACGATGGAGCAGGACAGGCTGCTGTTCGTCTGGAACGACCCGGAGGGCAAGCAGCCCCCGGCGGACGTGACGATCCCGGTGATCGAGGGCGCCACCCGCGACGACTGGACCGACTGGCGCTGGACGGAGCAGGTCGTCCACACCAACGCCCGCGAGGTCATCGACAACGTCGTCGACATGGCGCACTTCTTCTACATCCACCAGTCGTTCCCGACGTACTTCAAGAACATCTTCGAGAACCAGACCGCCACCCAGATCATGAAGGGCGTGACCCGGGAGGACTCCCGCCGCAGGCGCGAGGGCTCCGGCGGAGGCGGGCCGCGGATGCTCGGCAACACCTCCGTGGCGTCCTACCACGGCCCCTCGTTCATGATCGACGAGCTGACGTACCACTACGAGGGGTACGACCTGCACTCCGTCCTGATCAACTGCCACTACCCGATCGACGAGAACTCGTTCTCGCTGCACTCGGGGATCATCGTGCAGCACAGCGACAAGCTGCCGGCGGAGGCGGCCGAGGCGACGGCGCAGAAGCTGTCGGAGTTCATCCTGCTCGGCTTCCAGCAGGACGTCGAGATCTGGAAGAACAAGGCGCGCATCGACAACCCGCTGCTGTGCGAGGAGGACGGGCCCGTCTACCAGCTGCGCCGCTGGTACCAGCAGTTCTACGTGGACGCCGCCGACGTGCAGCCGGAGATGACGGACCGGTTCGAGTTCGAGATCGACACGACGCGTCCGGTGGAGTCGTGGAAGAAGGAGGTCGAGGAGAACCTCGCGCGGCTGGACGCCGAGGGGGCCTCGGCGTGACGTCCCGTCAGGACGAGCGGCTGCTGGACGGCCCGCTGGTCCCGGTCGCCTGCCGCCGCTGCGCCGCCGAGGTGCTGGTGCGCAAGTCGACCTGGGAGCAGACGAGCATCCAGTGGAACGCCGAGGCGAGGGCCGCGTGCGTGGGCATCCAGGACCCGCACGACACCTGCCCGGCGCTCCGCTCCGCGATCCAGGAGGCGGCGCTGACCGGCTCCATCAAGGTCGTCGATGGGTGAGCCGGCCGGACCGCGCGGTGCGCTGACCGGACGGGTCGCGGTCGTGACGGGCGCGGGCGACGGCATCGGACGCGGCGTCGCCTGCCGCTTCGCCGCCGAGGGCGCCCGCGTCCTGGTG
This sequence comes from Actinomadura sp. BRA 177, assembly GCF_013372625.1. Classification (GTDB taxonomy): domain Bacteria; phylum Actinomycetota; class Actinomycetes; order Streptosporangiales; family Streptosporangiaceae; genus Spirillospora. The sequence continues at coordinate 26,190 of NZ_JABXFD010000604.1, forward strand.
GCGGAGCTGAACGCGGAGACCGGCGCCGCGGTGGCCACCGAGATCGGGGAGAACGCCCGGTTCGTCCGGACGGACGTGACCGACCGGGCGCAGGTCGAGGCCATGGTCTCGGCGGCGGTCGAGACGTGCGGCTCGGTGGACGTCCTGGTCAACAACGCCTGGGGCGCCGGGACCGTCGGCCGCGTCGAGAACAAGACCGACGAGCAGCTCGCCCGCGGTTTCGCGATGGGCTACTACGGCCCGCTGTGGGCGATGCAGGCCGCGTTCCCCCACATGAAGGCGCGCGGGTGGGGACGCGTCATCAACATGTGCTCCCTCAACGGGGTCAACGCCCACATGGGGACCCTTGAGTACAACTCGGCCAAGGAGGCCCTCCGGACGCTGACCCGCACGGCCGCCCGCGAATGGGCGCCGACCGGCGTCGTCGTCAACGCGATCTGCCCGGGCGCCAAGAGCGCGGCGTTCCGGCGGATGGCGGCCGAGCATCCGGAGATCGAGGCCGCCGCCGACCGCGCCAACCCGATGGGCCGCCTCGGCGACCCGGAGACCGACATCGCACCGGTGGCGGTGTTCCTCGCGTCCGAGGGCGCCCGCTACCTCACCGGGAACACCCTGTTCGCGGACGGCGGCTCGCACATCAACGGCGTCGCCTGGACCCCGGACCTGGACGGAGAGCAATGATCGACGAGTACGGCCCGTGGGCCGTCATCGCCGGTGGCTCGGAGGGGGTCGGCGCGGCGTTCGCACACCGCCTCGCCGACGCGGGCCTGAACCTGGTGCTGATCGCCCGCAAGCCCGGCCCGCTGGCGGAGACGGCCGAGGCCGTCCGGGCGAAGGGGGTGGAGGTCCGCACGCTGGAGCTGGACCTGATCTCCCCCGACCCGCTGCAGAAGGTCCGCGAGGTCACCGACGGCCTGGACGTCGGGCTGCTGATCTTCAACGCGGGCGCGAACAGCTACGGCCACGAGTTCGTCTCGGGCGACCTGAAGCGCTTCCAGGGCGTCATCGACCTGAACATCACGGCGCAGCTCGCGTTCACGCACCACTTCGGCGCGCAGATGAAGGAGCGCGGCCGGGGCGGCCTGCTGCTGGTCGGCTCGCTCGCCGGATACATGGGGCAGGCGCAGATCAGCATCTACTCGGCCGTCAAGTCGTTCGGCCGGGTGTTCGCCGAGGGGCTGTGGCTGGAGATGCGCGAGCACGGGGTGGACGTACTCGAACTCGTCCTCGGCGTGACGCGGACTCCGGCGATGGAACGTGCCGGCCTGAACATGGACATGCCGGGCCTCAACGTCGCCGAACCGGACGACATCGCCCGCGAAGGGCTTGAGCACCTGAAGGACGGGCCCATCTGGGTCGCGGGCGGCAACTACGAGGCGGCGCAGAAGCGCGCGGGCTTCCCGCGCGACCGGAAGGTTCTGGGCGCCCACGAGGCCATGAAGCGGATGCTCCCGGACCCGTCCTAACTTCCCTCGACATGCGTCTCGTAGAGGCGTCTGAGCAGCCGGTTCAGAGCTGCTCGCTCGTTGCGGCCCAGGGGTTTCAGGAACTCTTCCTGCTCCTGGGCCGCTTTGTCTGCAAGGTCGCGGACGAGCGCCGTCCCCTTGTCGGTGAGCGCGACCAGTCGACGCCGCCGGTCGGTTTCGTCCGGCCGCCGCTCGATCAGCTCCTTCTGGGCCAGTGAGTCGAGGACGGCGACGATGTTGCGCGCGTCCACGGCAACGAGTTCAGCGAGCCTTCTTTGCCCGAGTGGCCCGCGTTCGTTGAGCGTGACGAGCACCGTGTACTGGCCTTGGGTCAGGTCGTGCGCAGCCAGGAAGGCCGTCCAGGAACGGGCTGTGAGGGAGCCCATCCTGGCGAGCAGGAACCCGGTTCCTTGTTCATAGCCGAGGCCGTCCATGGGGCCAGCATATTAGACATGCTTCATGTGCTTTGGTAGACATGGAACATGTCAATTCGCCATGCGCAGATCCCGGTTGCCGACTGCTCGCTGCACGTCGCGGAGTCGGGCGACCCGTCCGGCCGCCCGTACCTGCTCCTGCACGGCTGGCCGGAGTCGTGGCGGACGTGGCAGGACGTGATGGCCGCCGCGTCCCCGGACGCCCGCCTGATAGCGATCGACCTTCCTGGCATAGGCGACTCGACGGGCACGGTAGGCGGCTCGAAGCGCGACCTGGCCGCAGTCGTCCACAACCTTGTGCGACAGCTCGGCCTCACCGACCTCACACTGGTCGGCCACGACGCCGGCGGCATGATCGCCTACGCCTACCTGCGCCGCTACGACCTGGGCCGAGCGGTAATCATGAACACGGTCATTCCCGGGGTCGAGCCGTGGAGCGAAGTCCTGCGCAACCCCTACATCTGGCATTTCGGCCTGCACGCCGTCCCGTCCCTGCCCGAGACCCTCGTGCGGGGGCGACAGGCCGAGTACTTCGACTACTTCTACGACGTCCTCTCCGTGGACCCGTCGAGGATCACCCCGGCCTCCCGCGCGGCCCACGCCGCCGCCTACGAGAACGACACCGCCCTGACCAGCGGCTTCGACCTCTACCGCACGTTCCCTCAAGACGCCAAGGACAACGCCGCGCCTGCGGAACCGACCACCACCCCCGTCCTCTACCTGCGAGGCGACGGCGAGGGCGGCGACATCACCGCCTACGCCGACGGCTTCCGCAAGGCCGGCATCGAGAACCTGACGACCGCGATCGTCCAGGACGCAGGCCACTTCGCCCAGGAGGAACAGCCCGCCGCCGTCTGGTCCGAAATCGAGTCCTTCGCCGGGTGAAAGATCCGGGCGGCGTCCCGACATGTGCAGGTGACCACCGACCACAGGAGGCCACGTTGCCGAGGACGCCCCATGGATGAGGACGACTTCGCGGCCGTCTACGCCGCGACCTGCAAACCGCTGCTCGGCTATGCGCTGCGCCGCTGCGACTCCCCCGAGGACGCGGCCGACGTCGTCGCCGAGACGTTCACGATCGCCTGGCGCCGCGCGGCCGACATGCCCGCGGGCGACGAGGCCCGGCTGTGGCTGTACGGAGTGGCGCGCCGCGTCCTCGCCAACCACCGCCGCGGCGTCGTCCGCCACTCGCTCAAGACGGCGGCACTGCGCGCCGAATTGCCGCCGGGCGCGCCCGCAGGCGGCGACTCGGCCGTCGCCGAAGTCTTCCGCGCCCTGCCGGACCGGGACCGGGAGGTCCTCGCACTCCTCGGCTGGGAGGGCCTGTCCGTCACCGAGATCGCCACCGTCCTCGGCTGCTCCCGCAACGCGGTGAGCGTCCGCCTGCACCGCTTCTCGCGCGCCCTGCGGGCCGCGGGCATCGACCACCTGGGACCGGCCGCGCCGTCCCGGCACGTTCTGCATGGGAGTGAGCTGGCATGACGTCCTCGATCGACGATCTCGTGGCGGGTCTGAACCCCGTGCGCGACGACGACATCACCAGCGAGCCGTCCGGTGCGGGCGCCCGGACCCTGCTCGCCGCCATCACCGCCGCGGCGAGCCCGGCGCCGCGTCGCCGCCGCCTCCCCCGGTTCGTCCGCCCCGCCATCGGCGTGGCGGCGGCCGGTGTCGCGGCCACCGCGACGGTTCTCGTCCTGTCCGCGCAGGACTCCGGCCCCCTGCACGCCTACGCCAACGCCGCCGTGCGGATCGACGTGGCGGACGGCGCGTACGAGGTGGAGGTCAAGGACGCCTACGCCGACCAGCGGGAGTTCCAGGAGGCGTTCGCCAAGGTCGGGCTGCGCGTCAAGCTCAGCATCGTGCCGGTGTCGCCATCGCACGAACGCGACGTCATCAGCGTCGGCTCACTGCCGTCGCCTCCCGGGAAGCTGTCTCTTCTACCCATCTGACGCTGCCCACCAAGAGGATGAGGTCAATTCCGGTCGCTGCCTCTCCAATACAAAACAAAAAACTCAACAACGACCACCAACTCTACAA
>NZ_JABXFD010000675.1 GCF_013372625.1 Actinomadura sp. BRA 177
CTTGACGAGGTCGTCGCCGTCCGGTGACAGCTCGCCCTCGAAGTACTGGACGACGGGCGAGTCCTCGACGGGCACATCGCCGAGGTAGACGTCGCCGGACGACCCGTCGATCGAGATGACGTCGCCCTCGTTCCCGGTCACGCAGCCGGGCGCGGTGAAGTGCCCGTTCTTGACGTCGACGTCCAGTTCCTCGGCGCCGCACACGCACGTCTGGCCCATGCCGCGCGCGACGACGGCGGCGTGCGACGTCTTGCCTCCACGCGACGTCAGGACGCCCTTGGCCGCGACCATGCCGGCGAGGTCGTCGGGGTTGGTCTCGCGGCTGACGAGGATCACGTCCTCCCCCCGCTCGGCGAGTTCCACGGCGCGCTCGGAGGTGAACACGGCCTTGCCGACGGCGGCGCCCGGCGAGGCGTTCATGCCCTTGGTGAGCTTCTGGACGCCGTCCAC
>NZ_JABXFD010000361.1 GCF_013372625.1 Actinomadura sp. BRA 177
TTGTATAAGAGGCAGGGCGTGGCCGGCGCGCTCGCGGCGCCCGGCGCGACCCGGCCCGCGATGAAGACCGGCGCGTTCGGCGCGAGCGCGCAGGCCACGCTGGAGGCGGCGAGGACCGCCGCGCCGGCCACGAACGCCCGCTTGCGCCCGTGGTCGTCGGCGAGGCTGCCGGCCGCGAGCAGCGCCGCCGCGAGGCCGAGGCTGATCGAGCTCATCAGCCAGATCTGCGCGGCCGCCCCGGCGTGCAGCCCGCGCGCGGTGTCGGCGAGCGTCGCCGCCGGGGCGCAGTAGTTCATCAGGGCCAGCAGGGTGGCGGCGGCCGGCAGCGTCAGCGCGGCGGCCCGGCCGGACGCGCCGCGCGCGGTCCGGGATGCGGCCAGGGTCGTCATGCGGTCTCCCCGAGTTCGGTGAATGAACCGACTGGGTGACGGTAGCACGTGTCGGTTCAATGAATGAACCCCGTGGCGGGTAATGTTGGGGGCATGGCACTCGGCAAGGACTACGCGGCGCAGGACTGCTCGCTGGCCCGCGCGCTGGAGGTCGTGGGGGAGCGCTGGACGCTGCTGATCGTCCGGGACGCCTTCTACGGCGTGCGCCGGTTCAGCGACTTCCTCGCCCACCTGGACATCCCGCGGGCCGTGCTGTCCGCGCGGCTGGCCGCGCTCGTCGGGACCGGCGTCCTCGCCAAGGACGGCCACGACTACGTCCTGACGGACATGGGCAAGGAGCTGTGGCCCGTCGTCCACACGCTCGCCCGCTGGGCCGAGGACCACCTGTCCGCCGAGCCGTCCCGCGTGTTCGTGCACACCGACTGCGACACCCGGATCGGTCCGGACGGGACGTGCCCCGACTGCGGCCGCCACGTCCCGCCTGAGGAACTGGAGATCCACGCGGGGCCGGGGGTGCGGCGCCGCACCGACCCGGTCAGCCTGGTCCTCCGCTCACCGCACCGCCTGCTGGATCCGATTCGTCCTTGAGTGAGTAATCCCTCCCCGAGGTCGCGCGCCTCCGGCGGGGATATGGGCAATATGGCCGACTAATCTGCACGCTCATGGAGACCGAAAAGGCGGAGCCTGCGCCGCGGGCCAGGCGGAGCCTCCTCGGTCCGCTGTGGCGGTTCATCGACGGCGCCCCCGGCGACTCGCGCGCCCGGATCGCCCGCCGCGCCCGGATCCTCGTCACGATCGCCACCGGTCTCGCCAACCTCGGCGGCGCGCTCGTCGTGCTCGCGTTCGCGGTCGTCGTCCCCGACCCGGTCGGGCACGTCTCCGAGCGGCTCCAGCTCATCAACCTGAGCGTCTTCACCGCCTACGTCGCCGCCGCCGTGCCCGCCGGCCTGCTGCTCGGCGAGCGGTTCTTCCGCCGCGTCCGGCGCCTCGTCGAGCGGCACGGCGAACCCGACCGGCACGAGCGCGCCCTGCTGCTGTACGGGCCGCTGCGGCTGATGGCCCTGCACCTGACGCTGTGGGGCATCGGGACGATCGGCTGGGTGATCATCAACGCCCCGTTCTCCGGGCTGCTCGCCGTCAAGCTCGGCCTGACCAGCCTGCTCGGCGGCCTCACCACCTGCACGATCGTCTACCTGCTGACCGAGCGGCTGCTGCGCCGCGCGGTCACCACCGCGCTGCGCAGCGAGCTGCCGAGCCGCACCGGCCTGCCCGGCGTCGTCGCCCGCTCGGTGCTCGCCTGGGGCCTCGGCACCGCCGTCCCGATCCTCGGGCTGATCACCCTCGCCATCGGCTCCTTCCTCATCGCCAGGATCACCGTCCGGGACTTCGCGGTCGCGGTGCTCGCGCTCGGCGGCATCGCGCTGCTCGTCGGGCTCGGCGTCACCTACACCGCCGCCCGCGCCATCGCCGACCCGGTCGAGTCCGTGCGGCGCGGCCTCGCCCGCGTCCAGCGCGGCGACCTGGACGTCGAGGTCCCCGTCTACGACGCCAGCGAGGTCGGGCTGCTGCAGGCCGGGTTCAACCACATGGCCGCCGGGCTCCGCGAGCACGAGCGGCTCCGCGACCTGTTCGGCCGGCAGGTCGGCGCGGACGTCGCGCGCGTCGCCGTCGAGCGCGGCATCGACCTCGGCGGCGAGCTGCGCGAGGTCGCGGTCATCTTCGTCGACATCATGGGCTCCACCCGGCTCGCCGCCGACCGGCCGCCCGCCGAGGTCGTCCGGCTGCTGAACGAGTTCTTCGCCGTCGTCGTCGAGGTCATCGGCGCGCACGGCGGCTGGATCAACAAGTTCGAGGGCGACGCCGCGCTGGCGATCTTCGGGGCGCCGCTCGCGCTGGACGGCGTGCCCGGCCGCGCGCTCGCCGCGTCCCGCGAGCTGGCCCGCCGGCTGCGCGAGGACGTTCCCGACCTGCGGGCCGCGGTCGGGGTCTCGGCCGGTGAGGCCGTCGCCGGGCACATCGGCGCCGAGGAGCGCTTCGAGTACACCGTCATCGGCGACCCGGTGAACGAGGCCGCCCGCCTCACCGACATGGCGAAGAACACCGAGGAGCGCGTCCTCGCGGCGGGCTCGCTCGTCGCGCAGGCCGACCCGGAGGAGGCCGCGCGGTGGTCGCTCGGCGACGAGGTCACGCTGCGCGGCCGGACGCGCGTCACGCGGCTCGCGTCGCCCCGGCCGTCCGAGCGGGTGCTCTCCTAGGACGGGCCGAGGGTGGCGCCGTTCAGCGTCGTGTAGAACGGCGACTCGGACAGCCGCGACCCTTTCTCCTCACCGATGTAGACGTCTGCGTGGTTCTCGCCCCCGTATCCGGGACGGAACAGGTCGGTCACCGTCCAGCGGGCGTTCTGGAACGCTTCGCACACCTTGCCCTCGATCGGACGGTCGCTGCCGTCCTTGCCGCAGCCGACGATCGCGAACCGCTGACCCCGTGCCAGGACGGACTTGTCGGCCGCCGCCGACGTCCACGGCTTGAGCGGACGTCCCCGCGAGTCGCGCGTCGTATCGTCCAGCCAGAAGCCGACGCTGTGCGACCAGTTCAGGTACCGGCCGCGCTGCGGGCCCTCGGTGATGCGCCCGCTGCCCTCCATCTGGACGACCTTGAGGAAGTCCTCCGGATACTTGCCGAGCGGCGTCTTCCCGTGCGAGCAGTGGAACCGCGTGCAGCCCTTCACGGCCTTGCGTTCGCCGTCGTAGAGGCGCTCAAGCGCCGTGTAGTAGGTGGTGACGCGCCACCCGCCGGCCCGTCCGAGCAGCGCGGGTTCCGTGGGTGCGGACGCGGACGCGGACGCGGGCGCGGCCGGTGCGGGCGCTCTTATACACATGTGACGCTGCCGACGAAGAGGATAGGGTAGACACCTAAGGATGACATGACCACAAAAAAAAAACAACGAACACCGG
>NZ_JABXFD010000012.1 GCF_013372625.1 Actinomadura sp. BRA 177
CGCGGGGTGTGCACGTGCGGCATGGACGAACGGGGGACTCCCCGACTCGGCGTCCCCCGATCCTGCGATCCCTGTTGGAACTAGTCCTGCGTCATCAGCGCGCGACGGCCGGCTTCGGCGGACCGTACTCCGAGCACCATGTCGATCTCCGCGACGGTCAGCGGCCGCTCCGCCGCCGCAACCGCACTGAGCATCTCGGCATAGAGTTCGCTCTCGTCCAGCGCAACACGGTCGTGGACGCGCAGATCGAGATTCTGGCGCACCGCGTCCACCTCCGTTCGTTCACCCACACCTGTCACTTAGACACATCTGACGCTGCAGACGCAGAGGGTAGAGTAGATCTAGGGGGACGCCGCAGCATCAAAAAGAAAAAGACAAGAAGAACAACAACAATGATGCCAAACCACGACACACCACAAGAACGCGCGAAGAGAACACACAAACTCAAA
>NZ_JABXFD010000046.1 GCF_013372625.1 Actinomadura sp. BRA 177
ACGCCAGACCCTCGGTCACGCACGGTTATCGTATTGCTCTGGATTTCCATGCTGACGAGAGTCTGCGCGGGGGCATGCTGGATGGCGTTCTCCAGCAAGTTCTTGAGCAGAGTGAAGCATGCCCCGTGATCAGCCTTCCATGTCACCCCTTGATCCGCGGCAAGCACCGTTAAATGCACGTCGGCGGACTCCGCCATGCGTTGCAAGTAGATGGAAGCTTCGTGGGCGATGTCGTGCATTCGAACAACGCTAAACTGGTAGTTGTGCGCCTCGCTCGCTTCGGCCAGAAGTAGCAGTTGTTGCACCTGGCGGGTCATGTACTCGACATCGCTCAATAGCGCCTTGCGGTCATTTCGCCCTTCCTCGAGCAACTCAACCTGCCCGCGGATCAGCGCCAGGGGCGTTTTTAACTCGTGGGCCGCATGGCCGAGAAACTCCTGCTGCAGAC
>NZ_JABXFD010000011.1 GCF_013372625.1 Actinomadura sp. BRA 177
AGTTGTGTATAAGGGACAGCTCCGCCGCTGTGGGGCCGCGGCGGCTCCGAGGAGGGCCCGTCGATGCCGTTCTGGCTGCGCCCGGTGGGGCGTCCGTCCGGTGAGCCGGACGGGGACGAGTGATGAACCTGAACGACCGCCGCCGCAAGCTGCTGTTCGCGGGCCTGGTAGTGGTCCTCGCCGCCGTGCTCGGGCGAATTCGACATCTACCGGCTGCTGCCGTTCTCCCGGCAGGAGTTCGCCCCGGCGGCGGACCTGGCCCAGCGGTTCGTCACGGCCCACGAGCCGTACCGCTACGACGAGACCCCCGACACCCACATGGGGCGCCCGGCCGGCCCGGCCCCCCACCACCCGCAACCCGACTCCCGACGGCAACCCGCCAC
>NZ_JABXFD010000017.1 GCF_013372625.1 Actinomadura sp. BRA 177
TCGGGTCGGATGGGTATACGGCGCTGGTAGAGGTGCTGCGGGGGGGCGACGAGCGTCTCGCCGGGCCGCGGCCGGGCCCGCGTCCACGTGCCGTCGCCGGCGAGCGCCGGCGCGTGGGTGCCGGGATCCATGGCGCGGTCGAGCAGGGCGAGCAGGTCGTCGCGCTGCGCCAGGTCGGTGACGGTGACGCGGGCCTCGACGCGGCGGTCCAGGTTGCGGTGCATGAGGTCGGAGCTGCCGAGCCACACCTCGGGCTCGCCGCCGTTCTCGAACGCGAACACGCGGGAGTGCTCCAGGAACCGGACGAGGACGATGCGCACGCGGATCATGTCCGACAGGCCGGGCACGCCGGGACGCCGCGCGCAGATGCCGCGCACCCCGACGTCCACCCGCACCCCACCCCGCGCACCCCGGGACAGCGCGTCCCAGAACACCCTCTCCCACGAGG
>NZ_JABXFD010000522.1 GCF_013372625.1 Actinomadura sp. BRA 177
TGTGGTTATGTGGCGACTCGTGTTGTGTTGTGTTATTTTGTATGGACGGGCGACCTCAGGGTTCTACACTCCCTTCTCCGTCGGCAGCTTCAGTTGGGTATAAGGGACGGGCTGTTCGCCGTCGGCGCCGCCGGCACCGCCGCGCTGTTCACCGCCGGGACCCTCGGCCTGCCCGGCTTCGGCGGCGCGCTGCACCCCTACGCCGACCGCGCCGTCCACCACGCCGTCCAGCAGGGCACCCCCAACGCCGTCGCGTCGGTCACCTTCGACCAGCGCGCCTTCGACACCCTCGGCGAGGAGCTCATCCTGCTGTCGGCCGCGCTCGCCGCCGTCGTGCTGCTGCGCGCCGCCGGACGCGAGCGCGAGGACGGCGGCGGATCCCACCGGCACGGCCCCGCCGAGGTCTCCGACGCGCTGCGCGTCACCGGGTACCTGCTGCTGCCCCTCACCCTGCTCGTCGGCGTGTACATCGTCGCGCACGGCCACCAGTCCCCCGGCGGCGGATTCCAGGGCGGCGTCGTCCTCGGCACCGCCGTCCACCTGCTCTACCTCGCCGGCGACTACCCCGCGCTGCAGCGGCTGCGGCCCATCCCGCTGCTGGAGTCCGCCGAGGCGCTGGCCGCCGCCGCGTTCGTGCTGCTGGCCCTGGCCGCCGCCGGGCAGGCCGCCACCGGCCGCGTCCCCGCCCTCAACGCCGCCGTCGGCGCCGAGGTCGGCTGCGCCCTGGTCCTGCTCATCGGCAAGTTCTTCGACCGGGCCCTCCTCGTCCACGACACCGGCGGACCCGAATCCGGCCGACCCGAGGAGGGACCGTGAGCGTGCTGCCCTACCTGACCGCCGGCTGGATCATGCTCGCCGGCCTCTACGGGATCGTCACCAGCCGCGACCTCGTCCACGCCGTGGTGTGCCTGTCGGTCACCCAGTCCGGCACCTACGTGCTGCTGCTGGCCATCGGGTACCGGCACGGCGCCACCGCGCCGGTGTTCTCCGACCGGCCGCCGCCGCCCGCCGGGGGCCCCGTCACCGACCCCGTCGTGCAGGCCATGGCCCTCACCGACATCGTCGTCGGCGCCACCGTCACCGCGCTGCTGCTCGCCCTGGCCGTGCAGGTCGCCAAGCGGCGCGGCACCCTGGACCCCGGCGCGCTGCGCTCCCTCGAATCGTGATCCTGCAGGCCACGATCGCGCTGCCGGTGCTGGTCGCGGCGCTGCTGGCCGCCGCCGGGCGGTGGCTGCCGCGGCCGGCCGTCGACGCCGCCGCCCTGCTCACCGCCGCCGCCGTCACCGCCCTCACCGCGCTCACCCTCGCCCGCTCCGGCCGCGACCCGCAGGTCGTCTGGCTCGGCGGATGGGGGCCCGGCACCGGCGTCGGGATCCCGCTGGTCGCCGACCCCCTCGCCGCCGGCCTCGCCTGCGTCACCGCCGCGCTCACCCTGGCCGCGCTGGCGTTCTCCTGGCGGTACTTCACCGAGATCCAGGCGATCTTCCACGCGCTGATCCTGCTGTTCCTGGCGTCGATGTGCGCGTTCACCTACACCGGCGACCTGTTCGACGCGTTCGTGTTCTTCGAGCTGATGAGCGTCGTGGCGTTCGCGCTCACCGGGTACCGGTCCGAGGAGCCCGCCACCGTCCACGGCGCCCTGAACTTCGGGATCGTCCAGTCGATCGGCGCCTACCTGTCCCTGGCCGGGATCGCCCTGGTGTACGGGCGGACCGGGCAGCTCGGCCTCGCCGCCATCGGACGCCACCTCACCGGCGCCGACACCGGCCACGGCGGCGCGCTCATCACCGCCGCGTTCGTGCTGATCTGCACCGGCTACCTGGTCAAGGCCGCCGCCGTCCCCTTCCACTTCTGGCTCGCCGACGCCCACGCCGTCGCCCCCACCCCCGTGTGCGTGCTGTTCTCCGGCATCATGGTCGAACTCGGCGTGTACGGGGTGGCGCGGACGTACTGGGCGATGTTCGCCGGGCTCGTCCCGCTGCGCGCCATCGCCGTCCTCGGCGCCGCCGCCGCGCTGCTCGGCGCCGTCATGTGCCTGCTGCAGCACCACATCAAGCGGCTGCTGGCCTACTCCACCATCAGCCACGCCGGGCTGCTGCTGGTCGGCGTCGCCGCCGGCACCCCGGCCGCGCTCGGCGGCACCGCCTACTACCTGGCCGGGCACGCCGGGGTGAAGGGCGCGCTGTTCCTGGCCGCCGGGGTGCTGCTGAACCGGCACGAGACCGTCGACGCCCGCGAGCTGCGCGGCCGCGGCCGCGGCATGCCCGTCACCGGCGCCACGTTCCTGGTGGGGGCGCTGTGCCTGGCCGGGCTGCCGCCGTCCGGGCTGTTCGCCGAGCACTCGGTCACCGAGCACGCCGTCCTGGAACTGGGCTGGTGGTGGTACACGCCGCTGACGGTCGCGGCGTCCGCCCTCACCGCCGGGGCCGTCCTGCGGGTCTGGCTGACGGTGTGGCGCGGCACCCCCACCGAGCAGGACGCCGGCGGGTCCGGCGGGCACGAGGACCCCGAGACGCCGGGCGGGCTGCGGTCCGTCCCGTGGACGATGGTGCTGCCGGGGGCGGCGCTGCTCGGCGCGGGCCTGGCGTCCGGGCTGACGCCCGGCGGGCTGGTCTCCGGCGCCGCGCACGTGTTCGCCAGCCGGGACGCCTACGCCGGCCTCGTCCTGGACGGGAACGTCGCGCACCCGCACGCGCCGCCCGCCGAACCGTGGACCGTGCCCGGCTTCGCCGGATTCGCCGTCACGCTGCTGCTGGCCGTGGCGATCGCCGCCTCCGGCGTCCGGCATCCCGCCGTCGCCCGCGTCCGCAGGTCGGTGCGGACCGGCGGCGGCCGCGCCGTGGGACGCGCCGCGGACACCGTCACCGCACGGCTGCACGCCCTGCACTCCGGCCACATCGGCGACTACGCGGCCTGGCTAACCGCCGGCGTCGCCATCCTAGCCCTCCTCACCAACCACTTCTGATCTGATCGGGGGCGTGGAGTTGCTCGGGGACGGGTGGCGGGTCAGGCTGTGAGGTCCTGCCGCGCCACCTTCCCGGGGGTTCCGCTGATCCGCCGCCTTTTCCGCGCCGCGACCGCCGTGGTCGCGGTGCCGGTCGTGCTGGCGGGCGTGGGCGGCGGCGTCCCGGTACCGGCGCCGCAGCCGGGGGCCGCGCCGCCCGCCCGCGTCCTGTCCCGCTACGAGACCGCGGCGCCCGGCAATGCGGTCGACCGCGACTGCGGCTACAGCGCCCCGCTGCCGGGGCGGCCCGGCCGCAGCCTGTGGCTGTTCTGCGACACGGTGTGGACGGGCGCCCGCCCCGGCAGCGGGGCGCTGTAG
>NZ_JABXFD010000229.1 GCF_013372625.1 Actinomadura sp. BRA 177
GCGGGAGGCGGAGGGCGCCGGGGGGCCGGTCCCAGGCGGGGCTGTTGTCGAGCCCGGACTCCCAGGGGTGGCAGATGGCGATGAGGCCGCTGGAGTCGAGGTCGCGGGCGCGGGCGAGGTAGCGGTGCTGCGCGGTCAGCAGCGGGTAGAGGCGGGTCAGGAACGCCCGGCTGCCGTCCAGGTCGGTGGCGCATTCGTGCAGGCGGAGGGCGGTGAGGGCGTGCAGCGGCGGCTGGGTCAGGCCGGAGGTGTGGACGCCGCGGGGCGCGTCCGGCTGCCGTTCGCTGCGCCAGAGTTCGGGGCCGGGGAAGAACGCGTGCCGGGCGAGGCGGGTGTTGAAGACGATGTGCGGGAGCATCCCGTCGGCCCACTGGCCGCGGAAGAGGCTGAGCAGTTCGGCTTCGGCGCGGTCGCGGCGGTGGCGGGCGAGGCCCATGCTGATGAACGCCGCGTCCCAGCTCCACTGGTGGGGGTAGAGGCCGGGCGACGCGGCGGTGGACGTGCCTGTCCAGTTGGCGTCGAGGACCCGGGCCGCGGCCTTCCACAGCGCGGTCTCGTCACCGGTCAGACGGGAGCTCATGTGGTCCAGGTGACCTCCTCGGCGGAAGAGGGGCTCACCCGTGATTGTCACCTCAGAACGCGGCCACGGCGACCCCTGCGGGAGTGTCGATTCTCAACGCGGGTGGGGGTTCGGCCGTGATTTTTTACGGTTCTGTGGCGCGTTCCAAGAGCCATTCCGCGATCTCCTCGCCGGCGGCGATGCCGCGGGCGGTGGTGACGGCGGTGGCGGGGGACGTCCAGCCGGTGTCGTGCAGTTCGCCGTGGGCGGGACGGATCGAGCGGTCGGCGGCTTCGAGGAGTTCGATGTCGAGGAGGGAGTCGCCGGCGGCGAGCATGGTGGACGCGCCGGCGCGGCGGGCGACCTCTTCGGCGGCCGCGGCCTTGGTGAGGCAGGCCGGCAGGCAGTAGACCTTGCGGCCTTGCAGGGACGTCCGCCAGCCGCGTTCGGCGCACCAGCCGGTGAGGTCCTCGACCCAGTTGGCGGGCAGTGCGGTTCTGTCTACGACCGTGTAGGCGAACAGGTCGGATGCCGTGCGTTGTTTCAGGACGAAGTCACCGCTCGACTGGGCGAGATGGTGCTGGACGTCCGCGAGCGGCGCGCACCCGTCCGCGACGCGGGTTCGGACGGCCTCTGCCCATGCCGGGTCGTCTTCGCCGTCCACGAGGAGATGGCCGCCGTTCGCGCAGATGGCGTACGCGGGCGGCTTCTCCAGCAGGTGGACGCGACGGTACTGCTCTGGTGTGCGCGTCGTTGTGGGGACGAACGTCGCGGCCGTGGAGAGGGCTTCGAGAGTGCGTGCAGAAGACTCGGTCATGTAGGAGAGCGGCGCGCCCTGGTAGAACTCCACGCACAGGAGGCGCGGCATGGTCTCGTCTGGGCCGTCCAGTGCGAAGGCAGCTTGCGAGTAGATGAGCGTGCGGTCGAGATCCGAGCACACCAGGACGGTCACTGAGCGGCTCCCTTGCCGAAGCGGGGATGGATGAACCCCATGCACGCGTAGGGGAACCGGTCGGGCTCGACCTCATGGACGGGCACACCGCGTTCGTCGGCGAGCATCCGTATGTGCGTCACTTCGGGCCCGGCGTCGGCCCGCACGAAGACCTTCCAGGGGACGCGCCGCAGCAGCACCCGGGTCGTCTCCCCGATTCCGGGCTTGACGAGGTTGAGGTCGTCGATCCCCTCCGCCTCGGCGCAGCGCCGGACGGCCTCCCACCCCGACCAGTCGGGGGCGCGGTCGGCGGCACGGTGATCGGGCAGGTCCTTTGCGACGCGTTCGGCCACGTCCGGGAACCGCGCGCACACGGCGTCCAGGAACACGGCCGACACGTCGTCGCCGGCCAGCTCCCGGTAGAACTTCGCGCCGTGGAAGTCGCCCGGCCCGATCAGCGTGTCGTTCAGGACCGTCCGGCTGACCAGGCCCGACACGGTCGAGTTGAGGCACGCGGACGGGATCAGGTAGTCGTCGCGCGTGCCGTAGAGCGATGTGCACCGCCCCGGATCGGCGAGAACCGCGAGGTCGGCGGAGAACGGATGCGACTCCAGCGCGGCGGTCAGCTCCCGCGTGATCGCGCCCTTGCCCGTCCAGCCGTCCACGAACATCACGGACGCGGGGTCGTGGTGCTCGGCGAGGTACCGCAGCGCCACGGTGTCGATGCCCCTGGCCCGGACGATGCTGACCGCGTAGTGCGGCAGGTCCAGGCCGTGCGCGTACCGGGCCCAGCGCCGCATCAGGATCCCGACGGGCGTCCCGGCCCGCGCCAGCGACACCAGGACGGCCTCCGTGCCGCGCTCGGCGAGGATCATCTCGGTGACCAGCCCGGTCGCGTACGCGAGCCGTTCCGCCGACGCCTCCAGCGCCCGGTGGAACAGCCGCCGGTATTCGGGGCCCGGCTGGTACTCGACGGGGAGCGACTCGGCGTAGTGGGCGCGGCCCGCCTGGATCGCCGCCTCACGCTCCTCGGTGGGCGCCTCCAGCCGCACATGCGAGAGGTCCTTGAGCAGCCACGCGACGTCCTCCGCCGGGTAGCTGCCGAAGGACGGCCCGTACAGCGGCTTCACGAATCCCTCCTATGGGCGGGGACGGTGGCGACCAGTACCGGGGCAAGCGCGCGCAGCCGTTCCAAGAGTCCGTGAGCGAGAGCCACGGTGTCCCCGGCGTCGTCCACCACGAACACGATCTGGTCGAACCCGCGTTGGCCGGAACCAGGCGCGACGTTGTAGGCGTACCGCTCCCCCGGCCCATCGGCGGGATCGTCGTGTGAAGGGAACACCAGGCGGGTTCTTATCGCGTACCCAGGGTCGTCTACGGCGAGCACCGGTGAACGCGTGGTCGTCGAGTAACGGACGTCCACGGACGGCAGCGCATCGGCGAGCGCCTCCGCGAGACGAAGCGGCGCGTACATCAGCTCCTCGAATCCCAGCACGAGCACGCGCGAGACGTCATCAAGCTCCGCAGCAAGGACATCGGCCATCCGGGCAAGGTCTTTCTCCAGCCGCGTCCGATGCGAGGGCAGGAAGCCGTGCCGCCCCCCGTCCGGCAGCCCGGTGGGCCACTCCAGCGAAGCCCGCGCCACCGCCAACGACCTTCCGCCCAAACCGACGGAACCGCCGGAGAGGCCGGCGACGAGCGCCTGCCCCGCCTCCAGGATCCCTTCGGGCAGCTCGACATGCCCCCCGGCCAGCGCCACCGCGTCGATGCGGGTACCCAGCCGGGCGGCGAGATCGTCCATGCGCGCCTGATCGGCAGCACCCCGCAGGTCGACCAGGGCCGCCAGGACGTAATGGCTCCTCGGCCGGACGGCGTGCAGCGTCTCGATGGTGTTCAGCACCGTCCGGCCGGTGGAGAGTTCGTCGTCCACCAGCACCACCGGCACGTCACGGTCGAGCATCGCGGGATCGGCGGGCAGCAGCAGATGGCTCGTGGCGTGGCTGTGCTCCTCCTCGAACCCGCCGTAGGTGGCGAATCCGGGCACGGGACGCCGTGTCGAGTGCAGGTAGTAGGCCCCGCCCAGAGCGTCCGCCACCGAATGCCCCAGAGCAGTGGCGGTCTCGGCATACCCCAGAACGACAGCGTCCACAGGAACCCGGGGCGCACGCATAAGGTCACGCAACCCAGCAGCGGCCCCCGGCACGCCGCCCAGAGCATCCGAGAGAAGCGAACCGGGATGGACCGGCTCCTCCCCCCGCAGGCGCGCGCGCACAAGCTCGCCTAGCAACAACCCAGATCCATAAACCAACCGAGGATCGGTCGGCACATGCTTGCCCAGCACAGCGGAAACCAACAGATGCGCACGACGCGGATTACGCCGCACGCCCAGCCCCACCAGAGACGACAGCCCCGCCCCCACCGGGCGTGGACCGTCCGTGAGCCGCACCCCTAGGCGCGACGAAACCCAGGCTGAGGTCACCGGCTGCCCGCCGCTTCCAGCAGTTCCACGAACGTCACGCCCTCCGCCGCGACCCCGAACACGCGCGCGCGCAGCATCAGCCGCCGCGCCC
Organism: Actinomadura sp. BRA 177; assembly: GCF_013372625.1. Classification (GTDB taxonomy): domain Bacteria; phylum Actinomycetota; class Actinomycetes; order Streptosporangiales; family Streptosporangiaceae; genus Spirillospora. The sequence goes on from NZ_JABXFD010000229.1 coordinate 4,061, forward strand.
AGGCGCGGTGCGGTTTCGCCTCGTTCATCTTGTTGGCGTAGGAGCTGGCCATCGCCCCGCCCCCGGTGACGCCGAGGATGTCGGCGGCGTCGCAGTACTCCTCGTGCGTCACGACCGACAGGGCGTGGACGGCCGCGACATGGCTCGGATGTATCACGGTCTTGCCGGTGAGGCCGTTGGCCTTGTCCAGGTGCACCTCGCGGATCAGCCCGTCCAGGTCCGCGGTGATCAGCCGCTGCCGCAGCGGCGCCGCCTGCTGCGCGTCGAACGGCGACTGGCGGAGCTGCGGCTTGAACATCCGCTCCCCCGCCGAGAAGTACTCCCAGACCGGCCCGGTCACCACGTACCCGGTGCCGTCGGCGCGGCCGAGGATGTTGACCACGTCGCAGATCACGCCCGCGACCGGCCGGATGTCGTAGATCGTGAGGTCCGGCGGGCGGCGCAGCCCGTACGCGGCGGACATGTCGGTCGCGCCGAGCCGGACGGCCAGGATCCGCGGCCGGTGCTTGGCGAGCAGCCGCGCCACGTCGTGCAGCATCTCCGCGCGGGTCTCCGCGTACACCGCCTCCGGGCTCTCGATCACCGGCATCGCGAGGAGCCGCTGCCCGGTGCGGTCGGCGGCGTCCTCCAGCGCGTCGAGGAACGCTCCACCGCCCGCCGCGGTGAACTTGGGCAGCACGAACCCGCTGACCAGCGCGGCGGCGCCGCCGAGGCGGCGGAGCAGGTCACCGATCTGCCGGGGGTCGCGGACTCGGACGAACAGCAGCGGCACGTCCGCGCCGCGCTTCAGCAGCGTCCCCAGCTGGGCGACCATGTTCGCCTCGCCGGCCTCGACCTCGTCGTCGCCGATCGCGTCCTCCAGGCACACGACCAGGCTCATCACGCCCCGCTGCCCGGCCCGCTCGATGTCGGTGGCGAGCGTGGGCCGGGTCGCGGGGCAGTACAGCGTCGCGCCGAGCGCCACCGCCAGCACCGCCGGGTCGTCGTGCCGGTCGAACGGGCGCGGGTGCCGGTAGAACAGGTGCTTGCGACGCGCGGCGTCGATGTGGTCGAAATGCCGCATGGGCGGCCGTCAGCCCGTCACAGGTGGGTGGCCACGGCGGGCAGCAGGTGCTGGAACGTGCGGCCGGTCGCGGTCGCGCCGATCGCCGTCATCGACCAGCCCTGCCCGTCCCGCGACACCTTGGCCATGATCTGGGCGTTGTGCTGGCCGGCGCCGCTCAGGTCGTAGCGGGCGATCTCCTGGCCGGTGCTCTCGTCCACCAGCCGGCAGAACGCGTTCGCGATCTGCGAGAAGTCCTGCCCGGTGAAGGAGTTCACCGTGAACACCAGCTGGGTGACGTTGGCGGGGACGCCCTGCAGGTCGACGTTGATGACCTCGTCGTCGCCCTCGCCCTCGCCGGTGAGGTTGTCGCCGGTGTGCAGGACGGACCCGTCCTTGCTGCGCAGCTGCCGGAACCACACCTGGTCGGCGAGGTTCCCGGCGGCGTCGAACAGCAGGCAGGACGCGTCCAGGTCGATCGACTGGGCCCTGCTCTTGCCGAACAGCCCCTTCTTGGCGACGGCGTCCCAGCCGAGCCCCATCCGGACGCGGGAGAGGGTGCCGCCGCCGGGTTTGGCGAGCGAGACCTTCTGCCCCTTCTGCAGCGAGATCGACATCGTCGGCTCCTTCGGTGGATCGATGCTGGTCGCGCGGGTGGAGTCGCGCCGGTCAGACGTTGCTGGAGTGCAGCTGCTTGCCGCCGCCGGACGGCGAGCCGGAGGCGTCCCCGCCCGCGCCGCGGTTGCGGATGACGGAGCTGGCGAACGCCGCGATGATCAGGCCGGCACCGAGCCCGCCGGTGATCCACTCGGGCACGTGGTGCCCGATGCTGATCAGCATGCAGGTGGCCAGGGCGCCGATCGCCCAGTGCGCGCCGTGCTCCAGGTAGACGTACTCGTGCAGGGTCCCCTTGCGGACCAGGAAGACGGTCAGGGACCGGATGTACATGGCGCCGATGCCGAGGCCCAGCGCGATGACGATCGGGTCGGTGCTGATCGCGAACGCGCCGATGACGCCGTCGAAGCTGAACGAGGCGTCCAGCACCTCCAGGTAGAGGAAGAGGAAGAACCCGGCCTTGCCGGTGGCCAGCGCCAGCGAGCTGGGGCCGGACCGGCCGGCCGGGGCCTCGCGCTCCTCGTCCTCGTCCGCGCCGTCCTCGTCCTCGTCGTCGTCGCCCGCCTCGGAGAACAGTTCGCCGAGCCCGTTGACCAGGATGTAGGTCACCATGCCCAGCACGCCCGCGATCATGACGTTGCCCGGGTTCTCGGCGGTCAGCCACGCCACGAGCGCCAGCGAGCCGCCCGCGACGACCACCGCGAGCTGGTCCAGCCTCCCGATGCGGGCGAGCGGCTTCTCCAGCCACGGCAGCCACTTCTCGGCGCGCTCCTCGAACACGAAGTTCAGGAACAGCATCATCAGGAACATGCCGCCGAACGCCGCGATCATCGGGTAGGCGCCGTTCATCAGCTCGTGGTAGCGGTGCTGGTCGTTGAGCGCGAGGTCGAACGCCTCGACCGGCCCCAGCTTGGCGGTGATGCCCACGATCAGCAGCGGGAAGACCAGCCGCATGCCGAACACCGCGATCGCGATGCCGACGGTGAGGAAGATCTTCTGCCAGAAGGGGCTCATCCGGTCGAGCACCTTGGCGTTGACCACGGCGTTGTCGAACGACAGCGAGATCTCCAGGATCGCCAGCACGGCGACCAGGGCCAGTCCGGTCGGCCCGTCGTAGAAGAAGGCGGCCACCAGACCGAGGGCCGTGATGCCGAAGGACCAACCGAAGGTGCGAAGAATCATGCGCGTATTTCTGCTAGTGAGGGCGGCCGGGCGAGGCGGCCGGGGTGCGGGGGGCGCCGGCCGCTAGCCGACGTTGACGCCGAAGTCCGTTGCGATGCCCGCCAGTCCGGACGCGTACCCCTGTCCGACGGCCCTGAACTTCCACTCGCCGTTGTGCCGGTACAGCTCGCCGAAGACCATCGCCGTCTCGGTGGAGGCGTCCTCGGTGAGGTCGAACCGGGCGAGCTCGTTGCCGTCGGTCCGGTTGACGATCCGGATGAAGGCGTTGCGGACCTGGCCGAAGCTCTGGTTGCGGTTGTCCGCGTCGTAGATCGACACCGGGAACACGATGCGGTCGCACTCGGCCGGCACCGCGTTGAGGTCGACGTTGATCGACTCGTCGTCGCCCTCGCCCTCGCCGGTCAGGTTGTCGCCGGTGTGCTCGACCGAGCCGTCCGGGCTCTTCAGGTTGTTGAAGAACACGAAGTGCTGGTCGGACATGACCTTGCCGGTGCCCGCGAGCATCAGCGCGGACGCGTCCAGGTCGAAGTCGGCGCCGGTGGTGGCGCGGACGTCCCAGCCGAGGCCGACGGTGACCGCGGTGAGGTTGGGCGCGGCCTTCGTCAGCGAGACGTTGCCGCCCTTGGCGAGTGAAACTCCCATGTTCGGGCCGTTCCCTTCCTGTGTGCGTTGTTCAGATGCTGACGCCGAAGTCGGCCGCGATGCCGGCCAGCCCGGACGCGTAGCCCTGGCCGACGGCCCGGAACTTCCACTCCGCCCCGCTGCGGTACAGCTCGCCGAAGACCATCGCGGTCTCCATCGAGGCGTCCTCGGACAGGTCGTAGCGCGCCATCTCGGCGCCGTCGGCCTGGTTCAGCACCCGGATGTAGGCGTTGCGGACCTGCCCGAAGTTCTGCCCGCGGCTGTCGGCGTCGTAGATCGACACGGCGAACGCGACCCGCTCGGCGGCGGCCGGCATCGCACCGAAGTTGACCTTGAGCTGCTCGTCGTCGCCCTCGCCCGCGCCGGTGGTGTTGTCGCCGGTGTGCTCGACGGCGCCGTCCGGGGTGCGCAGGTTGTTGAAGAACACGAAGTGCTGGTCGGTGATGATCTTGCCGGAGCCGTCCAGCACCATGGCGGAGGCGTCGAGGTCGAAGTCCGTGCCGGTGGTGGTGCGCAGGTCCCAGCCGAGACCGACGGTCACCGCGGTCAGTCCGGGCGCCTGCTTGGTGAGCGAGACATTGCCGCCTTTGCTCAGGCTGACGGGCACGATGGGCCTCCAAGATCGCATGCCGTACGGGACGCCGCCCCGGCGCCCAGCCTTATCGACGTAGCAGCGATGCTATCCGTTCCATCCGTTGTGAACCTGTGACGCCGTCCGATATCCCCGCCCGGGGGGACGTGCGGCACCTGGGGCGCGAAATGGTGCCCGGCTGGGCCAGACTGGGCAGGGACGAAGGGAGGCAGCGTTGCGTGGACCGGGCGACCAGCGCCGCCGGGGCGGCCGGGGGGCGCAGGCGGCGGACGCGGCCGTCGAGGCGAGGGAGGCGGCCGCGGCCGCCTTCTACGACATGGACCAGGCGCAGAAGTACATCGACGGCCGCGTCACCGTGTTCGAGGACCTGGACGCGGCGGCGGCCGCGCCCGTCCGGCGGGAGTTCGGCCTGCTGTCGGAGGCCGCCGACTCGGCGTCGGTCGGGTACATCTCCGTGCTGGACGCCCACGACCTCGATGACCGGGACCGGTCACCGGCCGAGTACGACGCGGCCCGCCGCGCGTTCGTCGCGGCCACCGAGCGGCTGCAGCAGACCACCCGGAACCTGAACGGCTTCGCCGAGCGGCTCGCCCCGAAGATGGCCCGGCTGGAGGCGGCGCTCGACCGGCTGCCGCCCCTGCTGACCGCCGCCCGCGACGCCGTGGCCGCCGCCGACGCCGCCCTCACCGCCGCGCAGGACGCGGGGATGGACGCCTCCGAGCCGGAGGCCGAGCTGGGCCGGGCCCGGGAGATCCTCGCGCAGCTCGGCTCCAAGGGCCTCGGCGGGGTCGGGCTGGACGGCGCCATGCGCCGGGCCGAGGAGGTCCGCGACATCGCCGAGCGGGCCCGGGAGGCCGCGGCGGAGCTGCCGCAGCTCGCGCAGAAGGTCCGCAACTCGCTCGCCTCCGTGCGGACCCGGGCGGACGCCGTCGCGAACCGCGCCGGGCCCGTCCGGGAGGCGATGCGGGTGCTGCTGCGCGGCTACTCGCAGGCCTGCTGGCAGGACCTGCGGGGCGCGCCCGAGTCCATCGAGGCGGCCGTCACGCGGGCCCGCGAGCGGCTGAACGAGGCGTCCGCGCACGTGTCCCGCACCGAGTGGAAGGAGGCGCAGCGGGCGCTCACCGCCGCGCGCACCGAGCTGAACGCCGCCGACCGCCGCGCCGGGCAGGTGACCGGGCGGGTGGACGAGCTGAAGGCGGTCGCCGCGGACCCGGCGAAGCCCGCGGAGGGCGCCCGGTTCGCCGTCCGGGACGCGCAGCGGCTCGCCATGGCGCAGCCGGGCGGGGCCGCGCCGCAGCACGCCCGGGTGCTCGACGGGCTCGTCGAGCGGCTGGAGAACGCGCCGAAGCGGCTCACCGGCGTCCACCCGGACTACTGGGCGTACCTCCAGGAACTGGAGTCCATCAAGACCGCAGCCGGGGACGTCGTGACCCGCATCCGCTCGGAGCGCGCCGGGCAGGGCTAAGCGACTAGGCGGAACCTCTAAGCGAACAGGGTGTCGCCCCAGTAGCCGCCCTCGCGGACGCCCGGCGGGCACGCGTAGATGCCCGACCCGACGTGCTGGATGTACTCGTTCAGCGCGTCGGTGGCGAGTGACTTCTGGACGGGGATGAACCCCGTGCGGGGGTCGCTCTGGAACGCGATGAAGAACAGGCCGGCCTCCAGCCGCCCGAGCCCGTCCGACCCGTCGGTGAACGAGTAGCCGCGCCGCAGGATCCGCGCACCGTGGTTGGAGTCGGGGTGCGCGAGCCGGACGTGCGCGTCCGGCTTCATCCGCGACAGGACGGGCTTGTCGCGCTCCTTCTCCTCCCCCACCGGCGCGCCCTCGCCCTTGCTGCGGCCGAAGATGTCCTCCTGCTCGCGCAGCGACGTCCGGTCCCAGGTCTCGATGTGCATCCGGATGCGGCGGGCGACGAGGTAGGAGCCGCCGGCCATCCAGCCGTCGCCCTTCCCCGCCCACACGTGCTCGTTCAGCAGCGACTTGTCGCCGGAGCCGATGTTGTCGGTGCCGTCCTTGAACCCGAACAGGTTGCGCGGGGTCTGCGCGTCCGGGGTCGTCGAGGACGTCTTGCCGAACCCCAGCTGCGACCAGCGGACCGACACCGTGCCGAACCCGATCCGCGCCAGGTTCCGGATGGCGTGCACCGCGACCTGCGGGTCGTCGGCGCACGCCTGCACGGCGATGTCGCCGCCGCTGCGGTCGGGGTCGAGGTTGTCGCCGGGGAAGTGCGGCAGGTCGACGAGCGCGGCCGGGCGGCGCGCCTTGAGGCCGAACCGGTCCTTCCCGTCCTTCTCGAACAGCGTCGGCCCGAACCCGATCGTCAGCGTGAGCCGGGACGGCGGCAGGCCGAGCGCCTCGCCGGTGTCGTCGGGCGGCGCGACCGGCGAGCCGGCGACCGCGCCGTTCCCGACCGGCTTGCCGGCGGTCATGGCGGCGGCCGCGTCCGTCCACTCCTGCAGCATCCGGACGAGCCGGTCGCGGTCGCCGGTCGTCACGTCGAACGCGGCGAAGTGCATCCGGTCCTGGACGGGGGTGGCGATGCCCGCGTGGTGCGCGCCGCGGAACGCGACGGCGGCGCCGGCGTCCGTGCCCGCGTCGGCGAGCGCCACCCGGTCCAGGCCCGCGCCGGCGGCGGCGCCGACGAGCAGGCTCGCGCCGGAGAAGCCCAGCATCCTGCGCCGGGACAGCCCCGGCCGCACCTCGGTCATCTCGCCCTCCCGTCTACTTCGCGACGACTTCGGCGAGCTTGGACAGCGGCTCGCCCAGCGCGTTCACGGCGTCGGCCAGGTCCTTGCGGTCGTCCTTGCCGACCTTGTCGTAGGAGACGTAGCCGTCGCCCTTCTCGTGCTTCTTCAGCAGCGCCTCGACCTTGGCGAAGTTGTCGTCGAGGTCCGCGGCGAGCTGGGCGTCCCGCTCCTGGACGACCGGCTTGAGCAGCTCGTAGATCTTCTTGGCGCCGTCCACGTTGGCCTTGAAGTCGACGAGGTCGGTGTGGCTGAACGCCTCCTCCTCACCGGTGACCTTGCCGGTGGCGACCTCGTCCAGCAGCTCCTTCGCGCCGCCCGCCATGTCGTTGACCGGGTCGAGGGTGAGGCCGGGCAGCCGCGACTTCAGCGTGTCCAGGTCCTTGAGCAGCTGGTCGCCGTACTTCTCCTTGCCCTTGACCGAGCCGTCCTCCCAGAGCGCCTTCTCCAGCAGGTGCCAGCCGGACCAGTTCTTCTTCTCCTCGGCGCTCAGGTCGGCCTCGCGGGCGTCGACCTTCGGGTCGATGTCGCCGAACTTCTCCGCGACGGGCTCGATCGTCTCCCAGCCGACGCGGGACGGCGCGTACAGCTCCTTGGCCTTCTCGACGTCGTTCGCCTTGACGGCGTCCACGAACTCGCGGGTCTTGGCGATCGTGTCGTCGAGCTTGGTGATGACGAAGGCCTTGTAGTCGGCGGCGGCCTTGGTCAGCCGCGCGTCGTCGCCGCCCTCGGACTTGCCGGTGACCGTGACGTTCTGGGACGGCCCCTTGCCCGTCTGCCCGGCGCTGCACAGCAGCTTGAACTGGCCGGCGGGCAGGTTCACCACGAAGTCGACGCTGGTGCCGGGGCCGATGTTCTCCCGCTCGGCGAGGATCTTGCCGTCGGACTTGAGCACCTCGAACTCGTTGACCTTGGAGCCCTTGTTGGTGACCTTGAAGGTGGTCTTGCCCGCGGTGAGGTCGGTCTTGGCCACCTCGCACGTGTCGTCCGTCGCCGTCACCGGGATCGCGCCCGCGGCGTCCGCCTCGCCGTCACCGCCGCACGCCGAGAGCAGGGACATCGACACGGCGGCGGCACCGGCGAGCGCGAGGACGGACACAGGACGCATGAGGGGACTCCAGAGGAGAGCAAAATGGTTAGGCTTACCTAAATTAGCGAAGCCTGTCCTCAGTTCGTCAAGTGGCCCCCGGGACAGTGAGCGATCCCACGCCGCGGCGTCAGGCGGAATCCCGGTCAGCGGGGCCGGTCGTGCAGTCCCATCGTGAGGTTGCGCGCGGCCATCGGCGGGCCGCCCTGCTGCGGGTCCCCGTACGGCGGGGCGTACCCCTGCTGCGGGGGCCGCTGCTGCTGGTGCTGCGGCGCCTGCTGCTGCTGCGCCGGCTCCGCCCAGACGGCCGTCCCGTACGCGCAGACCTCGAAGCCGCCGCCCACCTGCGCGGTGTCGAAGCGCATGCCGACGACCGTGTTCGCGCCCTTGCGGCGCGCCTCCTCGCCGAGCCGGTCGAGCGCCTCCCGGCGCGCGGCGGCGAGGCTGACCGCGGGCCGCTCCCCCGTCACCCGGAACGTCGCGCTGCTCCCGCCCTGCCCGGGCTGCGGCGCGGCGCCCTGGTCGGCCTGCAGGGCCGTCCCGAGGACCTCCCCGAGCACGCTCCTGATCTCGTGCCCCGGCACGCCGTCAGTCGTCACGATCAGCATGACCACCACGGTAGATGACATGCCGGGCGAAATGCGACGAAATGCCGGGAGGGCGGCCGGCGCACCGGCCGCCCTCCCTCAGCGGTCCGTCACTCAGCGGTCCGTCACTCCAGGTACTCGCGGAGCATCTGGGCGCGGGACGGGTGGCGCAGCTTCGCCAGCGTCTTGGACTCGATCTGGCGGATCCGCTCCCGCGTCACGCCGAACTCGCGGCCGACCTCCTCCAGGGTGCGGGGATGGCCGTCGGCCAGGCCGAAGCGCAGCTGGATGATGCGCTGCTCCCGGTCCGACAGGGTGCCGAGGATGTCCTCCAGCTGGTCCTGGAGAAGGATGAACGCCGCGGCCTCGATCGGCACGACGGCGTCCGCGTCCTCGATGAAGTCGCCGAGGTCGGAGTCCTCCTCGCCGATCGGCGACTGCAGCGAGACCGGTTCCTGGGCGATCCGCTGGATCTCCACCACCCGGGCGGGCGGCAGGCCCATCTCCAGGCCGATCTCCTCGGGGGCCGGCTCCCGGCCGAGGTCCTGGTGCATCTGCCGCTGCACCCGGACCAGCTTGTTGATCGTCTCCACCATGTGCACCGGGATCCGGATCGTCCGGGCCTGGTCGGCGATCGCCCGGGTGATCGCCTGCCGGATCCACCAGGTGGCGTAGGTCGAGAACTTGAACCCCTTGGTGTAGTCGAACTTCTCGACCGCACGGATGAGTCCGAGATTTCCCTCCTGGATCAGGTCGAGGAACAGCATTCCCCGGCCGACGTAGCGTTTCGCGATCGAGACCACCAGCCGCAGATTGGCCTCGATCAGGCGTTGCTTCGCCCGCATGCCTTCGCGGGAGAGCAGTTCGAGGTCGAGCAGCTCGCCGCGGGCGAGGACGGCGGTACGCGCCATCTTCTCCTCGGCGAACAGTCCCGCCTCGATCGATTTCGCGAGTTCTACTTCATCTTCTGCCGTGAGAAGCGGTACGCGACCGATCTCTCTCAGGTAGATACGAACCAGGTCGCTCGTCGGCGCCCGCTTGCCGAGGTCTCCCTCATCCGCTCGCGCGACGTCCTCGGTCTCCTGCTGAGACCCGAGGACCTCCACCCCCTGCTCTGCGAGCATCCGGACGACCCGCTCCATGGAGTCGTCCGGCAAGTCCGAGCGATCGAGTGCGGCAGCAACGTCCTCGACGGTCACACCGCCGCGTTCTCTGCCACGTGCGACGAGGTCCGCCACCTGATCAACCGATGGCGCCTCGCTTGGCAGCACCGAAGGGCCCACGCAGACAGTCTGCGTCAAAGGAGGGCTAGATCACAGGACCCATTTTGCGGTCTCTTGACTTACTGTGATCCAAGCCCTCGCTCCCGCAACACCCGTCTCTGCTGCTCAAGCGCGACAAGATCGCCGAAGAGCCGGTGGTACTCCTCCTCGGCGCCGACCGGATTCAGCCGCCCGAGTTTAGATTTCGCGTCCGCGATCATGCGGGTGAGCTGGCGTTCCTGTATCCGGGCGAGCAGTTCACCCGCATAACGGTCGTCTGATTCATGGGCGGACCGGACCGGCTCCACGCCGAGCCTGGTGATCAGATCCCTGACCTGGACGTTCGGGGCGGTCTCCAGGAGCCGCGCGACCCATTCGGGGACGGCCGCCGCCGCGGCGGTGCCGCCCGCCTCCGCGATCACCGCGCGCACCGCCGCGTGCGGCGGCGCGATGAACGCCCCGGCCGGCACCTCGTCGAACACCGGCCCGAGCAGCGCCGGCCGCTGCACGGCCAGTTTCAGCAGCTCGCGCTCCCGCTGCACCTCGGGATCGGACGGGTCGAACGCGGGCCGCGGCGGCGCCTGCGGCTCGGCGGGCCCGTTCCCGTCCCGCCCGTTCCCGGCGTACCGGTCGGGACGGCCGTTTCCGGCCGGGGGTCGCCCGTGGCCCGCCCGGTCGCGGGCGTGCCGGCGGTTCGCCAGCTCGCGGACGCGGCGCAGCACGAACTGCTCGTCCATGATGCCGAGCCAGCGGTCCAGGTTGACCGCGTACATGTGCCGGCGCGACCGGTCCTTGATGGCGGCGACGACCGGGGCGGCGGCGTCCAGCGCGGCGAGCCGCCCCTCGACGGTGTCGAGGTCGTGCTGCTCGATCGCGCTGCGCACCGCGAACTCGAACAGCGGCAGCCGGGCGGCGACCAGGTCGCGCACCGCCGCGTCGCCGTTCCGGATCCGCAGGTCGCACGGGTCGAGCCCGTCCGGCTGGACGGCGACGAACGTCTGCGAGACGAACTTCTGCTCGTCGTCGAACGCGCGCAGCGCCGCCTTGCGCCCGGCGGCGTCGCCGTCGAAGGTGAAGATCACCTCGCCGCGGAACTCGTCCTGGTCCATCAGCAGCCGGCGCAGCACCTTGATGTGGTCGTCGCCGAACGCCGTCCCGCAGGTGGCGATCGCCGTCGGGACGCCCGCGAGGTGGCAGGCCATCACGTCGGTGTAGCCCTCGACCACCACGGCCTGCCGGCGCCGCGCGATCTCCTTCTTCGCGAGGTCGGCGCCGTACAGCACCGAGCTCTTGTGGAAGAGCGGCGATTCGGGGGTGTTCAGGTACTTGGGGCCCTCGTCGTCCTCGTAGAGCCTGCGCGCGCCGAACCCGATGACGTCGCCGGACAGGTCGCGGATCGGCCACATCAGCCGGCCGCGGAACCGGTCCATCGGGCCGCGCCGCCCCTCCTTGGCGAGGCCGCCGGCGACGATGTCGCGGTCGGCGAACCCGCGCCCGCGCAGGTGCCGGACGAGGCCCTCCCACTCCCGGGGCGCGAACCCCACGCCGAAGTGGGCGGCGTCGGCGGCCTCGAAGCCCCGCTCGGACAGGAACTTGCGCCCGATCGACCCGTCGGCGGAGTTCAGCCGCTCGGTGTAGTACTCGGCGGCGGCCTTGTGCGCCTCGATCAGCCGGGCGCGCTGGCCGCCGTCCTGCCGGGGGCCGCGCCCGCCGCCGTCCTCGTAGCGGAGCTGGATGCCGGCCTGGGCGGCGAGCCGCTCGACCGCCTCGGAGAACGACAGGTGCTCGATCTCCTGGACGAACTTGATGACGTCGCCGCCCGCCTCGCAGCCGAAGCAGAAGTACAGCCCGCGCGACGGCGTCACGTTGAACGACGGGGACTTCTCGTCGTGGAACGGGCAGAGGCCCTTGAGGTTGCCGCCGCCCGCGCTGCGCAGCTGCAGGTACTCACCGATCACGGCGTCGATGGACGCCCGCTCCCGGACGAGCGCGATGTCCTCATTGCGAATCCGGCCTGCCACGACGAAGGAGTCTACGGCCGGGCCACGACATCCGGCGCTTCACCACCCGAACCGGCCCCGCCCCCGGCCCCGGCGGCACCCTCCGGATAGCCGGAATCCTCCTGCCCTGGCCGGAATGCCACGGTCCATGGCCGGACTCGGCCGGGTCGACGGCAGGTCACGGCCGATTCACTCTGGACAACACGGACCATCGCGCGGTGTGATGACGGACCGAGATTTTGCTCACACCCAGGCGGACGCGATGACGGATGTTGTGCTCGACGGCGTCGACAAGGTGTATCCAGGCGGTCAGGTCGCCGTCCGGAAGGTCCGCCTGCGCATCACCGACGGCGAGCTGTTCGTCCTGCTCGGGCCGTCCGGCTGCGGCAAGTCCACCATCCTGCGCATGATCGCCGGGCTGGAGGAGATCACCGCCGGCGACCTGTGGCTGAACGGGATCGTCGCCAACGACCTGCCGCCGCGCGACCGGAACGTCGCCATGGTCTTCCAGGAGGGCGCGCTCTACCCGCACCGCACCGTCAAGGGCAACATGATGTTCCCCCTGGAGGTGTCCGGGGACGACCGGGCCGAGGCCAGCGCGAAGGTCGTCGAGCTGGCCCGCGCGCTCGGCCTCAACACGATGATCGACCGGCTGCCGCGCACGCTGTCCGGCGGCCAGCGGCAGCGCGCCGCGATCGGCCGGGCGCTGATCCGCGAGCCCTCGCTGTTCCTGATGGACGAGCCGCTGTCCAGCCTGGACGCGGGGCTGCGCGCCGAACTGCGGGTCGAGATCACCGCGCTGGTCCGCTCCACCGGCACCACCACCGTCTACGTCACGCACGACCAGGTCGAGGCCATGACGATGGCCGACCGGATGGCGGTGCTGCGGGACGGCGTCCTGGAGGACGTCGGCACCCCCGAGCAGATCTACGAGGACCCGGCGACCGTGTTCGTGGCCGCGTTCCTCAGCTCGCCGCCGATCAACCTGTTGCACGCCACCCTGTGGGCGATCGAGGGCGAGGGGCTGCTGCTCGACTTCGGGCCGCAGCGGCTGATGGTCCCGTGGGACGACCCCCGGGCGTCCGCGCTGATCAGCCACCACGGCCGCTCGGTGATCGTCGGGATCCGCCCGGACACCCTGGTGCCGATCGCCCCCGGCTCGCCGGCCCCGCACGGGACCGTCCTGTCCGGGCAGGTCCGGGCGCTGGAGTTCCACGGCCACGAGTGGCTCGCCTACGCCGAGGCCGGCATCCCCACGGTCGACGCGACCGAGATCGGGCGGCCGCCGGAGGCGCGCTCCTACGAGCCGGAGCGGCCCGGCTGGCGCGACCGGATGCGGGACATGCTCGGCCGGCCGCCCCGCGACGAGTACGTCGCCGAGGAGCACTCCGGCCACCACCGGCGGTCCGACCTGGTGTTCCGCATCGCGCCCGGCAACCGCCCCAACCGGGGCGACCACGTGGCGCTGACCGTGGACCTGCGCCGCGTCCTGTTCTTCGGCGCCGACGGCCGCCGCGTCACCCCCGTCCAGCGCTAGTCACGGGACGACCTCGCGCAGCCTGCGCAGCCCCGCCTCGATCCGCGGCAGCGGCACCGCGCCGTAGCCGAAGACGAGCCCGGGGGCGGCCGGCCCGGTGACCGCGAACTCCGACAGCGCGAACAGCCCGACGCCCGCGCCGAGCGCCCGCGCGGCGATCGCGGCGTCGTCCGTCCCGGCCGCGAAAGTGGCGCTCAGGTGCAGCCCGGCCTCCGCCGGGACGATCGTCAGCCGGTCGCCGAAGAGCTCTCCGAGCAGCTCGGTGACGCACTCGTGCCGGGCCCGGTACTCGCGCCGCGACCTGCGGACGTGCCGGGCGAGGAGGCCCTCGTCGATGAACCGGGCGAGCGCCGCCTGCGCTGGCAGCTCGGCGTGCCAGGACGAGACGTACCGCGCCATCCGGAACGCGCGGTGCAGTGCCGGGGGCGCCACCAGGAACCCGAGCCGCAGCACCGGCCGCATGATCTTGGAGAAGGTTCCGGTGTAGAGGACGCGGCCGTCCTCGTCGAGGCTCTGCAGCGGCTCGATCGGCCGCCCGCCGTACCGGTACTCGGTGTCGTAGTCGTCCTCGACGATCACCACGTCGCGCCGCCGCGCCCAGTCGAGCAGCGCCCGGCGGCGCGGCAGCGACATCGGCATGCCCAGCGGGAACTGGTGGGACGGCGTGACGTACACCGCCCGCGCGTCACCGGGCAGCGCGTCCACCCGCAGGCCCTCCGCGTCGACCGGCACGCCCCGGACCCGCATCCCGGCGGCGGCAAGCAGCATCCGGACCGGCGGGTACCCCGGGTCCTCGACGGCCACCACGTCGCCCGGTTCGAGCAGCACCCGGACGATCAGGTCGAGCGCCTGCTGGACGCCCTCGGTCACCACGATGTCGCCGCCGCCGGCCCGCACCGACCGGGAGACCCCGATGTGCCGGGCGACGGCCTCGCGCAGCGCGGGCAGCCCGGCCGGGTCGCCCGCCGAGCCGAGCCCGGACGGGCGCAGGACGCCCGCCATGATCCGCCGCCACGCCTCGTACGGGAACAGCGCCGCGTCGGGCAGCCCGGCGCGGAAGTCCCACCTGATGCCGGGCATCGGCGGCGGCCACACCGACACCTCGTCCCACACCCGGCGCGGGCGCAGCGGCGACGCCGCCGGGGCGCCGCGCGCGACCGAGCCGGTCTCCCGGACGAACGTCCCCGCGCCCACCCGGCTCGTCAGGAAGCCCTCGGCGGTGAGCCGGTCGTAGGCGACGCCGACGGTGTTGCGGGAGATCGCGAGCCGGCGCGCCAGCTCCCGGGTCGGCGGCAGCACCTCGCCGGCGCGCAGCCGCCCGTCCAGGATCGCCGCCCGCAGCTGCGCGTAGATCTGCCCGGCGAGGTCGCGGCGGCCCACCAGGCTCACGTGCAGATCCACGTCCCCAGCCTAAATCGGCTCAGTCATTTCGCGCGTTTTTGGCCCTGTACCTGGGCCGCTGCGGGTTCCTAGCGTGGGCCGCATGGACGTTCTGACCGAACTCATGACCACCGACCTGCGTCCCCTGGACCGGAAGGCGGCGGACCTGTACCTGTCCACGGTCGCGCAGGTGAAGCCGGACGCGCTCGCGCGGCCCACGCCGTGCCCGGACTGGACGCCTGCACGGCCTGCTGCGCCACCAGGTGAGCCAGGACCAGGGCTTCGCCGCGGCGGCCCGAGGCGACGGCGACCGGCTGTCCGCCTGGCGCGGCGGCGACCTCGGCGACGACCACTATGCCGCCGCCAGCGACTCCGCCGACCTCGTCGCGCGCGCGTTCGCGGACGTCGCCCTCGACGCCGAGCCGGCCCTCCCCGAACTCGGCGGGCGCTTCCCCGCCGCGCTGGCGGTCAGCTTCCACCTCGTCGACCTGGTCGTCCACGCGTGGGACGTCGCCGCCGCGATCGGCGCCCCGTGGGAGCCTGCGGGCGACCTCGTCGAGGCGTCCCTCAAGGTCGCCGTGCTCGTGCCCGGGGAAAGCCGGGGCCCCGGCGAGTCGTTCGGCGCGACCCTGCCGTCCCCGGGCGGCGCGGCGCCGAAGGAGCGCCTGCTCGCCCTGCTGGGACGGGACCCCTCATGGCACTGAGAAGCCCCTGGCGGGCGGACTCGTTCGACCCGGCGGAGACGTGGGCGCGGGCCGAGCGGATGCTCGGTCAGACGGGGGCGGACTGGCAGACCGTGTCCTGGTAGAAGCCGATCTTCCATTTGATGTGCTTCTGCTGCTCGCGGAGCGTGGCGATCTGCTCCTCCACCCGGCGGTCGTGGTCCTGCAGCAGTTCGAGCCGTTCCTGGACGGTGTCGGCGCCGCTGCGGGCCAGTTCGGAGTAGCGCAGCATCTCCGCGATCGGCATCCCGGTCTCGCGCAGGCAGCGCAGCAGGGACAGCCAGTTGAGGTCGTGGTCGCTGAACACGCGCCGTCCGGACGCGTTCCGCGCGATGCCCGACAGCAGCCCGATCTTCTCGTAGTAGCGCAGTGTGTCGAGGGTGAAACCGCTCTTCTCGGCGGTCTCGCCTGGAGAGTAGGAGCTCACGCCCTCCAGGATCCCACCTGGAGCGCACTCCAGGTCAATGTCGGCCCGTCGACGTCGGCCCGGCGGGGCCGCTTGACCTGGAGCACGCTCCAGGTCGCAGAGTGGGAGGGACGGCGACTAGGGAAGGAACGCCATGCGCATCGGACTTCAGGTTCCCAGCTTCACCTTTCCCGGCGGGCCGGAGCAGATCGCCCCGACGTTCGGCCGGATGGCCCGCGAGGCCGACCAGGGCGGCCTGCACTCGCTCTGGGTGATGGACCACTTCTTCCAGATCGACATGGTGGGCCCGGCGGACGAGCCGATGCTGGAGGGCTACTCCGCGCTCGCCTACGCGGCGGCGCTGACCGAGCGGATCACCCTCGGGACGATGGTCACCGGCGTCACCTACCGGCATCCCGGCGTCCTGGTCAAGACCGTGACCACGCTGGACGTCCTGTCGGGCGGCCGCGCGTGGCTCGGCATCGGCGCGGCGTGGAACGAGGAGGAGTCGCGCGGTCTCGGCGTCCGGTTCCCGCCGGTGGCCGAGCGGTTCGAGCGGCTGGAGGAGACGCTGCGGATCGCCCACCAGATGTGGAAGGGCGACGAGTCGGCGTTCGAGGGCGAGCACTACTCGCTGGAGCGGCCGCTGAACTCGCCGCCCGCGCTGCGCACCCCGCACCCGCCCGTCCTGATCGGCGGCGGCGGGGAGAAGAAGACGCTCCGGTTCGTCGCGAAGTACGCCGACGCGTGCAACCTCTTCGACGGCGACGAGCTGCCGCGCAAGCTGGACGTCCTGCGGGAGCACTGCGAGCGCGAGGGGCGCGACTACGCCGAGATCGAGAAGACCTCCCTGGCGCTGTTCACCGGCAAGCCGTCCGTGGACGAGGCGGTGGACAAGGTCGGGCGGCTCGCCGAGCGCGGCATCGACCAGGTGATCTTCTCCCAGGGCACCGGGCAGGACCTCGCGGGCGTCCTCGGCGAGGCGCTGACGCAGACCGGGAAGATCGTCCCGGCGGGCCGCTGAGGCGCGCTCACGCGGTCGCGGGGGTGAACACCCACTTCTTGTACGACCAGTAGCGGAACGCCGAGCCGAGGCCGACGCCGGCGAGGAGGCCGAGGTTGTAGGCGATGCCGCCGTGCAGGCCGAGCGTGTAGTAGGTGAAGCCGGTGCACAGCACCTGGATGAGCAGCCCGACGCCGTTCAGCGCGAAGAAGATCGCGACCTCCCGGCCGGAGCCGTCGCTGTCCCGGTGCCGGAACGTCCAGTGCCGGTTGAGCAGGTAGGAGGTGAGCGTCGACACGATGGCCGGGACGACCACGCTGGTGACCGGGCTGCCGCCGAGCCACGCGCGCATCAGGTTCGCGCCGAAGATCATGATGAGCGTGCCGACGCACCCCACGAAGCCGAAGCTCAGCAGTTCGCGGAGGAATGTCCGGTACGCCGGGGCGGACGAGACCGTTTCCACCGGTCTTGACCGCTGCACAGTGCTCACTCGCCCAGACCTTACCTGAGTAGGACATATGCGAAAGGCACTACCCGGCTAAAAGATCACTGGGCGCCGCGGGGCCACCGGCGGCGGGCCCCGCGGCACCGGGGCTTCAGGCGAGTTCGGCCAGCGGCGTCTTCGGGTCGGCGAGGCGGGCCGGGTCGACCGGGCGGTCCGAGCGGATCAGCGCCTGGACGTCCCCGGTGACGTCCCACACGTTGACGTTCATCCCGGCCACGACCCGGCCGCCGGACAGCCAGAACGCGATGAACTCCCGGGACTCGCGGTCCCCCCGGTACACGACCTCATCGTACTCCCCCGGCGCCGCGACGCCGGACATCTCCATGCCGAGGTCGTACTGGTCGCTGAAGAAGTACGGGATCCGGTCGTAGACGACGTCCTGGCCGAGCATGGCGCGGGCGGCGGCGGGCCCGCCGTTCAGCGCGTTCGCCCAGTGCTCCACGCGGATCCGGCGGCCGAGCAGCGGGTTGTAGGCGTTCGCGACGTCGCCGGCCGCGAAGATGTCGGGGTCGGACGTGCGCAGCGACTGGTCGACGAGGACACCGTCCGAGACGTCCAGGCCCGCCTCCTCCGCGAGCCTGGTGTTGGGCCGCACCCCGATGCCGACGATCACCACGTCCGCGGGCACCTCGGCGCCGCCGGAGGTGACGACGGCCGACACCTGCCCGGCGCCCCAGAACCCGGCCACGCCGTCGTCGAGCCGCAGGATGACGCCGTGCTCGCGGTGCAGGTCGGCGAACACGCCGCCGAGCTCGGGGCCCATCGCGGCGTGCAGCGGCGTCGGCTCCGGGTCGATCACCGTCACCTCGTTGCCGTAGGAGCGGGCGGCGGCGGCCGTCTCCAGCCCGATCCAGCCGGCCCCCGCCACCACGACGCGCCGGCCGCCGTGCGCGAGCGCCTGCTTCAGCGCCGCCGAGTCGGCCATCGTGCGCAGGTAGTGGATGCCCTGCAGCTTGGACCCGGGCACCTCCAGCCGCCGCGGGGACGCGCCCGTCGCCAGCAGCAGCCGGTCATAGGAGATCGGCTCCCGGGTGGAGAGCGTCACCTGGTGCGCGGCCCGGTCGATCGAGGCGACGGACGTGCCGGTCCGCAGCTCCACGTTGTGCTTGTCGTACCAGTCGGCCTCGTGGACGTGCGCCTTGTCGCGGGCCTCCTTGTCCAGCAGGAAGCCCTTGGACAGCGGCGGACGCTCGTACGGCCGCTCGATCTCGTCCCCCACCAGCAGGACTCTGCCCGCGAAACCCTCCTCGCGGAGCGTCTCCGCCGCCTTGGCTCCGGCCAGGCTCGCGCCGGCGATGACGAACGTCTCCTCGGGCATGGCGACCTCCTGTAGTTGGCTTGTAGCCATCCCTACAGCGCCCCATGTGACGAGACAAGAGCCGCCGCCTGGCGCGTCCAGGCGTGTTCACCCGCCGCGACGCGCCGGCGGGTGCGCGGATCAGCGCGGACGGCCGCCCAGCATCCGGTGCCGCGCCATCGCGGAAAGATCGGTCAGCGAAGCGATCTGGTCGATGACGGCGCGCAGCCGGGCGGCGTCGTCGGCGGCGTCCGTGAACGCCTCCCGGAACCCGGGGTCGAGCGTGCCGGGCGCGCCCGCGAGCATCATCTCGGCCAGCTCGGTGATCAGCGTCCGCTGCCGGGCCCTGACCTCCTCGTGGCTGATCCACACGTAGTGCGCCGTGATGCCCTTGAGCAGCGCGTTCTCCATCCGCGGCACGCGCGGGACGATCAGCTCCGCCGCGTACCGGGTGAGCGGCCGGCCGCCGTAGGCGTCCCGCGTCGCGGCCTCGGCGGCCAGGCAGAACCGCCCGATCAGCGTGCTGGTCAGGTTCTTCAGGGCGGCGAGGCTGCGCGGCGTGCCGTCGTAGCGGTCCGGCCAGCACGGCTCGGCGAGCAGCACCGCGAAGCGCTCCTCCAGCTCGGCGAGGTCGGCGCCCGGGCAGTACAGCTTCTCCGCGGTGGCGGCGACGAGCCGGCGCTCGGCCGGGTCGGCGAGCCGGACGAAGTCGACGTGCCCGGCGACCAGCGCGTCCTCCAGGTCGTGGACGGAGTAGGCGACGTCGTCGCTCCAGTCCATGACCTGGGCCTCGAAGCACGGGCGCCCCTCCGGAGCCTCCTCCCGAACCCAGTTGGCAACGTCCATGTCGTCCTGATAGACGCCGAACGGACCACCCCCACTCGCGTGGGGAGCGTGGGCTCGGGAGGAGTCCCTGCTCCAGGGATATTTCATCACGGCGTCCAGCGCCGCGCGGGTCAGGTTCAGGCCGACGCTGCGGCCGTGCAGGGGCGGGCCGTCCGGCGCGAACGACTTCGGCTCCAGCCGGGTCAGGACGCGCAGGCTCTGTGCGTTGCCCTCGAAGCCGCCGCAGTCGCGCGCGACGATGTCCAGCGCGTACTCGCCGTTGTGGCCGAACGGCGGATGCCCGATGTCGTGCGACAGGCACGCCGCCTCGACCAGGTCGGGGTCGCAGCCGAGGGACTTGCCCAGCTCGCGGCCGACCTGGGCGCACTCCAGCGAGTGGGTCAGCCGGGTGCGCAGGCTCTGCACGGTGTCGGCCGCCGCGTCCGCGCCCGGCGAGGCGACCTGGGTCTTGGCGGCCAGCCGCCGCAGCGCGGCGCTGTGCAGGACGCGGGCGCGGTCGCGTTCGAAGGCCGTCCGGTCGCGGCGCTTGGCCGGTTCGGGCGCCCACCGCAGCACGTCGCGCGCGGTGTAGCCCGCAGTGATATTGCTCGTCATGGCCCTATCCAGGGTAAGCGGGCACGATCAGATTCGGCAGGTCGCCGGGTCAGCGGCTCGGCGACGCGGAGGACGCCGGGGCCGGCGTCCCGGACGGGTCGATGCGGATGCGCTTGATGGTCTCGTCCGGCACCTGGACGCTCCTGCCCAGCAGCACGTACGACAGGTATCCGCCGGTCTCCCGCACGATGTAGTTGAACTGGGTGTCGCGGGTCTGCACGCTCGGCCCGCTGCGGGTCGGCGAGGCGGCGGCCTCGATGCCCTGGTCCGCGGCCATCTTCTTGGACCGCAGCCCGTGCCACGGGTCGGTGACGATCACCGCGGAGTCCCAGTGGTGCCGGTCGAACTCCTTGCCCGCGGCCTTCAGGCTCTCCAGCGTGTCCCGCCCGACGGGCACCGCGAAGACCTTGGACGCGGGGACCCCGCCCTCCTTGATCAGCCATGCGCGGCCCGCGCCGGCCTCGGTGTAGTTGTCGCCGGGCGCCTTGCCGCCGACGGTGACGATGGCGGGCGCGACGCCGTCCCGGTACAGCTCCAGCGCGTGCTGCAGCCGCCACTTCAGCGTCGGGGACGGCACCCCGTTGTACTGCGCGGCGCCCAGCACGATGATCGCGTCGGAGCGGGGGCGCTCGTCCTGCCGGGCCTGGTACCAGATCCGCGCGCCGACGGTCAGCGGGGTCAGCACGGCGATGGCGAGCAGCCCGAGGACGACGCTCACCGGGATCGTGAACCACGGGGACCGCCGGCGCCTGCGCGGGCGGTCCTCGCGCTCCTCGGCGGCGGGCTCTTCATTCTCGGGCTCCGGCAATTCCACTTCCAACGTCATCGCATCGGACACACTATTGAGATGGTCCGGCACGCGCCTGAAGTTCGCGAATACGACCTGTCGCCGATGTCATGCCCGCCCGGCGGCCGATCCATCGCGTGAGGTGGAACCGGCCGCCGGTGCGCCGCGTCAGCGGCTGTCGCTCCCTCCCGGCGCGTCCGCCGCCGCGATCGCCGCGCGGCCGGCCTCCAGCCGGGCGACGGGGATGCGGAACGGCGAGCAGGACACGTAGTCCAGGCCGACCTCGTGGCAGAAGTGCACCGAGTCGGGGTCGCCGCCGTGCTCGCCGCAGATGCCGAGCTTGATGCCGGGCCGCGCTTTGCGGCCCTCCTCGGCGGCGATGCGGACGAGCCGCCCGACGCCCTCCCGGTCGAGGGTCTCGAACGGCGACACCCCGAAGATGCCGAGTTCGAGGTAGCGGGAGAAGAACGCCGCCTCGACGTCGTCGCGGGAGAAGCCCCACGTCGTCTGGGTGAGGTCGTTGGTGCCGAAGGAGAAGAACTCGGCGGCCTCGGCGATCTGCCCGGCGGTCAGCGCCGCCCGCGGCAGCTCGATCATGGTGCCGATCAGCGCCGGGACGTCCACCCCGGTGGCCTTCTTCACCCCGTCCAGGATGCCGCGGGCCTCGTCGCGGACGGCCTCCAGCTCCTGCACGGCGCCGACGAGCGGGATCATGATCTCCGGGCGCGGGTCGCCGCCCGCCTTCCTGCGCGCCGCCGCGGCCTCGGCGATCGCGCGCACCTGCATGGCGAACAGGCCGGGAATCACCAAACCGAGCCGCACGCCGCGCAGTCCGAGCATAGGGTTCTGCTCGTGCAGCCGGTTGACCGCCTCCAGCAGCCTGCGGTCCTTGGCATCCGCGCCGTCGCCCGCGAGCGCCACCCGCACCGACAGCTCGGTGAGGTCGGGCAGGAACTCGTGCAGCGGCGGGTCGATGAGCCGGATCGTGACGGGCAGCCCGTCCATGGCCTCGAAGATGCCCTCGAAGTCGCTCTTCTGCAGCGGCTCCAGGGCGTCCAGCGCCGCCTGCCGCTCCGCGTCGTCCTCGGCGAGGACGAGCTTCTCGATGAGCTGCCGGCGGTCGCCGAGGAACATGTGCTCGGTGCGGCACAGGCCGATGCCGACGGCGCCGAAGCGGCGGGCGCGCGCGGAGTCCTCCAGGTTGTCGGAGTTCGCGCGGACCTGCAGCGCGGCGCGCGCGTCGGCGTGCTTCATGACGCGGTCGACGGCCTTGACGAGGTCGTCGCCGTCCGGGGACAGCTCGCCCTCGAAGTACTGGACGACGGGCGAGTCCTCGACGGGCACCTCGCCGAGGTAGACGTCGCCGGACGACCCGTCGATCGAGATGACGTCGCCCTCGTTCACGGTCACGCCGCCGGGCGCGGTGAAGTGCCCGTTCTTGACGTCGACGTCCAGTTCCTCGGCGCCGCACACGCACGTCTTGCCCATGCCGCGCGCGACGACGGCGGCGTGCGACGTCTTGCCTCCACGCGACGTCAGGACGCCCTTGGCCGCGACCATGCCGGCGAGGTCGTCGGGGTTGGTCTCGCGGCGGACGAGGATCACGTCCTCCCCCCGCTCGGCGAGTTCCACGGCGCGCTCGGAGGTGAACACGGCCTTGCCGACGGCGGCGCCCGGCGAGGCGTTCATGCCCTTGGTGAGCTTCTGGACGCCGTCCACCTTGCTGGCGAACCGGGGGAACATCAGCTGCGCGAGCTGGTCGCCGGTGACGCGGCGGGCGGCCTCGTCCACGTCGATGAGCCCCTGGTCGAGCAGCTGGCAGGCGATGCGGAACGCCGCGGCGGCGGTCCGCTTGCCTACTCGGGTCTGCAGCATCCACAGCTTCCCGCGCTCGATCGTGAACTCGATGTCGCACATGTCGCGGTAGTGGTTCTCCAGCGTCTCCATGATTTCGAGAAGCCGGTCGTAGGACGCCTTGTCGATGCGCTCCAGCTCGGTCAGCGGCACCGTGTTGCGGATGCCGGCGACGACGTCCTCGCCCTGCGCGTTCTGCAGGTAGTCGCCGTAGATGCCCTGCTGGCCGGACGCGGGGTCGCGGGTGAACGCGACGCCCGTCCCGGAGTCCAGGCCCATGTTGCCGAAGACCATCGAGCAGATGTTGACGGCGGTACCGAGGTCGACGGGGATGCGCTCCTGCCGCCGGTACAGGATCGCCCGGTCGGCGTTCCACGAGTCGAACACCGCTTTGACGGCGAGGTCCATCTGCTCGCGCGGGTCGGTCGGGAAGTCCCGTCCGGCCTGCTCTCGCACGATGGCCTTGAACCGGTCGACGAGCCCCTTGAAGTCGTCGGCGACCAGGTCGGCGTCGTTGTCGCTGCCGCGGGCCCGCTTGGCCTCCTCGATGGCGTCCTCGAACAGATCGCCGTCGATGTCCAGGACGGTCTTGCCGAACATCTGGATCAGCCGCCGGTAGGAGTCCCACGCGAACCGCTCATCGCCCGCCTGCGCGGCGAGCCCGTGCACGGACTCGTCGTTCAGCCCGACGTTGAGGACGGTCTCCATCATCCCCGGCATGCTGAACTTGGCGCCGGAGCGCACGCTGACCAGCAGGGGGTCGTCGCTCTGCCCGAGCTTCTTGCCCATCGCGGACTCCAGCCCGGCGAGGTGCGCGTTCACCTCGTCCGCCAGCCCCTCGGGCAGGTTCCCGTGCTCGAGGTAGTGCCGGCAGGCCTCCGTGGTGATCGTGAACCCGGGAGGCACGGGCAGTCCGAGGTTGGTCATCTCGGCCAGGTTGGCGCCCTTGCCGCCCAGCAGATCCTTGAGGTCCTTGTTTCCCTCAGTGAAGTCGTACACGAACTTCGGCACGGGGAGCTCCTTCTCGCTCCGGTTCCACCCAGTGACAGTTCCGGCCCATCCGCCCCAGGGGCGCGCTCCGTCGCGTTCCCCCAGGCAGAAGCGGGTCCGCTGCCCTGTTTGCCGGGACTGTACCCGCGCTGCGGACGGTTCCTCGGCGCCCGGTCCCCCGAGGGGAGTTATCCCAGCTCAGACCGCAGATAGTGGTCTATTCCAATGGGGAGACCAAGACCACACCGCGGCCGCGGGCGGCGTCGCGCACCCATGGCGCGCCCACGGCCTGGAAGAGGGAATGATGGACAACGAGGAGGTGAGGTCGTGAGGCCTAAGGTCGCCGGCGGCCGGGCGGGAGATCCGTTCGCCCCCATAGCCGATTTCGGGTTCCTGTCCGACTGCGAGACGACCGCGCTGGTCGCGCCGAGCGGGAACATCGAGTGGATGTGCCTGCCGCGGATGGACTCGCCGAGCGTGTTCGGGTCGATACTCGACCGCGACGCGGGGTACTTCCGGGTCGGCCCGGCGGGCGTGGAGGTGCCCGCCGCGCAGCGCTACATCCCCGGCACCATGGTGATGGAGACCACCTGGTGGGTGCACGGGGGCTGGCTCGTGGTGACGGACGCCCTGCTGATGGGCCCGTGGCACCACGAGACGGAACGGTCCCACACGCACCGCAGGGCGCCGACGGACTACGACGCCGACCACGTCCTGCTGCGGATGGTGCGGTGCGTGAACGGGCAGGTCCAGGTCCGGCTCGACTGCATGCCGGTGTTCGACTACGGCCAGACGCCCGCGCGGTGGGAGCACACCGGCGCCGGGTACCACGAGGCCCTCGCGCGCGGCAACGGGGTCGGGCTGCGGCTCTCCACCGACATGAACGTCGGGTTCGAGGGGTCGCTCGCCACGTCCCGGACGCTGCTGAAGCAGGGCGAGTCCCGGTTCGTGGCGCTGTCGTGGAGCGAGCACGCGGCGCCGTCGTCGTGGGAGGAGGCGCAGGAGCGGCTCGTCTGGACCGTCCACCACTGGCAGCACTGGCTCGACCGGGGCCGCTTCCCCGACCATCCGTGGCGCAGCCACCTGCAGCGCAGCGCGCTCACGCTGAAGGGCCTGACGTTCGCGCCGTCCGGCGCGGTCGCGGCGGCGGCCACGACGTCGCTGCCGGAGGCGCCGGGCGGCGACCGCAACTGGGACTACCGCTACACCTGGATCCGCGACTCCACGATGGCGCTGTGGGCGTTCTACACGCTCGGCTACGACTGGGAGGCCAACGACTTCTTCTACTTCATCACCGACGTCGCCGAGGCCGCCGAGGGCAAGCTGCAGATCATGTACGGGCTGGACGGGCGGGAGGAGCTGCCCGAGTCGACCCTGGAGCACCTCACCGGCTACGACAACGCCCGTCCCGTGCGGATCGGCAACGAGGCGTACATGCAGGCGCAGCACGACGTGTGGGGCGCCATCATCGGCTCCATCTACCTGTTCGTGCGCAAGCGGGACCGGCTCGACGACCGGCTCTGGAAGATCATCATCAAGCAGGTGGAGGACGCGCTCGCGACCTGGCGCACCCCCGACTGCGGCATGTGGGAGGTGCGCGGGGAGCCGCAGCACTTCACCTCGTCCAAGATCTTCTGCTGGGTGGCGGCCGAGCGCGGCGCCCGGCTCGCCCGGGTCCGCGGCGACCAGGACCGGGCGCGCCGCTGGCAGGCCGCCGCCGACGAGATCCACGCGGACGTGCTCGGGAACGCGCTGGACGAGCGCGGCGTCTTCACCGCCCACTACGGCGCGACCGCGCTGGACGCCTCGGCGCTGCTGATCCCGCTGCTCGGCTTCCTGCCCGCCGACGACAAGCGGGTGCGCGAGACCGTCCTCGCGATCGCCGACGAGCTGTCGGAGGACGACCTCGTCCTGCGCTACCGGGCGACGGAGACCGACGACGGGTTCGAGTCCGAGGAGGGCACCTTCACGATCTGCTCGTTCTGGCTGGTCAGCGCCCTGGTGATGATCGGCGAGCTGGACCGGGCGCGGGCGCTGTGCGAGAAGCTGCTGTCGTACGCGAGCCCGCTGCAGCTGTACGCCGAGGAGATCGACCCGCACACCGGCCGGCACCTCGGCAACTTCCCGCAGGCGTTCACCCACCTGGCGCTGATCAACGCGGTCATGCAGGTGATCAGGGCGGAGAACGACGACCCGCAGCCGCCGTTCGCCTGACGCGGCCGGGCGGCCGGGGGAGCGCTCCCCCGGCCGTCCGGAACCTTGATCACAAGTTGGTCGCCTTCCGCCGGAAATGCCCCTTTTGTCGGGCGTCCCGGTTACCGTTCCGCCGTGACCACGCCACCCCCGGCTGACGGCGTCCCCGAC
>NZ_JABXFD010000123.1 GCF_013372625.1 Actinomadura sp. BRA 177
GGGCCGCGGCGGCGCCGCGCCCCCGCGGCCCCGGCACCGGCACCGGCCGTTAGCCCCCGGCTGGACGGGTAGGACGGACGGGAAGTCCGAACCGTCCGCGTAAGGGGGTATCGCGATGGGCGAGTCGCAGCACCATCCGGTGCAGGGCGAGCACCGCTACGAGCAGGAGGTCGCCTCGGCGAGCGAGCACGAGGAGCGGCCCGGCAAGAGCCTCGTCACCACCGACCACGACGTCATCCGCCAGTGGGCGGAGGAGCGCGGCGCCGAGCCGTCCACCGTGCCGGGCAGCGACTACGGGGGCCGGCCGGGCCGGCTGCTGTTCGACTTCCCCGGCTACGGCGGCGAGAACCTGGAGCACATCTCCTGGGACGACTGGTTCACCACGTTCGACCAGCGCGAGCTGAACTTCCTCTACCAGGAGCACAAGAAGGACGGCTCGCAGAGCAACTTCTTCCAGCTGGAGAACCCGGGCCGCTGACCCGCCGCTAGGCGGGGATGAGGACGAGCGTCGCGTCGTGCCCGCCGAACCCGAACGAGTTCGACAGCGCGGGCGCGGCGGGCGCGATCGTCCGGGGCTCGCCGTGCACCACGTCGACCAGCGCGGTCTCGGCGTCGGGGGCGGCGAAGTTCGCGGTGGGCGGGACGAGGCCGTCCGCCGCGCTCAGCAGCGCGACCATCGCCTGCAGCGCGCCGCCGGCGCCGAGGATGTGCCCGGTGACGCCCTTGGTGGCGGTGACGGGCGGGGCGGCGCCGCCGAAGCAGCGGCCGATCGCGAGCGCCTCGGCGCCGTCGTTGCCGCGGGTGCCGGTGGCGTGCGCGCTGATGTGCCCGACGGCGGACGGGCCGAGCCCGGCGTCGGCGAGCGCGGCGGTCACGAGCGCGCGGCGACCTCGCCGTCCGGGCGGGGCTGGACGAGGTGGGCGGCGTCGGAGGCGCAGCCGTACCCGGCGACCTCCCCGTACACGCGGGCGCCGCGCGCGGCGGCGTGGTCGGCGCGCTCCAGCGTGAGGAACGCGGCGGCCTCCCCCACCACGAACCCGTCGCGGTCGGCGTCGAACGGGCGCCCGGCGGTGTGCGGGGTGGGGTCGCGGCGGGCGAGGGTGCCGATGCGGGCGAACGCGGCCATCACGAAGGGGGTGAGGATCGCGTCGACGCCGCCGGCGACGGCCGCGTCGATCCGGCCGGCCCGGATGGCGAGGACGGCCTCGCCGATCGCGGTGGCGCCGCTGGCGCAGCCGGTGGAGAAGGTGAGGCAGGGGCCCTCGCAGCCGTGCCGGATGGACACGTTCGCGGCGGTCGCGTTCGGCATGATCTTCGGGACGGCGGGGACCGGCACCCGGTCCAGGGTCCCGGCGTGCTCGTGGCCGCCGAGCGCGACGGCGGAGGCCAGGCCCGCGGCGGCCGTCCCCACGTAGACGCCGTGCCGGGCGGGGTCGCCGCCGTAGCCGGGCCCGGCGGCGGCGACGGCGTCGTCGGCGGCGGCGACGCCGAGCTTGGTCATCCGGTCGAGGCGGCGCCGCTCGGGCTTGCTGAAGTAGCGCTCCTCGTCCAGCGGCTGGGCGGGGCAGCCGAACGACACCGCGGTCCCGGCCTCCAGCAACTCGGGGACGTGCACGGCCTGCGACTTGCCGGCGAGGACGGTCGCGAGCACCTCCGCCGGCGTGCCGCCCGCCGGGCTCTTGACGCCGAACCCCGTCACCACGACCCGCGGCGTCCCGTCGGCCCGGAGGACTCCGGCGCGGTGTTCTCGGGCACGGGACTCCTGGGCACGGGAATCCTGGGCACGGTGCTCAGCGGTCATCCGCTCACCTCGCGGTAGGGGGTCCCGCGGAGGAGACGCGGGGCTTCGGAAGCTAGCGCGGCGGCGATCGTCGGAACTTGCCACCCCGTGCACATTCTCCTGGCGGTTTTTGTCACGCCGGTGACACGCGTCACAGGGGTATCGGGGGTTTCGTCCCCCACTCGCCCTGGTCGTGCACCATGGAGGAGTGACGCAGGTTGTGGAGAGCACGGCGGGGACGGACGAGCTGCCGCTGCTGGCCGATCTCGTCTCGGGCGGGGACGTGGTGGTGCTGAGCGGCGCGGGCCTGTCCACCGAGTCGGGCATCCCGGACTACCGCGGGGAGACGGGGCGCCGGCGGCGCGCGGAGCCGATAACCTACCAGGCGTTCACCGGGAGCGAGGCGGCGCGGCGCCGGTACTGGGCGCGCAGCCATCTCGGCTGGCGGCACATCGCGGCGGCGCGCCCGAACGCGGGGCACCGGGCGGTGGCGGAGCTGCAGCGGCGCGGCCTGGTCGCGGGGATCATCACCCAGAACGTCGACGGGCTGCAGCAGGCGGCCGGCGCGAGCGGCGTGATCGAGCTGCACGGGGCGCTGGACCGGGTCGTGTGCCTGTCCTGCGGGCAGCGGACGCCGCGCGCCCGGCTGGACGCGCGGCTGCACGCCGCGAACCCCGGCTTCGCGGCGCGGGCGAACGCGATCAACCCCGACGGCGACGCCGTGCTCCCCGACGCCGATATCGCGGCGTTCCGGGTCGTCGCGTGCGAGCGGTGCGGCGGGGTGCTCAAGCCCGACGTGATCTTCTTCGGGGAGAACGTGCCGCCCGCCCGGGTCCGGGACTGCTACGCGCTCACCGAGGGCGCGGGCGCGCTGCTGGTCCTCGGGTCGTCGCTGACGGTGCTGTCGGGGTACCGGTTCGTCCGGCACGCGTCCCGGCACGGCGTGCCCGTGGCGATCGTCAACCGGGGCGCGACGCGCGGCGACGAACACGCCCTGGTCACCGTGGACGCGCCGCTCGGCGCGACCCTCACGGCCCTCCTCGGCGAGCTGGGGCGGTAGCGGCCGTCAGCCCCGGCCGCCGGACAGCAGCGACGTCGCGGCGGGCGCCGGGGACCGCCGCGAGCCGGGCGGCGCGGGCGGCGGCGGGTCGGAGACGGCGGGCGGGTCGGGCAGCGTGTCGCCGGTGACGAACCCGGTGGTCTCCAGCTGCCTCATCTGCGCGCTGACGAACGGCTGCGCCTGCTCGGCGAACTTCCGCATGAGGGTGTTGCGGGTGCTGGCGCGGACGGCGCCGAGCTCGGCGTAGAGCAGGCCCTGCGCCATCCGCATCCGCGCGACGGCGGTCTTGTCGTAGTCGTTGCCGGACTTGCCGGTGATCTCCGACATCCAGCTCTGCTGGACCGGGGTCGGCCGGTTCGGCAGCGGCACGTTGAGCCGCCCGGCGACCTGGCGGTTCAGCTGGTCCAGCCGGGCGTGCCGGCGGGCGGTCTCGGCGAGCGCGCGGCGGGTGGCGGGCCGGGCGGCCTCCGAGACCGCC
>NZ_JABXFD010000695.1 GCF_013372625.1 Actinomadura sp. BRA 177
GCCCAGCTCCTCTACGCGGGCCGCCTCGACGGCACGCCGTTCGCCGTCAGGCGGCGCGGCGACCGGCTGGCCCGCTACACGCCCGGCCGGCTGGACGTCGTCCCCGCCGGCACCGGTCCGTCCGCCCCGATCGCCCTCGGCGGCGGACGCTACCTCCTCGCCCCCTGGGACGGCCGGCCCGAGACCGCCAGCGGGTCTCCGGTGAGGGTCTCGGGCGGCGTGACGTCCCCCGCCCCCGCGGCCACCGACTGCGGGCGCGGCCCGCTCTTCCACCTCGGCTCCCGGACCGTCGGCCACCTCGGCGGCCCGCGCCCCGCCGCCCTCCCCTACCACCCGCCCGCCTGGCATCCCCGCGCCGACCGGCCGGGACGCCCCCGGCGGCCGGGCCGCCGGGCCGTGGACCCGCCCGCCCTCGCGGCCCCGCCGTCCCCGCCCCCCCGCCCACC
>NZ_JABXFD010000010.1 GCF_013372625.1 Actinomadura sp. BRA 177
ATATTGGGTTCTGTGTCGATTTGCTTGGCTATCTGAGATGTACGTCGTACGCGGGCGGAGCTGTGATTGTGCCAGTGGTTAAATGACCAGAGATTGCGGTATGTGACCACACTTAGTGTCTAATACTGTTTTACGTACACGGCGACCACCGAGGTCTACACTATCCCCTTCGGCGGCGGCGTCAGGTGGGTATTAGAGACAGGTGCGGGGAAGAGCACGCTGCTGGCGGCGGTGTCGGGGGAGGTCGCGGCGGCGTCGGGTGCGGTGGTGCTGGGCGGGCGGGCGCTGGCCCGGTACGCACCCGGGGACGTGCGGGCGGCGGTGCGGGGGCTGGCGCAGGACGCGCACGTGTTCGCCGGGACCGTCCGCGCGAACCTGCTGCTGGCCCGCCCCGGCGCGAGCGGGGAGCAGCTGCGGGCGGGCCAGCAGCAGGTTCGCGCGGGCGG
>NZ_JABXFD010000086.1 GCF_013372625.1 Actinomadura sp. BRA 177
TGTTTTTTTTTTCAAGCAGTGGGCGTCATACTAGTTATGAGTGAGTTTCGTGGGCTCGGAGATGTGTATATGAGACCGGACCGGTGGCCGTAGCAGTGTCGGTGTCGGTTTCGGTGTCGGTGTCGTCGACCGCCTCTGGGCCGAGTACCAGGTCCGAGGTGGCGACCTCCAGCAGGTAGGCTACTCGGTCGTCCGGATAGTCCGGGTCGATCGGAACGTAGGCCGCGCCCGACTTCAGCACAGCCAGCACCGCGACCACCAGCTCCGCCGACCGCGGCAGCATCAGCGCCACCCGCTGCTCTGGTCCCGCGCCCTGCTCGACCAGATGCCGCGAGAGCCGGTTCGCCCGCGCGTTCAGTTCTGCGTAGGTGCGCGTGCGGCCACCGAACGTCTCCGCCGGGGCGGCCGCCGCTCGCGACGCTTCCCCCTCGTAAAGCACCCGGCCT
>NZ_JABXFD010000194.1 GCF_013372625.1 Actinomadura sp. BRA 177
ATGGTGTTAGTTTGCGATGGTGCGGTATGTTCGATATGAACTGGAGGTCGATCGTGCTCTGCGGCTAGCTCAGCGTGATTGACGCTCCCGAGCGTGGGCCGCGTCGAACGTAGACCGGAGGAGCGGGCCGGCCGGCCGGCGCGGAGGGCCCGGCCGGCGCCGGCGGGTGGGACGACGACCCCGCCGAGACCGGCATCGGCGTGTTCGAGGGGTTCGCGCCCGCGCTCGGCGAGGCGTTCGCCGCCGCGCAGGCCGGCGACCGCCGCCTGTACGGGTTCGCCAACCACGTCCTGACCTCCACGTTCCTCGGGACGTCGGCGGGGCTGCGGCTGCGGCACGACCAGCCGACCGGGCTGCTGGAGCTGAACGCCAAGGGCGCGGGCGGCTCGGCGTGGGCGGGCGTCGGCACCCGCGACTTCACCGACGTGGACGTCGCCGCCCTCACCGGCGACCTCGCCCGGCGGCTCGACTGGGGCGAGCGGCGCGTCGACCTGCCCGCCGGGCGCTACGAGACGATCCTGCCGCCGTCCGCCGTCGCCGACCTGATGATCTACCTGTACTGGTCGGCGGGCGCGCAGGACGCCCACGACGGCCGGACGGTGTTCAGCGCCCCCGGCGGCGGCACCCGCGTCGGGGAGCGGCTCGCGCCCCTGCCCGTCACGCTGTCCAGCGACCCGGCCGCCGCCGGCATGGAATGCGCCCCGTTCGTCGTCGCGCACGCCTCCGGCCGCGAGTCGTCGGTGTTCGACAACGGCCTCCCGCTCACCGCCACCGACTGGATCCGGGATGGGGAGCTCACCTCCCTCACCCAGACCCGCCACTCGGCGGACCGCACCGGCCTGCCCGCCACCCCGCCCGTCGACAACCTGGCCCTGGTCGGCCCCGACGGCGGCGCCACGCTGGAGGAGATGGTCGCCCGCACCGAGCGCGGGCTGCTGCTGACCTGCCTGTGGTACATCCGCGAGGTCGACCCGCAGAGCCTGCTCCTGACCGGCCTCACCCGCGACGGCGTCTACCTGGTCGAGGACGGCGAGGTCGTCGGCGCGGTGAACAACTTCCGCTTCAACGAGAGCCCCGTCGACCTGCTGTCACGGCTGGCCGAGGTGGGCGAGACCGGCCCGACGCTGCCGCGCGAATGGTCCGACTACTTCACCCGGGCGGCCATGCCGCCCGTCCGGGTCCCGGATTTCAACATGTCCACCGTCTCCCAGGCGTCCTGACGTCGTGCGGGGCCCGCCCCGGCCGGGGCGGGCCCCGCACGCACGCGGGGTCAGTCGTCCACGGGGTCAGGTGTCCTCCAGGCGGAAGCCGACCTTCATCGTCACCTGGAAGTGGGCGACCTCGCCGTCCTCGATCTGGCCGCGGACCTCGCCCACCTCGAACCAGTCCAGGTGGCGGAGGGTCTCCGAGGCGCGCCTGAGGCCGTTGCGGATCGCGGTCTCGACGGACTCCGGGGAGGTCCCCACGATCTCCGTCACCCGGTACGTGCGATCGGTCATCTCGTTCCTCCCGATGCGAGGTTTTGCCCCGTCTGCTGTCGCAGGTCCGACTCCATGGGCTTACCGTGGAAAGGTGAAGGTCAATCCCCGCCACCACCGGGAGCCGGAGATCTACACGGTCACCGACGCTCCCCGGCCCATGTCGGAGGACATCGGCTACCGGCAGCGCCGGTACCTGATCTCCATGGGAGTGCGCACCCTGTGCTTCGTCGGCGCGGTCGTCGCCGCGGTCGCGGGCGCGCCGTGGTGGCTGGCGGTGCTCATGGTGGCCGGCGCCGCGCTGCTCCCCTACATCGCGGTGATCTTCGCGAACGGGGGGCGCGAGCCGACGGCCTCGGCCGCTTTCGACGCCCGGGCGAAGCCCGAGCACCCCGGATCGGACCTGGAGTCGGGACAGAAGCCCGATTCCGGACAGCGACCGGAAATCGGGTCGTGACATTCTCTTGACTAACCGCGGGGGGTTTCGGTGTACGATTTGTACCGGCGCTCTGGTCCCCCGTCGGAGCGCCCGTGCCGGTGTTCCGGGCCCCCGTCGGAACACCGATGATGCGGCGCCGGGTGGATTGCCCCCGTATCCACCCGGCGCCGCTTTTCAATGTC
Source organism: Actinomadura sp. BRA 177 (assembly GCF_013372625.1). Lineage (GTDB taxonomy): Bacteria > Actinomycetota > Actinomycetes > Streptosporangiales > Streptosporangiaceae > Spirillospora. Next base: position 2,100 of record NZ_JABXFD010000194.1, read on the forward strand.
CGGGGTCTCTCCTGGGACTTCTCCGGTTCGCGGCCTGCGCGAAGCCGACCCGCCCTTGACCGTCCGTCCCGGTGGACGCACATCCGCGCGAGAACGGCAAGATGCCGCGCTGGCCTGCTCCGGCCACGAGCCGAAACCCGGTCGATCCGAACTTTTCGCCCGCGGATCCGTGCGCGGGCGTCCGTCGACGCCGTCCGCCCGTGGACCGATCCGTTCCGCTGCGCGCTGCGTACTGCTGAGCGGCGACAACACCGTCCCCGCGCCCGAGGGGAGGTCCCGTGGACCCAGGATTCCGGCTGGACGGCCGCTACCGCATGGAACGCCGCGTCGGACGGCGCGGCCCCGCCCAGGTGTGGCGCGCGCACGACGAGTTGCTCGCCCGCCGCGTCGCGGTGGCGCTCGTGGGCGTCCGGCGGTCGCAGCGCGCGCTGCGGCGCCGGCTGCGGGACTCCGCCCGCGCCGCCGCCGCGCTCGCCCACCCCAACATCGTGACCACCTACGACTACGGCGAGGCCGAAGGGTCCGGCGGGGACTCCCTCACCTATGTCGTGACCGAGTACCTGGCCGGCGAGTCCCTGGCGGCGCGGCTGGAACGCGGCCTGCCGTGCGCGCAGGAGGCCGCCGCCGTGTGCGCGCAGGTCGCCGACGCACTGGCGGCCGTCCACACCTGCGGAGTCGTCCACGGCGATCTGAGGCCCGCGCAGGTGTTCCTCACGGAGGACGGGGTGAAGCTCCTCGGGCTCGGCGTCACCGGAGACGTGCGGGACGAGGAGGCCGGGCAGGGCGATGATGTGCTGGCATTCGGCGTCATCCTGGCCGCATGCCTGCCGGACGCTCCGCCGGCGGACGGGCTGCCCGCGGAGCTGGCCGGGCTCGCGGGGCGCTGCCGCGCGAGCCAGCCGGGCGAGCGTCCATCGGCCGCCGAGGTCGCTCGCGTGCTGGCCGCGCAGGGCCACGTACGGGCCCGCGGCACAGGAGGGCCAAGGGGCGACGTCACAAGCACCCCCGCCGGCGCCATGACCCCAAGGGGGCAGGTCACCTCCGACCACGCCCTGGGGCCCGGCGAGCAGTCCATCCGAAGGTCCAAGACGGACCAGCAGGCCAAGCCCATGTTCCACCGCACCCGCGACGCGATCGAAGCCCCCCTGACCGTCGTGTTCACCGCTCTCGCCCTCGCGCGCCACCTCCAGAAC
>NZ_JABXFD010000016.1 GCF_013372625.1 Actinomadura sp. BRA 177
TGTTGCTGGGGTGTTCCGCGGTCACCTGGGTGGGCTGGGAGTGGCTTCCGGACTGGGCCCCCGTGGCCGTGCTTGGCGAGTACGGGCAGGGCGAGGTCATGCCCGGCCCGGCGCACGACCAGCGCGGCGTGGACTTCGCGCTGAAGTTCGGCCTGCCCGTCCGCGTCGGCGTCGAGACCGGGCGGCCCGACCCCGCCGAGACCGGCGTCGCCACCCCCGGCGACGGCGCCGTCGTCAACTCCGGGCCGATCGACGGGCTGACCACGGCCGACGGCATCGCCCGCATCACCGAGATCATGGCGTCCCGCGGAACCCGACCCGCGTCCGACAACTTCCGGCTGCGCTGCTGGGTGGTGTCGCGGCGGCGGTTCTGGTGCCGCCCGCTCCCCATCCACCACTGCGCGGCCTGCGGGGAGGCCCCCGTCCCGGACGAGCAGCTGCCGGG
>NZ_JABXFD010000074.1 GCF_013372625.1 Actinomadura sp. BRA 177
AAAGGTGTATGAGAGACGGCCGGATGGAGCTCGTCGCCCGGCTGCCCGCGCACGGCCTGGACGGCTTCCAGCTCGCGCACGCCCTCGACGACCACGGCTACCGGGTGATCACGCCGGGGGCGCGGGCGCCGCGCGGGCCCGACTACGGCCTCGAAGGGCTGCCGGAGATCTTCGCGCAGGTGCCCGGCGGGCGGCTCGTCGTCACCGACGGCGGGCTCGGCTGGGCGGACGCCGCCGGCGACGTCGTGCTGAAGATGCCCGAGGACCGCATCGGCGGCATCGAGCTGCTCACGATCGGCGGGCACGCCTGGGTCCGGCTGTACGACTCCGACGGCGACGAGTTCTTCGCCGCGCCGCTGTCGGCGCTGCGGATCTCCCGCACCGACCTGCGCGACTCGGCCCGCCGCGCGGGCCTGCCGGTCAACGACGCCGAGTACGACGCCTACCTGAGCGCCGCGTTCCACTCGGCGGTGTCCACGCTCGCCGCGCCCGAACCCGAGCGGGCCACGGCCGCACTGCCGGCTCCCGCGACCCCGGATTCCGGGCCGGCGGGGGACGTCCCGGCCCCCCGGCCGCCCGACGTCACGTTCTCCGTCTCAGCACCGCCCACCCCGGCGACGGCCCCCGGCGCGCTCCTCGACGCGACCCGCCGCTCCCGAATCGGGACGTACGGGATGAGCGTGCTGCTGTGCGAGGCGGTGGCCCTCCTCGGCGCGGTCTGGCTCGGCCCCGACCTGGGCGGATTCAACGCCACGGCCGCCTGGTCGGTGCCCGCCGGGCTGGTGATCGGCCTCCTCGGCTACTGGCTGTACGACCGGAACCGGTCGCAGCTGCGCGTGTCGTCCGCGGGGCTCGCGGTCGTCACCCGGCGCGGCAAGGTCGAATGGGACCTGGCCCGCGACCGCGTCGGCGGCGTCGGCATCGACGAGTCGGCGGAACGCATGCCGCGGCTGGTGGTGTGGGCGCCGTCCGGGCGGGTGCTGCGGCAGATCACGTTCCCGCCCGACCTGGACGAGCTGCGCGGCGCCTGCGAGCGCTACGGCGTCCCGTGGGGGCCGCCGGACGCCGACCGTCCCGCGCCGCCCCCGCCGGAGCTGTGACGCAGCGACCACGTCTTCAGCGACTCGTAGGTGACCTGGCTGTAGTCCTTGCCGGGCAGGTGGCTGCGCACCAGCTGGACGGAATGGGCCGTCCACGCGGCGCCCGCGAACGCCGACAGCTGCTCGATCAGCGTCCGCACGTCCACCGGGCTCCGTGACCGCGCCAGCGTCAGGTGGGGGCGGAAGCCGCGGTGCTTGTCCGGCAGCGTCCCGACGCGGCGCCCGGCGGCGGTGGTGGACGCGGCGAGCCGCGCCAGCCCGCGTCGGTCGCCGTACAGGCCCGTCCACAGGACGCGGGCGTGCGCGCCGCTGCCCGGGAACGCGCCCGCGCCCGCCAGCGACAGCGCCATCCGCTCGTGCCGCCCGACGGCGCGCTCCAGCCGCGGCAGCAGCCGGTCGAGGGTGCGGTCGTCGACCTCGCCGAGGAACGTCAGCGTGACGTGCAGCAGATCGCGCCGAACCCAGCGCAGCTCGGGCACGGCGTCCCGGTGCGGGCGGACGGCCTCCTCCAGCTCGTCCAGGATGTCCGGTGGCGGTACGAGCGCCACGAAAAGCCTCATGGGAGCGTCCGGAGGGCCACCCGGCCAGCTTTCCAGCAGACGGCCCCCGTTGTCACGCGGAACGGGCCGTCATCCTTCCGCCGGACGCAGCCGCCGCGGCTTCACCAGGCCCTCGCCCTTCGCGGCCACCGCTCCCACGGCGAGCGCCGCGAGGGCGGACACCAGCCCGCCGAGGACGAGACTCGTCCGCGCCCCGAAATGCTCCGCCAGCCACCCGATCGCGGGCGCGCCCACCGGGTTCGTGCCGAGGAACACGAGCATGTAGAGGGCCATCACCCGGCCGCGCATCTCCGGGGACACGCCGAGCTGCATGGTCGCGTTCGCCGCCGTCGTGATCGTCATCATCGCGATGCCGGTCGGGACGAGCAGCGCCAGGAACAGCCAGTACGTCGGCATCAGCCCGGTGACGACCTCCAACGCCCCGAACACGACACCCATCGCCACCAGCAGCCGCAGCCGGGGCCTGGCGACCCGCCTGGCCGCCAGCAGCGCACCGCTGAGCGCCCCGAGCGCCAGCATGCTGGACGCCAGCCCGAACGCGGACGCATCGGTGTGGAAGACCTCCTTGGCGATCAGCGCAACGGTCGTGTTGAAGTTCATCCCGAACGTCGCGAGGAACCCGATGAGCACCAGCACGAGCATCAAATCCCGACGCCCGCGCACGTACCGAAGGCCCTCACGAAGCTGCCCCTTGGCCCGCTTGACCGCCGGCGCGTCATGCAACTCGTCCGCCCGCATCGCGTAGAGGCTGAACAGCACGGCACCGAACGAGGCCGCGTTCACCAGGAACACGGGCCCCGTGCCGATCAGCGCGATCAGCACACCCGCGACAGCGGGCCCGAGCAGCCTCGCCCCGTTGAACGTGGCGCTGTTCAGCGCGATCGCGTTCGGCAGGTCGCGCTTGCCGACCATCTCGACCACGAACGACTGCCGGGTCGGGTTGTCCACCACGGTGGCGACGCCGAGCCCGAACGCCAGCAGGTACACATGCCAGACCTGCGCGTTCCCGCTCACTGACAGCAGTCCGAGAGCCAGCGCCAGCACACCCATGGAGATCTGGGTGAGCATCAGGACACGCCGCTTGGGATACCGGTCGGCGATGACGCCGCCCCAAAGCCCGAACAGCAACATCGGCAAGAACTGGAGCCCAGTGGTAATCCCCAGCGCAGTACCGCTCCCATGCGCCAGCTCAAGCACCAGCCAGTCCTGCGCGACACGCTGCATCCACGTCCCGGTGTTGGAGACGACCTGCCCGGCGGCGTAAAGCCGGTAGTTCCGATTCCGCAGCGACCGGAACATCCCCCCGCTACGCGCGTCCTCGTCCCGCGCGGCAAGGTCGTCCAGCCCCCCGTCCTGGAACGTCCCGTCCTCCTTCACGCTGGCCTCACCGGTCCCCGCAGACTCATCGCCCGGCGCACGCCGACCAAACTGCGCCACCCGATCAACCTGCGCCCTCCCGGCACCCACCACGCCCTCAACC